>NZ_JAHWIW010000024.1:0-96247 GCF_025377065.1 Pseudomonas sp. HD6422 | reverse complement strand
ACGACCGCGACATTAACGCGGCGAGGAACATTCTCGCGGTCGGGCATGGCCGTCTACCTGTAGGAATTCCCGTCCTTATAGGGCGGGGAGGATGTCAAGCAAACCACCCTTGCAGCCACAACGGCCCCGGCGCCGCGAGGTCCTGATAGGCCCAGCCGCGTAATCCTTCGCGGGTTTCGATGCGGTAGTAATCGCGCCGCACATCGCCACCGTCCCACCAGCCGGACTCGATCCGTTCGGCCTGCCCGAGCAGGCGATGGCCACCCTCGCCCAATGCCAGCGGTGCCGGCAACAACCAGCCAGGTCGGCTGCCCGGCAGCACCGCCAACGCGCCCTGACCGCCCTGCTCCGCCGCCTGCCAGGCACACTCCGGACGATGATCGGCTTCGGCGCGCAGGCCTTTGACGGCGTTATCGCCAAGCCGAGCCCGCAGGCGCTCTCGTAATTGCTCCCAGGGCTGCAACTGCTGGGCACGCGGATCGAACAGCGCCCTGTGCTGCGGCACGAAGGCCGGCAGGTCATCGGCTACCAGGCGCAGATTACGCACCGGCGCCGGAATCTGCAGAGGTTCGAGCCGCCCTCGTGCCAGCTCGAACAACATCGCCGCATCGCGCTCGGCCGCCAGCAACCCGACCTTGAGCAAGGTGTCTGCCCCCTCGGCATGCTCCAGGTGCAGGCAAAATCGCTGCACGCCACAGTCGCGCCCGGCCAGAAAGGCCGCCAGGTCATTGAGCAGACGGCGCAGTGGGAACAACAGCGCCTGATGCGACTCGACGTCGAAATTCAGTTCGAGCCGAGCCTCGAAGCGGTCCGGCGGCTGGTAGAAGTCCAGTCCAAGGCTGCGCAGGCCGAGCAACTGGTCCAGATGTAACTGCACCTTGGCGGCAAAGCGCTTGGCCAGAGCGTCGCGGGGCAAGGCCAGGACTTCACCGAGCCGGCACAACCCCATGCGTGAAAAGGCCTCGGCGGCATCACCTGGCAGCCCGATACGCTCGATGGGCATGCTCGCCAGTGCCTCGCGGGTCTGCTGCGGACAGGTCAGGGCCAGGCCATCGTGACCATTGGCGAGCATACGTGCGGCAACCGGATTGGTGGCCAACACGATGCGCTGGCGCAGTCCCAGCTCGGTCAGTTCCTGACGCAGCCGTGCCTCGAAGGTAGGCCAGGGACCGAACAATTGCAGGCTCGAACCCACCTCGAGCAGTAAGGCACGGGGATAATGCAGGCTGACTTGGGCGCTATATCGGTAGGCCCAGGCCGCCAGCAACTGTTGCAGTTGCTCGATGCGCGCCGGCTCGACCTCTACGCAGGCGAAGCCATCGGCCAGCGCACGGGCTGCGGTAAGTGTCTGCCCCGCACGCAGGCCCAAGGCCCGGGCGGCCGGATTGACTGCCTGCAAGACGCGGCGCTGGGTCGGCCCGTTGACCAGTACCAGCGGACTATCGGGGTCGGGGCGTTCGCGCAGGACCGAGTCGAGCGCCAACTGCGGCAGGAGAATACAGGCCCAGAGCATGCTGCATCATCCCCGCCCTGGGCTGGGGATGGCCCCGGCCGGCGGCAGGCCGCCCCTGCACTTGAGCACTCGCCATTGCGCCGGACGGGCGTCGATGGCAACGCGTAATGCAGCCGGCGACGGATTGTGCGCAGCCTGTTGCGAACGACAGGCGAAAGCCAGGGCCTGGCCGGTTTCGGCCGCCACCTGCAGGCGTCGCAACGCGCGGTCGTCGGCACGCTCCGGCCAGCACAGCACCGCAGCGCAACTACCCGAGCGCAGGCACTGTTCGGCAGCCCACAAGGCATCGGCCTGCTGGGCGTCCACCTGCACCAGCCAGCGCAGGTCCACCCCCGCGGCCTGCCAGGCCGGCGCGTAGGGCACGAAAGGAGGCGCCACCAGCACCACCCGGCCACCCTCGGCGCTGAGCCGTGCCAACGAGGGCCAGAGCAGGTGCAGCTCACCGCAACCGGGGCTGGCCAGGAGCAGTTCGGTCAGCGCAGCAGCGGGCCAGCCGCCATCGGGCAAGCGCTCGTCGAGCGCGGCGTGCCCGGTAGGCTGCAGTCCCTGGGGCCGGGCCTGGGCTTGCCGACCACGCCATACCTGGCGCTGGTCGAGCAGCCGGTCCAGGTCGACGACCGCGCCCATCAGTCACGCCTCAACAGGCCACAGAAGACGCCTTCGATGCAGAAGTCGCGTTCTGGACCGACGTCGATCGGGGCATAGGCCGGGTTGCGCGGCAATAACCGATAACCGCCAGGTTGGCGCTGCAAGCGCTTGATGGTGACCTCGCCATCCAGGCGGGCAACCACGATCTGGCCGTCACCCGCATCGGCTTGCTGAAGAATGCCCACCAGATCGCCGTCGTAGATGCCGTCATCGATCATCGAGTCGCCGCGCACCTTGAGCAGGTAGTCGGGGGTACGCCGGAACAGGCTGGGATCGAGCAACAGTTGCTCGTGGATACCCAGGTCGGGACCGATCGGCGCACCGGCGGCGACTTGCCCCAGCACCGGGATTTCGAGGATTTCCGGACGGCGCAATGGCTCGGCCAGGCGGATACCGCGCGCCTGGTTGGGGGTGACGTCTATATAACCGGCCTGGCACAGCGCCGTAATGTGCTTGCGTGCCACGCTGCGCGAGGCGAAACCGAAGCGCGTGGCGATGTCGGCCAGGCTTGGCGGCTGGCCATGGTCGGCGATGCGTTCGCGAATGAAGCCGAGGATTGCCCGGCGTTTTGGGGTCAGTGTGTCCATGGAGTACATTTGTACTCTTTTCGGAACACACTGAACAGCCCCCTTCATCGGCTGCTTTGGTTATCATCCCAGGGTGTTGTGTTTTTCTTGCCTGGATGCCTGATGCTGACCGCCCTGCTGTTCGACCTCGATGGAACCCTGACCGATACCGATACCCTGCACCTGCAGGCCTTCCGCCAGTTGCTGCATGACTATGACGGCCGTGAGCTGACCCAGGCGCAGTTCGATGCACAGGTCAGCGGTCGGGCCAACGGCGCCTTGTTCGCCGAGTTGTTTCCCGCCGCCAGCGCCGCCGAATGCGCGGCCCTGGCCGCGCGCAAGGAGGCCTTGTTCCGCGAACTGGCGCCGGTGCTGGCTCCGATGCCGGGACTGCTGCGCTTGCTGGCCTATGCCGAGGCTCAGGCGATGGGCATGTGCGTGGTGACCAATGCGCCGCGCCTGAATGCCGAGCACATGCTCGCAGCCATGGGCCTGGGCGCGCAGTTCGAGCACGTGCTGGTGGCCGAAGAGCTGGCCCGGCCCAAGCCCGACCCCCTGCCGTACCTGACCGGCTTGCAGCGCCTGGGCGCCAGGCCCGAACAGGCCCTGGCCTTCGAGGATTCGCTGCCAGGAGTGCGTGCGGCCAGTGCGGCAGGGATCTTCACCGTGGGGCTGGCCACCACCCAGACCGAAGAACGGCTTTTGGCAGCGGGAGCTGGGCTGGTGATCGACGATTTTGAAGACCCGCGGTTGTGGGCGTTGATGGGTGATAGGCGGGGGTGAGGGCACGCTTCGCGAAGCGTGCGCTCGATGTGTGCGGCACTACCCCTCCCAAGCGAACACTCACCCCCTGACGCCAAGCATGCCGCGCTCGACGATGAAGTCGATGACCGCCTGCAGTCCCTCGCCCTTCTTCAGGTTACTGAAGGTCCACGGGCGCTGCGGGCGCATGCGCTGGGTGTCACGCTCCATCACCTCCAGGGAAGCCCCGACATAGGGCGCCAGGTCGGTCTTGTTGATCACCAGGAAATCGGACTTGGTGATGCCCGGGCCGCCCTTACGCGGGATCTTCTCGCCTTCGGCGACGTCGATCACGTAGATGGTCAGATCAGCCAGTTCCGGGCTGAAGGTGGCACTCAGGTTGTCGCCGCCGCTTTCCACGAAGATGACTTCCAGATTGCCGAATTTGCGTGCCAGCCCCTCTACTGCGGCCAGATTCATCGAAGCGTCTTCGCGAATGGCGGTGTGCGGGCAGCCGCCGGTCTCGACACCGACGATGCGCTCAGGCTCCAGGGCGCCGGCCTCGGTGAGGATACGTTGGTCTTCCTTGGTGTAGATATCGTTGGTGACCACGGCAATCTGGTAGTGATCGCGCATGGCCTTGCACAGGGCTTCGAGCAGCGCGGTCTTGCCGGAACCGACCGGGCCGCCGACACCGACGCGCAGGGGTTGCTGATAACTTTGCATGAAGGCAGTCCTCAAGAACGGAATAGACGGGTGTATTGGGTTTCGTGTCGTGACGAAGCGATGGCAAGCAACGGCAAGCCTCCACCGAGCTGATCGTCGGCCAGGGCCAGGGCCTGATCGAGCAGGTCGGACAGTTCCGTGCCCAAGTCACGTAACAGGGTCTGCGCCGCCTGCTGGCCGAATGGCACCAGCTTGACGCCAGCCATCACTGCACCTTCCAGCCAGGCGAATGCGTGGCCCAGGGCGAGCTGTCGCAGTGGAATCGACCAATGGGCGCCGAGCCAGGCCATACCGCCGAGCTGGGTCAGCTCCAGACTGGCGCGCCAGGCCGGCTCCTGGCCCAGTTGCCAGCCATCGATCATCCGCGCCAAGGCCGCGCCGCGCTGCTGCTCTTCAAGACGCAGTTCGGCGGTCTCGCGGTTGGCCAGCAGGAATCGGCTCCAGCGAGCGAATGCCTCGGCATCATTGGCCTGGCAGGCCCGGTACAGGCGCGCCAACACCGGCCAGTCGAGGTAGACCAGGGTGTCGTGCATCTGCTCGCGCTGCCAGGCGGCGAAAGCGCCGGTGTCACTCACCCAGCCCGCCTCCACCGCCCATTCCAGGCCTTGCGAATAGGTGAAGCCGCCGACCGGCAGGCCGGGGCTGGCCAACTGCAGCAAGCGCAGCAGTGCCAGGTCGCTGTTCATCAACCGGCCAGCACGACGGCGGCACCGGCCAGCAGGCCGCCACCGAAGGCCTTCTGCAGACCGCTATGGCGGCGCAGCAGGCAACCGACGGCAAAGGCAGCCAAGAGCAACAGGCCGCTGACAGTGACGAAGCCGGCACTGAACTGCCAGAACGCGCTTGGCGTCGCTTCCACACCGTGGGCCCAGCCATGGAACAGGGCGAACACCGGCATGGCCAGCGCCAGCAGCAATTGGCGGCTGGGCAGCAGGACGGCGGCGGCAGCGACCAGCACCGACACGGCGATCATGCTCTCCATACCCAGCACATCACCGAACAGGTGCCCACATACGGCGCCGGCGAACATCGCGGCCAAGGTCGCCAGTGGCAGGACCAGGTTACGCCGGGTCAGCGCGGCCAGCACGCCGGTACCCAACAGCATGAGCAGGTGATCGAGGCCGGTCAGCGGATGCAGCAGGCCATCGTGCAGCGGATTGGCATCGTGGCCGGGATGGGCAAAGGCCGGCAGCGCGACCATCAGCAGGACAAGGGCGAACGTCTTCTTCATCATAAGCTCCATTAACAGCAGGATCAGGTGTGGGATGGCAGGCGCACGAACGGGTGGTCGTGGCTATGGCTGTGGCTATGCGGTGCACTTTGGTAGGCCCCGGCTTCAGGCTCGAAAGGCGCCTGCTCGGCCTCTACGGTCAGGCCCAGGCCGCGCAGCATGTCATCGAGCACATAGTCATGCTGGTAGCGCAGCAGGCCCGGCTCGATCTGCAACGGCACGTGGCGGTTACCCAGGTGGTAGGCAGCACGGGCCAGCAGGTGCGGGTCATCGCAGCGCACCGTGGATACCGCCTCGCGCGCGGCCAGCACGCGCACGACCTGGCCGCCCTCGGCATCGGCGAGCAGCTCGCCGCCACGCAGCAAGTGCCCGCGTTCGAGCATCAGGCCCGCATCGCGGCCATCGTCCAGGGTCACGCGCAAGCGACTCTTGATGCGGCTGTCGACATCCAGGGTGACAGTGCCATCGACGCGGTCGGCGCGCTCGATTCGGCGAGTCAGAACGATCATCTTCACTCCTTCAGAACAGGAAATAACGCTGGGCCAGCGGCAGCTCGCTGGCCGGTTCGCAGACCAGCAGTTCGCCATCGGCGCGCACCTGGTAGGTCTGCGAATCGACTTCGATCACCGGCTGCAGGGTGTTGAGCAGCATGTCGGCCTTGCGCACCTGGCGGCAGCCGTGAGCCACGCCGATCAGGCTGCGCAGCCCGAGTTCCTCGGCCAGGCCACGGTCCATGGCCGCCTGAGGCAGGAACGTCATGCGCGTGGCATGGCGAGCGGCCCCCAGGGCGCCGAACATCGGCCGGTAATGCACCGGCTGCGGGGTCGGGATCGAGCCATTGATGTCGCCCATGGGCGCGGTAGCGATCATCCCACCCTTGATCACCAGGGCTGGCTTGACCGCAAAGAACGCCGGTGCCCACAGCACCAGATCGGCCAGCTTGCCCACCTCAACCGAGCCGACTTCATGGGCGATGCCGTGGGTCAGCGCAGGGTTGATGGTGTACTTGGCGATGTAGCGCTTGACCCGGAAGTTGTCGCTGTATGCGCCGTCTGGTGCCAGCGGGCCACGGCGCAGCTTCATCTGGTGGGCCACCTGCCAGGTCCGCAGCACCACTTCGCCGACCCGCCCCATGGCCTGGGAGTCGGACGAGGTCATGGCGAAAGCGCCCATGTCGTGAAGGATGTCCTCGGCGGCGATGGTTTCGCGACGGATGCGCGACTCGGCGAAGGCCACGTCTTCGGCGATGCTTGGGTCCAGGTGGTGGCAGACCATGAGCATGTCCAGGTGCTCGTCGACGGTGTTGACCGTATAGGGCAGGGTCGGGTTGGTCGACGACGGCAGTACGTTGGCCTGTCCAGCCGCGCGAATGATGTCCGGGGCATGGCCGCCACCGGCGCCCTCGGTATGGAAGGTATGAATGGTACGATCGCCGATGGCCGCCAGGGTGTCCTCGATGCAACCGGACTCATTGAGGGTATCGGTGTGGATCGCCACCTGGATATCCATTTCCTCGGCCACACCCAGGCAACAGTCGATGGCTGCCGGGGTCGAGCCCCAGTCCTCATGCAGCTTCAGACCGACCGCGCCAGCGACGATCTGTTCGCGCAGAGCCTCCGGACGCGAAGCATTGCCCTTGCCCAGCAAACCGATGTTGATCGGCAAGGTATCGGCAGCCTGGAGCATGCGCGCCAGATACCAGGGGCCCGGTGTGCAGGTAGTGGCGTTGGTGCCGGTGGCCGGCCCGGTGCCGCCGCCGATGAAGGTGGTGACGCCACTGGTCAGCGCCTCCTCGACCTGCTGTGGGCAGATGAAGTGGATGTGCGAATCGATACCGCCAGCGGTGACGATCTTGCCTTCGGCCGCGATCACCTCGGTCCCCGGCCCTACCGGCACGGTCACGCCCGGCTGCACGTCGGGGTTGCCGGCCTTGCCAATCGCGGCAATGCGCCCATGCTTGACGCCGATGTCGGCCTTGACGATGCCCCAGTGATCGATGATCAAGGCATTGGTCAAGACCAGGTCCATGGCTTCGGCTGCGAGCATCTGGCCCTGGCCCATGCCATCACGAATGACCTTGCCACCCCCGAACTTGACCTCTTCGCCATAGATCGTGAAATCCTTCTCGACCTCCACCCACAGCGCAGTGTCGGCCAGGCGCACGCGGTCGCCGACGGTGGGGCCGAACATGTCGGCATAGGCCCGGCGGGAAATACGGCTCATGCCCTGCCCTCCAGCGCGCCCATCACCTTGCCCTGGAAGCCGTGGACCTCGCGCTTGCCGGCGTACGCCACCAACTGCACGGTACGCGACTGGCCCGGCTCGAAACGCACGGCGGTGCCGGCTGGAATATCCAGACGAAAGCCGCGGGTCGGCTGGCGCTCGAACACCAGCGCGTCGTTGACCTCATAGAAGTGGTAGTGCGAACCGACCTGCACCGGCCGGTCGCCATGATTGGCGACGCTGACGCTGACTGTTTCGCGACCGACATTGAGTTCGATGTCGCCGTCGGCGACCTGGATTTCTCCTGGAATCATGCTGGGCTCCTGGGCCGGTTCAAACGATGGGGTCATGCACGGTCACAAGCTTCGTGCCGTCGGGGAACGTGGCTTCGACCTGCACGTCATGGAGCATCTCGGCGACGCCCTCCATCACCTGCTCGCGGCCAAGCACTTCACGGCCCAAGCTCATCAGCTCGGCCACCGTGCGGCCATCACGGGCGCCTTCGAGCACCGCCGCGCTGATCAGCGCCACCGCTTCCGGATAGTTGAGCCTAAGGCCGCGGGCCAGGCGCCGTTCTGCCAGCAGTGCGGCAGTGAACAGCAGCAGTTTGTCTTTCTCTCTAGGGGTCAGCTCCATGGCGCTCTCTCAAGTGGCCCAGATGCGCGGCGGGCACGCGGGCAGGCCGAGGACGGCCGGGCGCAATACGTGCCAGAGGCGCTGCAGGGTGTGTTGCAGGTTTTGGTTGTCGTGGTCGAGCAGGCGGATCACCAGCAGCGAGCCGAGCAATGTCGCGCCGGCGGGGTTATCCAGTCGGTCGAGCAGCGCACGCACCTGTTCGAGCACGGCCTGGTCCGCAGGCGCTGCGCAAAAGGTGGCGAGCAGCGGATGCCCGGCGAGCTTGTCGAGCCGCCCACCCTCGATACGCAGCCGCTCATGCAGGCCGGGGCCATCAGGCAGATCGATCTGCAGTCGGCTGTCGAGCGCACCCAGGTCGAAACGCTCGTTCATCACCGGTCGCCCCAGGCACAGGGTCTCCCAGGCCAGCAGTCGGGCGCCGGGCGCAAGGCTGAAACGGCTGTCGAGGCTGGCACGGGCGCCATTGAAGAAGATGCTGTCCTGCGGCAACCACTCCAGCGTGCTGCCGGCCTGCAGGTGAAAATGCTGCGCCAGCCGTGCGGTGGGGCCGATGCTGCGGTAGAACTTGCTGGCACCGGGCATGGTCAGCAGCGCATGGCTGCCGGGTTCGAGGTGGATATCCAGCTCGAGCCGGTCACCGGCGACGATGCCACCTGGCGGGTGCAGGACGTACACGTGGCACGGTGCACCTTCGGGGTAGAAAGGCCGTTGCACCAAAAGAGGTCCAAAATGACGGCGCGCACCAAGACGAGTCACGCCATCGCGTTCGACGAAGCGCAACTGCAAGTACGCGCTCCAGCCTGCCGCCTGTTCCGGTTGTTCGATCTGTTCCGCCTGCGACATCCCGCGGCCCCTGATAATCCGTGGCCTGATGGCCGTTTAGAGGGCCAGCCGCGAGGCATCCCCTGGATGCGGCGGGCTGACCACTCGATCAAATTCGCTGGCTGGATATAGCAGGTTGCGGGCCAACTCTGCAGGTGAAGGAAGATGAAACATCTGCGGCGAGGGCTCTGGCATGGGGCATGAGCACCTGCAACGCCCTTTGGAGGGGCGCAGCCAGGCCCTGTTTCGGTGCCGAGAGGCTCAGGTGAAGGGCGCGAGCATGAAGGGTTCGCTGCGATCGAACTCCCCACCCTTGGAGACCTTCTCGATCATGGACAATTCGTGACTGACCGTTCCCGATCCGCGATGGATGTATTATCGTGGCGAGGTGCGCATATAACAGCCGCCCGAGCGATCGGGCATCTGCAAGACAATCGAGGGTGTCATGAGTAACGAGAGCATTAACTGGGACAAGCTGGGTTTCGACTACATCAAGACCGACAAGCGCTACCTGTCCGTATGGCGCAATGGTGAGTGGGACAACGGCACCCTGACCGAAGACAACGTGCTGCACATCAGTGAAGGCTCCACTGCCCTGCACTATGGCCAGCAATGCTTCGAGGGCCTCAAGGCCTACCGTTGCAAGGACGGCTCGATCAACCTGTTCCGCCCTGACCAGAACGCCGCCCGCATGCAGCGCAGCTGTGCCCGCCTGCTGATGCCGCAGGTGCCGACCGATGTGTTCATCGAGGCCTGCAAGCAAGTGGTCAAGGCCAACGAGAAGTTCGTCCCGCCCCACGGCAAAGGCGCCCTCTACCTGCGTCCCTTCGTGATCGGCACCGGTGACAACATCGGCGTGCGCACCGCTCCGGAGTTCATCTTCTCGGTCTTCGCCATCCCGGTTGGCTCGTACTTCAAGGGCGGCATGAAGCCGCACAACTTCCAGATCTCCAGCTTCGACCGTGCCGCCCCTCAAGGCACCGGTGCAGCCAAGGTCGGTGGCAACTACGCGGCGAGCCTGCAGCCAGGCGCCGAGGCCAAGAAGGCCAATTTCGCCGACGCTATCTACCTGGACCCGCTGACCCATACCAAGATCGAGGAAGTCGGCTCGGCCAACTTCTTCGGCATCACCGCCAACAACGAGTTCGTCACCCCCAAGTCGGCCTCGGTATTGCCAGGCATCACTCGCCTGTCGCTGATGGAACTGGCGCAATCGCGCCTGGGCCTGACCGTGATCGAAGGCGATGTCGAAATCAACAAGCTCGACCGCTTCATCGAAGCAGGCGCTTGCGGCACCGCTGCGGTGATCACCCCGATCGGTGGCATCGAGTACAACGGCAAGCTGCACGTGTTCCACGACCTGGAAAAGGTCGGCCCGGTTACCCAAAAGCTCTATAACGAGCTGACCGGCATTCAGAGCGGTGACGTCGAAGCGCCAGCAGGCTGGATCGTCAAGGTCGCCTGAGGCTTAGCGCCACGCGCAGAGACGGGGCATGCCAGGCAATGGCATGCCCCGTTCTGTTTTTGCGCGACCGGTAGATGAATTTTTCTTAAATCGCCGCTTGTCTATTCTTTGGCACAATCAAATCTCCATTCGCCGCCCAGGAACCAGCATGCCCCGCGTACTGACCATCGAAGACGACGCCGTCACCGGACAGGAAATCGTCGCCGAACTCACCAGCCACGGCCTGGACGTGGATTGGGCCGACAACGGCCGTGAGGGCCTGGCCAAGGCCATCGCCGGGGGATACGACCTCATTACCCTGGACCGCATGCTGCCTGAAGTCGATGGCCTGACCATCGTCACCACGCTGCGCAACCTGAAGATCGCCACCCCGATCCTCATGATCAGCGCCCTTTCCGATGTCGACGAGCGCGTGCGCGGCTTGCGCGCAGGCGGCGACGATTACCTGACCAAGCCATTCGCCTCCGACGAGATGGCCGCTCGCGTCGAGGTGCTGCTACGCCGCAACAGCGTGCCGATGACCCAGACCCGGCTGCAGGTCGCCGATCTCGAACTGGATCTGATCAGCCACGAAGCACGCCGCGGGGAGCAGACCCTCAACCTGCTGCCCACCGAATACAAACTGCTGGAATACCTGATGCGCCATGCCGGCCAGGTGATCACACGGATGATGATCTTCGAAGAAGTCTGGGGCTACCATTTCGACCCGGGCACCAACCTCATCGACGTACACATCGGCCGCCTGCGCAAGAAAATCGATGCGCCCGGCCAGTCGCCGCTGATCCGAACCGTTCGGGGCTCCGGCTATGCCATTGCCGAACCCGTCTAAAGGCTGGAGTTCTTCGACCAGCCGCCTGCTGGCACTGTACAGCTTCCTGTTCGTGGCCTGGAGCTGCATCCTCATGGGGGTGCTGTACTTCGAGGTGTCCAGTTACCTGAACAAGCTGACGCGCCACTCCATGCTGCAGCGCCAGCACCTGTTCGCCCACATGAGCGGCAAGCAGCTCGATGATGCCTTGATCGCCAGCCAGGCCTTCGAGGAGCGCGCTTTTGACGCCTATGGCCTGTTCGACGCCCAGCTCAACCCAATCGGCGGGCGCATCCGCGCCATCCCGCCGGAGCTGGGTATGGACGGCCAGGTGCACGAACTCCAGCGCTGCCTGGACGCCGACGACCCGCATCTTCCGCGCGACAGCTGCGACGCCGTGGCCATCAAGGTGCAAGACGGCCGCTGGCTGGTGCTGGTGCGTGACAACGGCTCGCTGTTCGTGGTGACGCGGATCATTCTCGACGCTTTGCTATGGGGTATCTCCCTGACCCTGATCCCGGGCTTCGCCGGTTGGTACCTGTTGCGACGCCGCCCGCTCAAGCGCATCCGCGCCATACAGGCCCAGGCCGAGTTGATCGTCGCTGGCGACCTCACCCACCGCTTGCCGCTGTCCGCCCGACGCGACGAGCTGGACATGCTTGCCGCCATCGTCAACGCCATGCTCGACCGCATCGAGCGGCTGATGCACGAGGTCAAAGGAGTTTGCGACAACATTGCCCATGACCTGCGCACGCCACTGACGCGGTTGCGCGCCCAGCTCTACCGCATCCGTCAGCAAAGTGCTGCCGACTCGCCCCAGGCCGAAGCGCTGGACCAGGCGATAGGCGAGACCGATACACTGATGGCGCGGTTCCGCGGCCTGTTGCGCATCAGCGAACTGGAAGACCGCCAGCGGCGCGCCGGCTTCGTCCAACTGGACCCGCATGATCTGCTGGTGGAGCTGCATGACTTCTACCTGCCACTGGCCGAGGATGGCGGCATTCGATTGCAACTGCAGCAACCTGAACGACTGGCAGCGCTTCACGGCGACCGGGAATTGTTGTTCGAAGCCCTTGCCAACCTCATGGGCAACGCCATCAAGTTCACGCCAGAGGGCGGCCAGGTGGTCGTGACGGCCCTCCAGAACGAGGCCGGCGTGCATATCGCCATCGATGACAGTGGGCCGGGAATCCCAACCGAGGAGCGGGAGGCGGTGCTCAAGCGTTTCTATCGCAGCGAGGAAGGTCACCGTCACGCAGGGTTCGGGCTGGGGCTGTCGATCGTCGCGGCGATCGTCGACCTGCATGGGTTCGGGCTGGAGGTCGGCGAGAGTGAACTAGGCGGAGCGAGGTTGGTGCTGCACTGCCCGCTGGCAGGCCAGCCCAAGTAGAAACCGGGGCCGCAAAGCGGCCCCGTCAGCGTCTATCAGTCAGCCAGACGCCAGGTGGTCCCACCCTTGCCATCTTCCAGCACCACGCCCATGGCGGTCAGCTGGTCGCGGATACGGTCGGACTCGGCCCAGTTCTTGTCCGCACGCGCCTGCAGGCGCGCCTGGATCAGACCTTCCACTTCGGCAGCGTCGACCTTGCCTTCGGCACCTGCACGCAGGAACTCGTCGGCATCCAACTGCAGCACACCCAGCACATCGCCCAGTTCGCGCAGGCGACCGGCCAGGCCGGCAGCGGCTACGGGGTCGCTGTCGCGCAAGCGGTTGATCTCGCGCACCAGATCGAACAGCACGGCGCACGCCTCCGGCGTACCGAAGTCATCGTTCATCGCCACACTGAAGCGTTCGACGAAGGCTTCACCGCCTTGGGCCGCGACCCGCGGCAAACCGCGCAGGGCATGATAGAAGCGCTCCAGGGCACCCTTGGCATCACGCAGGCTGTCTTCGGAGTAGTTGATGGCGCTGCGATAGTGGCTGGCCACCAGCAGATAGCGCACCACTTCCGGGTGATACTTGTCGAGCACGTCGCGAATGGTGAAGAAGTTGTTCAACGACTTGGACATCTTCTCGCCATTGATGCGAATCATGCCGCAGTGCATCCAGGCGTTGGCGTACTGCTTGCCGGTAGCGGCTTCGCTCTGGGCGATTTCGTTCTCGTGATGCGGGAACTCAAGGTCACTGCCACCGCCATGGATATCGAAGCTCTCGCCCAGGCAGCAGGTCGACATCACCGAGCACTCGATGTGCCAACCAGGACGGCCCGGCCCCCATGGCGACTCCCAGCTCGGCTCACCGGGCTTGACGCCCTTCCACAGCACGAAGTCCAGTGGGTCCTGCTTGGCCTCGTCGACCTCGATGCGCGCACCGATGCGCAGGTCCTCGATCTTCTTGCGCGACAGCTTGCCGTAACCTTGGAACTTGCCGACCCGGTAATACACGTCGCCGTTGCCAGGGGCGTAGGCATACCCCTTGTCGATGAGGGTCTGGATCATCGCGTGCATGCCGGCGATATGGTCGGTGGCACGAGGCTCCTGGTCCGGCGGCAGGATGTTGAGGCGGCGCTCGTCTTCGTGCATCGCGTCGATCATGCGGGCGGTCAGCGCGTCGAACGACTCGCCGTTTTCATTGGCCCGGTTGATGATCTTGTCGTCGATGTCGGTGATGTTGCGCACGTAAGTCAGCTCATAGCCGCTCTTGCGCAGCCAGCGGGTGACCAGGTCGAAGGCCACCATGCTGCGACCATGCCCCAGGTGGCAGTAGTCGTACACGGTCATGCCGCACACGTACATGCGCACCTTGTTGCCATCGAGCGGCTTGAAGGTTTCCTTGGTCTTGCTCAGCGTGTTGTAGATGGTAAGCACGGCGATTCCTTAGCTGCCCCAGGAGTCACGCAGGGTGACGGTGCGGTTGAACACCGGGCGGCCCGGCTGGCTGTCCTTGAGGTCGGCGCAGAAGTAACCTTCGCGCTCGAACTGGAAGCGATCTTCCGGCTGCGCCTGGCCCAGCGACGGCTCGGCGCGGCAGCCGGTGAGCACTTGCAACGAATCGGGGTTGATGTTGTCGAGGAAGCTGCCGCCCTCTTCGGTTTTCTCGGGGTTGGCCGAGCGGAACAGGCGGTCGTAAAGACGCACTTCGCACTCGACGCTGCCCTCGGCCGGTACCCAGTGAATCACGCCCTTGACCTTGCGACCCTCAGGGTTCTTGCCCAGGGTGTCCGGGTCATAGGAGCAACGCAGCTCGACGATGTTGCCCTCGGCGTCCTTGATCGCCTCGTCGGCACGGATCACGTAGCTGCCGCGCAGGCGCACTTCACCTGCCGGTTCCAGGCGTTTGTAGCCTTTGGGCGGCTCTTCCATGAAGTCGTCGCGATCGATGTACAGTTCGCGGGCGAACGGCAGCACGCGCACGCCCATGTCTTCCTTCGGGTGGCGCGGCAGTTCGAGTTGTTCGACCTGGCCTTCGGGGTAGTTGGTGATGACCACTTTCAAGGGGCGCAGCACGCACATGGCGCGTGGTGCGGTGCGATCGAGGTCGTCGCGGATGCTGAATTCGAGCATCGACATGTCAACCACGCCATCGGAGCGGTTGGTGCCGATCATTTCGCAGAAATTGCGGATCGAAGCCGGGGTGTAGCCGCGGCGGCGGAAGCCCGACAGGGTCGACATCCGTGGGTCGTCCCAGGCGCTGACGTGCTTCTCGTCCACCAACTGCTTGAGCTTGCGCTTGGAGGTGATGGTGTAGTTCAGGTTCAGGCGGCTGAACTCGTACTGACGTGGATGCGCAGGCACCGGCAGGTTGTCGAGGAACCAGTCGTACAGCGGACGATGGCCTTCGAACTCGAGGGTGCAGATCGAGTGGGTGATGCCCTCGATGGCGTCGGACTGACCGTGAGTGAAGTCGTAGTTCGGGTAGATGCACCACTTGTCACCGGTCTGGTGGTGGTGAGCATGGCGAATGCGATACAGGATCGGGTCGCGCAGGTTCATGTTCGGCGACGCCATGTCGATCTTGGCGCGCAGCACACGTTCGCCGTCCTTGAACTCGCCGGCCTTCATGCGGGCGAACAGGTCGAGGTTGTCCTCGACACTGCGATCGCGGAACGGGCTGTTCTTGCCCGGCTCGGTCAGGCTGCCGCGGTATTCCTTGGCCTGGTCGGGCGTCAGGTCGCAGACGTAGGCCTTGCCGCGCTTGATCAGTTCGACGGCCCAGTCATGCAGCTGGTCGAAATAGTTCGAGGCATAGCGCACTTCCCCTGCCCAGTCGAAGCCCAGCCACTTGACGTCACGCTGGATGGCATCGATGTATTCCTGGTCTTCCTTGGCCGGATTGGTGTCATCGAAGCGCAGGTGGCAGACGCCGCCGAATTCCTTGGCCAGGCCGAAGTTGACACAGATCGACTTGGCGTGACCGATGTGCAGGTAGCCATTGGGCTCCGGCGGGAAACGAGTGACGATGCTGCTGTGCTTGCCCGAGTCCAGGTCGGCCTGGATGATCGGCCGAAGGAAGTTCGCAGGGACGGCGGGGGCGCCTTTGGCAGCGGCGTTGGGCGCGTTGTCGGCAGTGGGCTTGCTCATAGGATCCTTGAATGCACGTGTCCGGCCTGGGTAGGCCGATTGAATCAAAGGGCCTATCATAGCCGAAGCAGTCGAGCTGCCGACAGCCGGGCTCGGACAAACTGGCACGATTTCTCCCAGCTTTTTGCCAGAGCCTGGCAAAATGGCCGATGCGCGCCATGTGTCGTGCAAGCCTGATACTGCGTCAGCTGTCCATGCGCACGCTGCGCGCCCTAATTCCCTTATGCCTTGAAAGAGCGAATTTCAGCATGTCCAAAGTCAAACTGAGCACCAACCACGGCGACATCGTCCTGCAACTGGACGCCGAGAAAGCGCCGCTCACCACCGAAAACTTCGTTCAGTACGTCAAGGACGGCCACTACAACGGCACCGTGTTCCACCGCGTGATCAAGGGCTTCATGATCCAGGGCGGCGGCTTCGAGGCTGGCATGAACCAGAAGAAGACCCGCGCCAGCATCCAGAACGAGGCCGATAACGGCTTGAAGAACAAGAAGTACAGCATCGCCATGGCCCGCACCATGGACCCGCATTCCGCCTCGGCGCAGTTCTTCATCAACGCTTCCGACAACGACTTCCTCAACCACAGCGGCAAGAACACCCAGGGCTGGGGCTACGCGGTATTCGGCGAAGTGATCGAAGGCCGTGAAGTCGTCGACGCCATCGAGCAGGTCGCCACCGGTTCCAAGGCTGGCCACCAGGACGTGCCGAAGGACGACGTGATCATCGAGAAAGCCGAGATCATTGAGTGATACTGCTGATCTCCGATCTGCACCTGCAAGAAGAACGCCCGGATATCACCCGGGCGTTTCTTGATCTGCTCGACGGTCGTGCCCGCCACGCCAAGGCGCTTTACATTCTTGGCGACTTCTTCGAAGCCTGGATCGGCGATGACGCCATGACGCCGTTCCAGCAATCGATCTGCCAGGCCTTGCGCCAATTGAGCGACAGCGGCACGGCGGTGTACCTGATGCACGGCAACCGCGACTTCCTGCTTGGCCAGGGCTTCTGCAAGGCCGCTGGCGCCACGCTGCTGCCCGACCCCAGCGTGATCGACCTGGGCGGCGAGCCGGTCTTGCTGATGCATGGCGACACCCTTTGCACCCGCGACATCGGCTACATGAAGATGCGCCGCTACTTGCGCAACCCGCTGACAATGTGGATTCTGCGGCATCTGCCACTGTCCACGCGGCAAAAGCTAGCGCGCAAGCTGCGCAACGAAAGCCGCGCCCAGGTGCGCATGAAAGCCACCGAGATCGTCGACGTCACTCCGCAGGAAGTGCCCAAGGTGATGGCCGCTCATGGCGTCCGCACCTTGGTCCACGGCCACACCCACCGACCGGCGATCCACAAGCTGGTGGTCGACGGACAGCCCGGACGGCGTATCGTGCTGGGCGACTGGGACCGTCGTGGCTGGACTTTGCAGGTGGACGAGCACGGTTTCCATCTCGAGCCGTTCGAGTTTTCCTAGCGGCACTACTGGCCCCCCCACTAATCCATGAAAACTCTTTTTTAGGCGCAAGCCTGCAGATTTGCCGTTCTCATTCGTCCTAATAAGTGAGGCACCCATCTTTCGGGAAAAACCACGAAAAGGAGCATTCACATGTACAACCCGCAATCCTCACTGCAGGCCGGGCCGGGCCCGGGCAAGGCGCCCGACGGACCGGTCGCCAGCGGGGACGAACGCCTGGGCAACGAGCAGATCCGCGAACTGCTGCGCAGTTTTGGCCTACGCACCAGCCTCATCCGGCTCAAGGTCATCGACGCACTGCACCACGCAGACCGCAACGGTCGCAGCATCGGTGTGCGCGGTGTGCACGCACAACTGGAAAAACTGGATATCCCTTTGTCATTTCTGAGTGTGCGCGAAGTGCTCAAACGCCTGTGCGCCGAAGGCGTCATCAACTTGGGCAGCGACAAGTGCTACAGCCTCAACCCCGAGGCCCGCGCGGTACTGGATCAGTCATTGCCAAGCTGAACGCCGGGCCGGCCCGCGCTGGCCGGCCGGCATGGTCAAGGCTTGACCTTGCGCCGCAAGATCCCGTTGATCACCACCACGACCACAGCGATGGCGATGGCCAGGATCTGGAAGGTCTGCTCGCTGATGGTCCCCTGCTTTTGCAGGTGGGACAGGCCCAGCATCAGGCCCAATACGACCAGGATGATCAGCAGAGAGTATTTCAGGCGCTGTACGTGTGTCATCGAATGTTCCTTGCAACATCTAGGGCTAATGGCTCGCGACGAGCCGGCGCCATCATACCTTGCCTACCCCAGTCACGGGGCATTTCCTGGTCAATCGAAAGCGACTCCTGGGGGTCGGCACCCTCAATTTCTACTCCAGCGAAAGGTAACGAGAAATCAGGGGCTGTAGGTAAGCGCTGACGTCACTTCCTACATCGTAGGAAACTCCTGCCCGCAAATACTGCTCACCACGCCTACACCCCCTACGCCTCATGGCGCCTAGCGACCAGGCTCGGCACTGCCTGAAAATCCCTCCATGTCCACGATTCCGGATGCCCGGTGATCGTCGACCTGTCACCACGGATGTTCAAGCATCGCACCCCATTTTCCCGGAGGGAGCCTCACATGGAATTGCCAGACCTCACCAGCATCGACATCACCCAGTTGCCACAATCGTTGCAGGCGCTGATCGAATGCGTAGGTATCGAAAACGCCTACGCCCTGACCTGCGCTTTCGGTGGTCGCCCCAAATACATTCCCAAGCATCGGACGCGCACCAAGCTTGCCGATATTCTCCCACCCGAGGCACTCGACGCTCTGATCAAACGCTTTGCTGGCGTTGCGCTGGAGATCCCTAAACCGGATCATTTCCTGCGCCGGCTACGCAACTTGCAGATCCAAAAGGAAAGCGCCGATGGCTTATCTCGAAGCTTGCTGGCACATAAATACGGCCTGAGCCTGCGCCAGATTGGCAACATTCGCCGCCAGATGTAGTGCCAGCCCCGCCGAAGCGGGGCTCAGAAATCACGCTTGTAGAAGATATCCAAAGAGCTGGCCACGCCGCTGGCGGCTTCCAGGTACACCTTCTTGCTCAACTTGTAGCGCAGCGCGATGGTGTTGGCCGGCTCGAATACCCCTACCCCATAGCGCAGGCTGAGGCGCTCGGTCAGGTTGCCGCTGGCGACAACGCTGGTGGAGTTGCCGGCCCCTTCCGTGTCGAGTTGGAAGTCCTCGATACCAAGGCTGGAGGCAAGGCTGCCGGTCACCCCTGCGCTACCGGCCAGCCCCAAGCCCAATGCCGCTTCTGCGAGCATGTTGTTATCTTCACCACTGTTATTCAGCGGTCGCCCCAGAACCAGGTAGGACAATGCCTGCTCCTGGCTCATCGCCGGCTCCGAGAACACCTGGGTGGTGGGCTGCTCGGCGCTGCCGCTCAAACGGATCCCGGCAATCACGTCATCGACCTTGCGAATGGCTTCGATATCCAGATAAGGCTGATCGATGGGGCCGGCGAACAACAACCGCGCCCGGCGGATGGTGAGGCGTTGACCGTAGGCCCGGTAGCGGCCGTCGGCGAGGCTCAGTTCGCCACGGGTGTCCAGATTATCGCCGATGTGCACATGACCAAGCAGATTGGCCGTCAGGCCGAAACCACTGAACGAGAGCTTTTCCTGGCCCACCTCGACATCGATGTCCATGGCTACGGCCATCGGCGTCTGCCCCTGCTCGGTCTGATGACCGACGATAACCGTATCGTCCGACACCTTCACCGTCGATGGCGGCAGTTCGCGCACGACGATCTCGCCCTTGGGCACCCGCACCTTGCCCGTCACCGCCAGCTTGTCGTCGACCAGGCGCACGTTGAGGTCGGGCGAGGCTTCCAGCGTGGCATAGGGCTCGACGGTAACCGGCAGGCGCTGGCCCTGCAGACGCAGATCCATTGCCAGCGCCTGGCCCCAAGTCAAGTCGCCGGACAGCTGCCCACGGCCACTCGCTCCGCTCTGCCAGGCGCCATCCAACTGAATACGCTCACCTGCAATCAATGCCTGCAACGACAGACGCTCGAAACTGACCGGGAGCTCTGCACCGCTGACTTCGCCGCCGGTAAGAGCGAGGTTGCCATTGATCTGCGGAGCCAGCAGCGTACCGGACAAGCGCCCAGTGCCGTTGAGCTGCCCCGTCAAACGCTCGACCATAGGCACGAACGGCCGAGCCACCGACAGGTCCAGGCCGGCCAGGCGGAAGTCGCCGCTCAACGGCTTGTCCTTGCCCAGTGGATCGAGGCGCGCATTGAGGTTCAGCTCACCGAGCCGATCGCCACGAAACACCAGACGAGTGTCGACCCGACGCGGTGCCAGGGTGCTGTCCAGGCGCAGGGTCTGGTAGGGAAAGTCGATCCACTGCCCTTTGTCACGTACGCGCAGGGTGCCGCCACTGGCGTCGACGACAAACGTGCCCTTGGGGCCACTGTCCGGAATATCGAGGTTGACGTCGGCGTTGAGCAGGCCATGCCAGGCGAAATCCTTGGGCAGCCACTGCGCCAGGCTGTCCAGCGGGAACTGCTTGAGGTGATAGCGCAGCCTCGGCTCCGGCGCCAGGCGTTGGTCGTCGCCGCACAGGCTGGCCTGGCCCGAGCGCCAGCAATGGGCACCGAAGTCCACCTGGCCACTGGCCAGGCGCTGCAAACGCGCCGGGGCCTGCAGCTGCCAGTCCTGACCACCGGCCTGGATCCGCCCACTGGCCAGGCGGCCGCGCCAGTCACCCTGCTTCAATTGACCATCGAGCGCCAAATCCAGCTTGAGTTGCGGACCGTCCAGGCCGAGGGTCATGGCCTGCTGGCGGATATCGCCGCTGCCGTTGACCTGGAGCGTGCCCATGGCGGTTTCGCCCAGGCGGATGCCATTGGCGGTGAGGTCGACAACGCCACGCTGGGCGCTGTCCAGTCGCGCATTCAGCGCCAGGCGCTGGATGCGGTTATCGGCCTGAGCCACCTGCTGGCCTTGCAGGGTAAAGGTGCCTTGCGGCGCCTTGAGCGTGCCGGCGACGTCCAGCCGACCTTTCACCTGGCCCTGCAAACCCGGCCACAACTGCCCCAGGCGTGGCAGGTCGAGGTCGATTCGCCCGGCCAGGCGTTGCTGCAGGCTGCCACTGCCATTGATGCGGTTATCACCCAGTTGCACGGCCAACGCCCCCAGCGTCCACTGCTGGTCTGCGCCTTTGGCATCAACCTTGAGCACCGCTGGCTGCCCGCGCAGCCGGCCTTTGAGGTCGAGTTGCGCATCCAGGGACAGTTGCTCGCCTTTCAACTCGCCCTTGCTACGCAGCGGGCCGGCCAGGGTCCCCGGCAACTCGGCGAGCCAATAGGCAGGGTCGAGTGCAGACACCTGCACGTCGACGTCCCACGCCAAGGTGTCGCCGAAGCGCACGGCAACGGAGCCTACTGCCTTGCCTTGGCCTGCGTTGAGCGCAAACTCCGGCAGGCGTACCTGCTGGAGGTCGCCCTCGAACGGACTGGCGACGCTGAATGCGCCGGCCGGGCCATCGAGGTCGCCGGCAAAGGTGCCTTGATACTTGCCGTCAAGATACCGGACTTGGGCGTCGAGGCGCTTGAGGGTCACCTCAGGCGGGGTTTCCAGGGGATACAAGCGCAACCAGGGGAAGTCCTGCCAAACCAGCCGCGCCTCGGCCTTCAGTGCCTGCTGCCAGTCGGCACTGGCCGACAGGCTGAGACGTTGAGTCTCGCTGGCGCTGAGATCGAGAGCGTCCAACCGCGCACCCTTGGCATCGACCCGACCGGCCAGCACCAGCGCCACGGGTGACTGTTCGGCAGGCAGGCTGGCCGTGCCTGCCAATTGGTATCCCTTGAGCAGGTCGCCGTTGGCATCGAGTTTCAGTTGGTTGAGTTGCAGGGTGTCCGGCAGCGTTGCGCTCGGCTTGAAGGCATCGCTTTGGATGTGCAACTTGGCCGGCAGGTGCTCGGCCAGCGCCTGCACCTCGCCATTAAGCCGGGCTTGCAGATAACCGCTGCTGGTGGCCTGTAGATTGAGGGTCTTCTGCAGCTCGCCGGTGGCGGTGAGGGCCAGTAGCCAGGGCTGGCCGTCCACAGTCGGCAACTGTACGTCGCCTTCGAGGCTCAACGGCCAGTCGCCCTCCGGTTGCAGGTCGCCGTGCAGGTCGACCCGCAGGTCATCACGTTGCAGTTGCAGACTGTCGATGCGCATGCCACTGCTGGTCCAGCGTGCAACCAGCTGCAGGTCGCCCAGCAAGTCGCTGCCATCGAGGCGCAACTGGCCGACCTTGACTTCACCCAGTTCGATGGCCACCGGCAGGCGCAGGGCCGGCAGCAGCACCGGACCTGGCTCGGCGGGCTGATCGCTGGGGGCGAAGGCCATGTCGATGCGTTGCGCCTGCAAACGCTCGACGCACAGGGTCGCACGCAGCAGGCAGGCCGGCGACCAGGCCAGTTGCGGCTGCTGCAGCTCGACCTGGTTGCCTGCGCTGTTCCAGCTCAACCGGCTGGCTTGCCAACTACCACCCAGACGGCCCTGGAAGTCACTGACCTCCAGCCCAGGGACGCGCTCCAGCAACCAGCGGCTGCCTCCTTCGCTGCCCAGCAGCGTGGTCACTGCCAAGACCACCAGCAGCAACAGCGCCAGCACAGGCAGCACAACGAATTTGACTACACGCATCACAGCTCCGGCCCCATGGAAAAGTGCAGGCGGAAACCGCCGTCATCATCGAGCGCATGAGCCAGGTCCAGGCGCAGCGGCCCTACTGGCGACACCCAGCGCACTCCGATACCGACGCCCGTCTTGAGGCTGGGCAGCTCCAAGGTGTTGAAGGAGTTACCCTGGTCGACGAAGGTGGCCACACGCCACTTCTCGGCCAGCGAATACTGGTACTCGACGCTGCCCGCAACCAGATAACGGCCACCGATGCGGTCGCCGTCACTGTTGGTCGGCGACAACGTCTGGTAGTCATAACCACGCACGCTTTGATCGCCACCGGCGAAGAAACGCAGCGATGGTGGAATATTGTGCTTGTAACCGTTGGTGGCGCTGCCGCCGAACTGCACACGCCCGAGCAGGCGATGGCGGCGGCCGACGGTGGTCAGGCCTTTGAGCAGGACGTTGCCATGCAGCAGGTTGGTGTCCGACACCAGGCCTTCCTTGGCCGCCTGCACGTCGAACTGCAGACGGTAGCCATTGTGCGGGTCGATCCGATTGTCGCTGCGCAGGTAGGAAAAACTCACGCCCGGCATCAACAGGTTACTCAGCCCCGCGTCATCACCTAGGCGGTATTCCTCACGCTGGTACTTCAGCGACACCACCCGTTGCCAGCCACTGGGCAACTTGCTGTGCCATTCGGGACCCACGGTGAGCAATTTGCTGAGGGTATCGGTACCGGCGATTTCCTCGTACTGGTAGCCCCCGGCGAAGCGCAGCTTGTCGGTCAGCGGCGGATCGAGGGGAATGTCGTACCACAATCCGACGTTCTGCCGCGGGGCTGAAAGCTCGGTTTCCCAGCCATAACTGTGGCCTTGGGGATTGACCCAGTGGCGGGTCCAGTTGGCCTTGCCACGCGGGCCGACGTCGGTCGAAAAGCCCAGGCCCAGGCCCAGAGTGCGCGGCTTGCGGCTGTCCAGGCGAACATCGACGGGAATCTCCTGGCCAACCGCCGCGGTCGGTGCCGCATCCACCCGTACTCCTTCGAAGTAACCGCTGGACTGCAGGTCGTTGTTGAGTTCAGCGATCAACTGCGAGTCATAGGGCGTGCCAGGCTCGAACGACACCATGCGCTGCAACAGGTCTTCGTCCAAGGGCGTGTCGCCGTCGAAATGCACGGCGCCCAGGTAGTAGCGGGGTCCGCTCTGGTAGACCAGATCGATATCGGCAACCCCGGCCTGTGGATCGACGGCCAAACGTTGCTGACTGAAACGACCGCTGAAGAAGCCGTAGCGCAGGGCTTGATTCTGGATCAGCCGCTTGGCGTCCTCGTATACCCCGTGGTTGAGCTGTTCGCCTGCGCGCAGTGCTTTGCTGTCCGGCACCCTGAACGCCTTAAGTTCGCTGGCTGGCCCCTCGACACGCACGGTGACGTTGCGCAAGCGCACAGGCTCACCGGTTTGGATGCGCAGAACAAGCTGGGGCGAGCCATCGGCCTTGGCCGGTGGTTTGACCTCGGTGTCGATCTGCGCCTGATAGTAGCCAAGTGCCTGCGCCGCTTTGCGAGCCTGCTCCTGGGCGCCACGACTAAAGCGCAGCAGCGCTTCCTCATCGCGGTCTCCCAGGCTGCCTATATAGCCTTCGACATTTGCCTTGAGGTCCTTGTTGGCCGGCGCGACTTTCACCAGCAACTCGCTCTGGCCCCATGCGGTAAAACTGGCGGCCCAGAAAACCAGGCCCCAGGTCAGTCTTCCTGAATACGTCATGCCGCGCATGCTACCAGAGCCAGCCGCTCAAGGGAGCGGCCTGGGCGAAGTTCACACGGGTGTCGCTTTTGAAGAGGAAGGATTCGGATGAAAGAACACCCGCTCTCGTATTGGTCCTACCGCAATTTCACCGATTTCCTCATAGCCCTGGCGCTGGTAGAACGCCAGGTAATGCTCATTGCCGGTGTCCAGCACCACCCCTTGGGTGGTCGGATCCTCGGCACACCAGTCGTGCACAGCCTGTAACAATTGCTCGCCATAATGCCGCCCCTGGAATTGCGGATGCACCCCGAGCAACGGCAGAACATGGACCGGGTCGGTCGGCAGGCAACCGGCCAGTGCGGCCTGGTAATCCATGAAGCGCCGAGTACAGCGCAAGCCAGTACCCAACATCATGCGCAGACGCCAGGCCCAACTGTCGACGACGCCAAGCCGGCGCCGGGGCGGTACGATCAGGGCAAGGGCGATGAGGCGGTCGTCGAGCAGCAGGCCGATGGCTGGCAACTGCAGGTAGAAATGCTGGCGCACCCATTCCCGCACCCAGGTGCGCAGCCGCCGCTCGTAGCCAGGGCGTTGCGCCTCGAACAGGTAGGCGAAGGTGGGCTCATGGCGGTAAGCGTTGTACAGCAACGAGCGCGCCTCACGGCGAAAGCCGCCGTCCAGTTGGCAGACCGTTGCCTGCGGGGCATGGGTATCGGGCATCGCGCTCCTCCTTGGAAAGATTCGTTCAGTGCCTTGGAGGCGCGTAGAGGCGCATCGTTCAGCCTCATCAGCACGTTAGCAGTCACCTTAACAGGCCGCCACGCTGGTGATGAGGGTCGATGTCGGCTAGCATCGCGCCTTTTACCAGGATCATCTTTGCCATGAAGATCGTCTGTTTCAACATCAACGGCCTGCGTGCCCGCCCGCACCAACTGGCGGCGCTGATCGACAAGCATCAGCCGGACGTGATCGGCCTGCAGGAAACCAAGGTCAGTGACGATCAGTTCCCGCTGGCAGATGTCCAGGCGTTGGGCTATCACGTGCATTACCACGGCCAGAAAGGCCACTACGGCGTCGCCCTGCTCTCGCGCAAGCCTCCCCTGGCGTTGCACAAAGGCTTTGCCACCGATGAAGAGGACGCCCAGCGGCGCTTCATCTGGGGCACGTTCGAAGACGCCGACGGCAATCCGATCACCGTCATGAATGGCTACTTCCCCCAAGGCGAAAGCCGCGACCACCCGACCAAGTTCCCGGCCAAGCAGCGTTTCTACAGTGACCTGCAGGCCCTGCTCGAAGGTCAGTTCACTGCCGAACAGCCGCTGCTGGTGATGGGTGACATGAACATCTCGCCCCAGGATTGCGATATCGGCATCGGCCCGGACAACGCCAAGCGCTGGCTCAAGACCGGCAAGTGCAGTTTCCTGCCCGAGGAACGCGAGTGGATGGAGCGCCTGAAGAACTGGGGCCTGGTAGACAGTTTCCGCCACCTGCACCCGGAGGTAGCCGACCGTTTCAGCTGGTTCGACTATCGCAGCCGCGGTTTTGAGGATGAACCCAAGCGTGGTCTGCGCATCGACCTGATCATGGCCTCTCAGGGTTTGCTGCCACGGGTCAAGGCGGCGGGCGTCGACTACGAGCTGCGCGGTATGGAAAAGCCATCTGACCACGCACCGATCTGGCTGGAGCTGGGCTGATGCCAGCGGCCCCGTCGCCTGTAGCCGGCTGACCGGCAATGGGGCCTTGGCAGTCTTGGCCTACAACCCCAAACGCAACGCCTGCCCTACCCTTGCCCCGCGCGCATCGTCCGCGGCACTGACCAGGGCAAAGTTGTACGCACCATGGGACCAGTAACGCGCCTCCAACTGCCCATCTACACGCTGCCCATCGGGCATGCGCCCGAACAGCTTGCCGGGCGAGCGCATGAACAGGCTGATCCGCCGCCCCTGCGCGTCTTCGAACACCAACAGCGCTGCCGGCCCCTGTTCGTTGCTGAGCAAACGTGCACCTACCGGTGCGAAGCCATAGCCGCCAAGGTCCGGCAGCGGACCCACCTGGTCGAAATGCTGGCCTAGCCAGGCACGGAGCATAGCCGGATCGCTGGCCTTGACATCCAGCGCCTGGCTGGCGGCAAACATGCGGTGCGCCTGCAGCGCATCGGCCATGGGCAACACACTGTCCACCAAAGCCATGTCCCTGGCCTGCCAACCGCCCAGCCCACCTACGCCGAGGGCTACCAGCAAGACTGCCGCCGATGCCCAGCGGCGCTGACGACGCTGGCGCAACTGCCGGCGCAATCGGCTCAGATCCAGATGGGGCGCTCCTGGCAACTCACCCATCCCGGCTAATGCAGTGCGCAGGCGCCGAGCGTCGCTGCGCCAAGCCTCGACGCGCAGGGCCTGTTCAGGATTGGCAGCCAGCCACGCCTGCACCTCGGCCCGTCGCTGCGGGTCCAGGCGCTCGTCGATATACGCATGCAGTTCGTGCTCGCTGGGAATCAGGCGCGTCATTTCAGCCTCCGCAAGGCCGGGGGCGGCGGGTTGCCCTCAGTCAATTCACGTAACGCGGCGCGGGCGCGCGACAGGCGCGACATCACCGTACCAATGGGTATGCCCAAGGCTTGGGCGGCCTCTTTGTAACTCAGTCCCTCGACACTGACCAACAGCAGCAATGCCCGTTGTTCCGCACTCAGACGGGCGAAGGCTCGCAAGTCGGCCTGGGCCATGACGATGCTCTCGGTGTCGCTGGCCAGCGGCTCGCTGGCAGCCTCGCCGAGGCCGAACCAGGACAGCCAGCGGGCGTGCAGGCGCTCACGACGTTTACCGTCGAGGAACAGCCGATACAGGATGGTGAACAACCAGGCGCGCAGGCCATCGGCATCACGCTGCTGGTCGCTGCGGCTCAGGGCCCGCTCGACCGTAGCCTGGACCAGGTCATCGGCACCACCGGCATCGCGGGTCAGCCAGAGGGCAAAGCGACGCAGGCGTTGCAGCAGCTCGCGCCACTGGGTGTCATCCAGCTCATGCATGGCAAGATTCCGGGCTTTGGATGTGGGTCAGTGTAAGAGGCAGACGTCTGAGCAGGAAATCTATTCCCAGGCAGGGAATAAGTTTTGCCCTGCCGCGTCGTACACGCACCTCAACTGCAATGGACACATGCCATGAAAGCTCCCCTGCACGGTCTGCCCAAGGCGTTGCGCCTTGGCGGGATCGGCGCGACGTTGCTGGCGCTGGGCGGCGCCTTCGCCTATGCCGCCGGCTGGGTCGGTGGCCCCGCGCTGACCCCGCAGCGCATCATCGACACTTTCGAAGCCCAGGCCGGTCATCATCCAGGCTATCGGAAGAACCACGCCAAGGGCCTTTGCGTCAGTGGTTACTTCCAGGCCAGTGGGCAGGCTGCCGCACTCTCCACCGCCCGCGTGTTCAGCCAGGCCCGGGTACCGGTGATCGGCCGCTTCGCCATCGGCGGCGCCAATCCCTTCGCGCCGGACACCAGTGTTCCAGTGCGCAGCCTGGCGCTGCAGCTCAGCAGCGATGACGGCCAAGTCTGGCGCACTGGCATGAACAATCCGCCGGTACTGGCGGTGAGCACGATAGAAGGTTTCTACGATCAGGTACTGGCCAGCGCACCGGACCCAGCCACTCGCAAACCCGACCCGGCCAAGCTGCAAGCCTTCTTCGCTGCCCACCCGGAAAGCGCGGCGTTTCGCCAGTGGGCCGCCAACTACAAGCCGAGCGACAGTTTTGCCAACACCCAGTACCACAGCATCAACGCCTTTCGCCTGATCGATGCGCAGGGCGCCGAGCATCCGGTGCGCTGGCAGCTTGAGCCGCAGGCCGCTTTCACGCCCCTGCCGGGACAGGTTGACGACAAGCAGTTCCTCCAGCACGACCTGCAGCAGCGCCTGGCCCAGGGGCCGCTGCGCTGGACCCTGCACCTGACCCTGGCCGAACCCGGCGATGCCGTCGACGATCCCGCCCGTCCCTGGCCAAGCGAACGACGCAGCGTCGACGCCGGCACCCTGGTGCTGGAAAAGGTCGACGGGCCAGAACAGGGTGCTTGCCGCGATCTGAACTTCGACCCGCTGATCCTGCCGAGCGGTATCCGCCCCTCCGCCGATCCGATCCTCGCGGCGCGGTCGACCGCCTATTCGGAGTCGTTCAACCGCCGCAGCCGAGAATCGCTGCAAACCGGAGCCCGCCCATGAAACCTCAAGCCTTCCACCCCGTCGCACGCCTGCTGCATTGGCTGATGGCGCTACTGATCCTGGCCATGCTGTTCATCGGTGTGAGCATGGTCGGCGACCTCTCGCCCCGGCACACTTGGCTGCTGCCCCTGCACAAGGCCATTGGCCTGGCATTGCTGGTGCTGGTACTGGTACGCATTGGCCTGCGCCTGACCCTTGCGCACCCGGCCCTGCCCACCGACCTGCCCCCCGTGCAACGGTTCGCTGCGGGTGCCTCGCACCTGCTGCTGTACGGTTTGATGCTGGCCATGCCGCTGTTGGGATGGGCCATGCTGTCGGCAGGTGGCTATCCGCGTCCGCTGCAATTGCCCGCCATCGCTCCCCATGACCTGCAGCTGTATGCCATGCTGCGACAGGCCCATGGTTGGGCGGGCTATCTGTTGTTCGCTACCGTCCTGGTCCACCTTGGCGCAGCCCTGGTGCATGCCTGGGTACGTCGGGACACGGTGATGCGCAGCATGTGGCCTGGGCCGTTGGGGCGTAGCGAATAGCGGGTCGACATCGGGTAAGCATTCTCTTGACATCCTCCCCGCCCTAAAGGACGGGGATTCCTACAGGTAGACAGCCATGCCCGACCGCGAGAATGTTCTTCGCCGCGTTAATGTCGCGGTCGTGAGTGACACCACACTCACAAGTCCATTCTCTTATTCCAAGGCCGGTCCTAACTTTCGGACTACTGGGCGGAGTTCGCACGCCTCGCTATCCCTTCCCGCACTAAAGTACGGGGTATCTCGCGGAGAAAACCGATGAACGTCGCCCAGGACCCTGCCAATCTGTCCGCCTCCCGCCTGGACCTGCGCCCGCTGCTGCTGGCGAACATGGCCTGTACCATGTCGATGATGGCGTTCGTCGCCCTGATCGGACCGATCGCCCGGCTGCTCGGCATGGCCACCTGGCAGGCCGGCGCGGCGGTTACCGTGGCTGGCGTGGTCTGGGTGCTGCTGGCAAGGCCCTGGGGGCGAGCCGCCGACCGCCTTGGACGGCGGCGCATTCTGTTGCTGGGCAGCGCCGGCTTTACCCTGGCCTACTGGCTGATGTGCCTGTTCATCGAAGGCGCCCTGCGCTGGCTGCCAGGGGCGACCCTGGCGTTCGTCGGCCTGATCATCGCCCGTGGCTGCATCGGAGCGTTCTATGCCGCGATTCCGGTAGCGTGCAATGCCCTGATCGCCGACCATGTCGAGCCACGCCGACGGGCTCGGGCCATGGCCTCACTGGGTGCAGCCAATGCGGTCGGCCTGGTGGTCGGCCCGGCGCTGGCCGCGCTGCTGGCGCGACACAGTCTGAGTTTGCCGTTCCACGTAATGTCGCTGCTGCCTGCCGGGGCCTTTCTCTATCTACTGTTGCGCTTGAGAACACGCCCCTTGCCCCACAACCATGCGCCTAGCCCGGTACACCTGGCTGATCCGCGCCTGCGCCGCCCCCTGCTGGTGGCCTTCAGCGCCATGCTGGCAGTGACGGTATCGCAGATCGTGGTCGGTTTCTTTGCCCTCGACCGCCTGCAACTGAGCCCGGCCGAAGCTGCCCAGACGGCCGGCATCGCCCTGACCACGGTGGGCGTGGCACTGATTCTGGCGCAGTTCCTGCTGCGGCGGCTGGAATGGCCACCGCTGAAGATGATCCGGGTGGGCGCCAGCGTTTCGGCGCTTGGTTTCGCCTGTGGCGCGGCGGCCACCTCCGCCTCCTGGTTGTGGGCCTGCTATTTCATTGCCGCGGCGGGCATGGGCTTCGTCTTCCCGGCCTTTTCCGCACTGGCCGCCAACGCCATGCAAGCCAACGAGCAAGGCGCCACGGCCGGCTCGATCGGCGCAGCCCAGGGCATGGGCGCAGTGATCGGACCATTGGCCGGGACCCTGGTCTACGCCCTCGATCCGCGCCTGCCGTTCCTGGCAGTGGCTGCGCTGTTGCTGCTGGTCGGGCTGTGGCCGATGCCACGCGTCAAACTAGCCTGAGAAGCACAGCGCGCAAGCGAGCAGAGTATGTTTTAATGCCTCGCCCATTATTTTTGACACCTTTGACAACCCTTCTTTTCTGACTTCAAGGCGGCTATGGACACGGGGACACGACTCAAACTGGTGCGTGAACGCAATAACCTCTCCCAGCGGGAACTCGCCCGCCGCAGTGGGTTGACCAACTCGACCATTTCGCAGATCGAGCAGAACCGCGTCAGTCCATCGGTCAGTTCGCTGAAAAAGCTGCTCGAAGGCATCCCCATGACCCTGGCTGAGTTCTTCAGCTTCGACGAGCCGGTACGCGAGGAGCGTTTCGTGTTCCGCGCCGGCGAGCAGCCGGACCTCGGTCGCAACGGCCTGCGTATGCTGCTGGTCGGGGCCAGTGTCGAAGCGCGGCAAATGCGCATGTTGCGTGAGCTCTACGCCCCGGGCGCCGATTCGGGCGAGCCGATCGTGCACGCCGAAGGCGAAGAATGCGGCCTGGTGACCCGAGGCACGGTGGAGTTGTGGGTCGATGGCCAGGTCAGCGTGCTGAACTCTGGCGATGGCTACTACATCCCGACCACCCTGCCGCACAGCTTCAAGAATATCGGCCCCGACGAGGCCGAGATCATCAGCGCCAACACCCCGGCCAACTTCTGACCGCAGGCGCCCCGATGAGGCACCTCCTCCTGCTGGCCAGTCTGCTGCTGGCGCTCCCGGTATCGGCCGAACAAGCCTGCCCCGAAGGACAATATCCGGTGTGCCTGTTGGGGTGCTTCTGCGCCCCGATCGATCCAGGCCAGGCTGGCCAGGTGCTCAAGGATGTCGAGGTGATGGCCTCGGCCAGTCTTGCCTTTGCCTTGCGCCAGGCGCGCGACCAGGCGGCCGCCCTGGGCAGCGAGCCGATCCCTTTGCATATCCGTGCGCAGCTTGAGCCGTGGTACGACTTTGCCGTGCTGGACGCAGCGCGCTACCGGGTTGGCGACGAGCAACAGCTCAGTGCGGCCAATGCCATGCTGCAGAACCCGGATGTAAATGCGGTCACCTTGATCGACACGATCGTGTTCCGCCATGCCGACGATGCCGAGGACAACGTGGCGTTGTGGGCCCACGAGCTCAAGCATGTCCAACAGTACCAGGAGCTGGGCGTCGAGGCGTTCGCCCAGCGTTACACCCGCGACTACCAGGCGCTGGAGGAGCCGGCCTATGCGATCGAGGCCGAGGTGAGAAAGGCATTGCGTGGACGCAGTTCAGGGCACGCACGCTGAGCGCGCCCTGCCATTATCAATGGCCCTGCGACTCAAGGCGCAGCGGTCGCCTGCTCCGCCGCCACTTCACGGCTGGCATAGCGCTGCGCCAGGACCGCACAGACCATCAGTTGAATCTGATGAAACAGCATGAGCGGCAAGATCATCGCGCCAATGCCGCTGCCGACGAACAATACCTGCGCCATCGGCACCCCCGTGGCCAGGCTCTTCTTGGAGCCGGCGAAGACGATGGTGATGCGATCCTCCACGCTGAAGCCCAGTACCTTGCCGAGCAAGTGGGTGCCGAACAGCACCACCGCCAACAGAATGCCGCAAACGGCAAACAACCCTGCCAGGTGCTGGGACGACACCGTATGCCACAGACCCGTGACCACCGCTTCGCTGAATGCGGTGTAGACCACCAGCAGGATCGAGCCCTGATCCACCAGCTTCAGCCAACGGGCGTTGTGCTTGACCCAAGCGCCAATCCAGCGGCGCGCAATCTGTCCGGCCACGAATGGCACCAGCAATTGCAGGGTGATCTTGAGCACGGCATCCAGGCCGGAGCCGGTGTCGCCACTGGCGCCGAGCAGCATCATCACCAGCAGCGGAGTGAGGAAGATGCCGATCAGGCTGGAGGCAGCAGCGCTGCAGATGGCCGCGGGGACGTTACCGCGCGCCAGCGAAGTGAAAGCGATGGCCGATTGCACGGTGGCTGGCAGCGCGCAAAGGTAGAGAATCCCCAGGTACAGCTCGTTACCGACCAGCGGCACGAACAATGGCTTGAAGGCCATGCCCAACAGGGGGAAGAGCACGAAGGTGCAGGAAAACACCAGCAGGTGCAGGCGCCAGTGCCCGGCGCCGGCGATGATCGCTTCGCGCGACAATTTCGCCCCGTGCAAGAAAAACAGCAGGCCGATGGCCAGGTTGGTCAGCCAGCCGAAATAGACAGCGCCATCGCCCGAACAAGGCAGCAAAGTGGCGATCGCTACAACGCTGAGCAAGGCCAGGGTGAAGTTGTCGAACAACATCCGCACATACTTCATAACAGTTTCCATCTTGTCGTTGTCCAAACCGCGACGATACCGTCTGCTGTTGCTTCCTGCTAACGCCAGAGCTCCCGCCGATATCGCTCAACGGACACCCTTTCAAAGGATCGACCATGTCATTCACCCGCCTCACCCTCACTCTGCTGGCCTTGTCCAGCCCCTTGGCCCAGGCTGCCGAGCCGCTACAAACCCAGGTCGACGACGTCATCGAGCCGCTGATGAAAGCCGAAGGAATCACCGGCATGGCCGTAGCGGTCTACACCCATGGTCAGGCGCATTACTTCAGCTATGGCGTGGCGAGCAAACTCGAGCGCACGCCGGTAACCGCCGACACGCTGTTCGAGATCGGCTCATTGAGCAAGACCTACACCGCCACCCTCGCCGCGCTGGCCAGCGCCGAAGGCTCGCTCGACCTGACCGCCCAGGCCCAGCGTTATCAACCGGCATTGGCGGGCAGCGCCTTGGGCAAGGCCAGGGTGCTGGACCTTGGCGCCTACAGTGCCGACTGCCTACCCCTGCAGTTTCCCGACGAGGTACGGACCGACGCCCAAGCGCTGACCTTCCTTCAGCGCTGGCAGCCGCACAGCCAACCCGGCAGCCAGCGCTGTTACTCCAATCCGAGTCTGGGGCTATTCGGCGATCTGGCCGCCCGCGCACGGCATCAGCCCTTCGCCACACTCATGACCCAGGACCTGTTGCCGCGCCTAGGCCTGCATCACACCTACCTACAGGTCCCAGCCGAGGCCCAAGGGTTGTATGCCCAGGGTTACGATGCGCAGAACCGCCCGGTGCGGGTAAGCCCAGGCCCCTTCGCCGATGCAGCCTACGGTATCAAGACCAGCGCCCGAGACCTGCTCCGTTACGCCCGCCTGCACATGCAGCCCGCCGAACTGGCGCCAGCACTGCGCCAAGCCGTGGACATCACCCAGCAAGGCTATTTCGAGGTCGGAGCCATGACCCAGGGCCTGGGATGGGAACGCTATCCCTACCCCGTTTCGCTAGCGACGCTGATCGACGGCAACGGCCCACAAATGGTCCGTGAACCGCAGGCTACCCAGCGCCTGGATCCGGCGCTGCCACGTCAAACTGCGGCCTGGTACAACAAGACCGGTTCGACCAATGGTTTTGGTGCCTACGTGGCGTTCATCCCTGGGCAGAACAAGGCGATCGCCTTGCTGGCGAACCGCAATTACCCTAACGAAGCCCGGGTGCGCGCCGCCTATCAGATCCTCTCTGAAGCGGACCGGTGAGTCACTTTCATCAGGATTGTCCGACACGATGTAGTGCCAAAAAAAATTCACTACAAAACTGTTGACGCCGCCAATCGCCCTTGGGCATGATGAGGCCGTCTCCCCGATCGGGAGCGGTGGCAAGGGTGTTCCAGACGGCCTGCGCGGTAACGCAGGCCGTCCGTGGAGAGGGAAACTGTCCAAAAGGCAGCGTGAGAAAGCCCCTGTTGCGATGCTGCTGTAGCAGCCTAGGTAGTGCGCTACACCGAGATAGCGCCAACTGAGAAAAATCAACAACGAATGGGTAATAGGGGCTTTATATGATGAACTTGAACAACAATCCCACGATCGACCAACTGGCCCAGCTGTTCGCCGCACGCAAGGACAGCATGGATGACCACCTGCTGTGGGTCAGCCAAACCGGCGAAGTGCGCCTCGACCGCCTTCCGCCCAATACCATCGAAGATGAATTCGAAGAGCACCTGCCCAGCATGCGTGCACGCTTCAAGGTCTACCGCCGTGGCCAGGGCTACGTCGGCAAGAAGGCCGCCGCCGATACCGAGTTCGTTGGCCGCCTGCTACAGACCCTGCAACAAGAATGGCCCGCCGCCCGTGAGCAGCAGGCAGTGAAGGTGATCGAGCCGCTCAACTGAGTCGCTGCACCGATACTCGAGCCCGGCCAGTGATGGCCGGGCTTTTTCATGCTCGCAACTTTGCCGCGACCGGTTCCGGCAAGGCAATTACCCCCGTGGCCAAGGCGCGGGCGCGGTCGACCCCCCATACCATCGCACGGGTCATGGTCTCGCCCGGACGAGCGCGGTAATACTCCTCTACCAGGGCCTTGCCATCCGGGGCATACAGCCCGATGAACAATTGCGTGGCGCCCAGGCGCGACAAGCGCACCTGTACATCGAAGGTGGTGCCATCGCTCAATGCTTCATCATGGCAGCGGCTGTGCAGCTGGGCATCGGCCCATTGCCAATAGGTCTTTTCCCTGACTCGCATGGATAACGCTCTCCTTTGCCGTTGTACCGCGCAAGGATTTCACAAGCGCCTGGCTTCAGCGAGAGCGAAGCGACGTTACCATGAGCAGGATCAACCAATTCCTACAAAAACCCCGCCATTCGGCGGGGTGTGATGGGTTTCAACGTTTCTGTGGTATGCGGGGAGTGAAGCGGCCCTTCTTGGCACGCTGTAGATGTGCCGGCTGCAATTGCTCCGATTCGTCCAGGGTCATGTGGGCGAAGCCGAGGCGGTAAGCGGCTTGACCGCAACGTACCTGGCTGTTGATCGGGAATGCGTCGTTCATGTCTTCGTAAAAGGACTCGCTCATGCCCTGTCTCCCTCCAGCGGCGACCCTGCCGGCAACCAGATCGGTTGCCTGAAAGAACGGGGCCGATGAAATGAGACTAGCCGGTCATTTGCAGACTACCTGGGCAAAACATGCGGCAGCCGACCAGTGGCTCAATGCCAGCTCATCCTCGCCACGCTCACTGGGCGCTCACGGCCCGCAAGCGCTGGCCGAGCTTGGGCCCGAACACGTTGACCAGCAGGCCGGCCATTACCAACAAGGCACCCCAGCCCTGCATCGGTGTCAACCGCTCGCCCAACAACCAAGCCGAGGAGCTCAGGCCGATCACCGGCACCAGCAGCGAAAACGGCGCCACCTTGCCAGCCGGATGGCGCGACAGCAGCTTGCTCCACAGACTGTAGCCAAGCATGGTGGCGACGAACGCCAGGTAAGCCAAGGCCAGAATCGAACTCCAGCTGATGTTGACCAGCGCCTGGCCGATACGCTCAGGGCCTTCAAGCCACCACGACAACGCCAGGAACGGTAGCGGTGGAATCAGCCCGCCCCAGATCACCAGCGCCACCAGGTTCACCGAACCGAAACGCCGGGTGATGATGTTGCCCATGCCCCACGTGGCTCCACCGCACAAGGTCAGGAGCAAGGCCACCAGCGGTACATGACCGCTGTCCTCGCTGCCGATCAGCGCCAGGCCACTGGCCGACACCAACAACCCCAGCACGCTGGCCACACGCAAGCGCTCACCCAGAAACAGCGCGGCGAAGCCCAGGGTGAAGAACGCCTGCGACTGCAGCACCAGCGACGCCAAGCCGGGAGGCATGCCGCTGTACATAGCCTGAAAGAGAAAGGCGAACTGCCCCAGCGAGATGGTCGCGCCATAGGCGATCAACCACCGCCACGGCAGATTGGGTCGTTTGATCAGGAAGATCGCTGGGAAAGCGACAAGAAGGAATCGCAGCGCGCCCAGCAGCATCGGAGGCAACCCGTCGAGGCCGACCTTGATGACCACGAAATTGACTCCCCACGCGATGATCACCACCAACGCGGTCAGCAGGTCCTTGAGCGGCATTGCAGCATCCTTTTTCAGGCTTCGAGACATATTTCGTTACAGCATAAGGCCATTCCCAAGCCAAGGACCAGCACAGTTACCGAGCAGCCTTGCGCAACAGTCCGCTGTTATGCCCGGCAAGGCCCCTCTCGGCGGGAGCGCCCCGCTGGTTGTTCATTTGCGCTCGCCGGCGAACCCGTGGCATAGATGCAGGTCCACGTCTTTACCTGAATCATTGCGCCATTGAAGGAGAACCGTGCATGAGCAAGTCCCCCTACACCCCACCCAAGGTCTGGCGCAATGACGCGGCCTCTGGCGGCCAATTCGCCAGTATCAATCGCCCAGTGGCCGGCGCGACCCACGACAAGGACCTGCCCGTGGGCAAGCACCCCTTGCAACTTTACTCCCTGGCCACTCCCAACGGCGTCAAGGTCACCATCGCTCTGGAAGAGTTTCTCGCCCAGGGCCACACGGATGCCGAATACGATGCCTGGCTGATCCGCATCGGCGAGGGCGACCAGTTCGGCAGCGGCTTCGTCCAGGTCAATCCCAACTCGAAGATTCCCGCCCTGCTCGACCGCAGCGTAGAACCGCCGGTGCGGGTGTTCGAGTCAGGCTCGATCCTGCTGTACCTGGCGGAAAAGTTCGGTGCTCTGTTGCCCACGGCCCCGGCCGAGCGTACCGAGGCGCTCAACTGGTTGTTCTGGCAGATGGGCTCGGCGCCCTACCTGGGCGGCGGCTTTGGCCACTTCTATGTCTATGCGCCAGAAAAGTTCGAATACGCCATCAACCGCTTCACCATGGAAGCCAAGCGCCAGCTGGATGTGCTCGATCGACGTCTGGCTGAGAGCCGCTACCTGGGCGGCGACGCGTACAGCATCGCCGACATCGCCGTCTGGCCCTGGTACGGCCAACTGGTGCGCGGCAATCTGTATGGTGCCGCCGAGTTCCTGGCCGTGCACGAATATGTCCACGTGCAGCGCTGGGCCGAGGAAATCGCCCGGCGCCCGGCGGTACAACGTGGCACCCGGGTCAACCGTACCTGGGGCGATGAGGCGAGCCAGGTGGCGGAACGACATTCGGCGGCGGATCTGGACTGACGGCCTGAGCCCTATCGCCGGTGCGCTGGCGATAGGGCAATCCCGCCGCAACAATGCCCCCATGCAAAAATCCATTTCTGCCGCGCAAACCTGCTTACCCTAATCCCTTCTTGTACACTCCTCGCATAAGCCCAAACCTGCACAATCTTTTTGGTGAAAGCATGATCGAGGTAACCGAGGTTTCCATTGCCGAGCTGCGTGACGCGCTCGAGTCTGGCCGCACGACGGCAGTCGAGCTGGTCAAGGCCTACTTGGCGCGCATCGACGCCTATGACCCGGCCGGCACCGCTACCGCGCTGAACGCCGTGGTCGTCCGCAATCCCGAGGCGATCAAGGAGGCCGAAGCATCCGACGCCCGTCGCGCCAAAGGCGAGCTTCTCAGCCCGCTCGACGGCATTCCCTACACCGCCAAGGACAGCTATCTGGTCAAAGGCCTCACGGCAGCCTCCGGCAGCCCGGCGTTCAAGGACCTGGTCGCCCAGCGCGACGCTTTCACCATCGAGCGCCTTCGCGCTGCCGGCGCCGTGTGCCTGGGCAAGACCAACATGCCGCCGATGGCCAATGGCGGCATGCAGCGCGGTGTGTACGGTCGCGCAGAGAGCCCTTATAACGCCAACTACCTGACCGCACCGTTCGCCTCAGGCTCCTCCAACGGCGCAGGTACCGCGACTGCCGCCAGCTTCAGTGCCTTCGGCCTGGCCGAGGAAACCTGGTCGAGCGGGCGTGGCCCGGCCTCGAACAACGGGTTGTGCGCCTACACCCCTTCCCGTGGCGTGATCTCGGTGCGCGGCAACTGGCCACTGACGCCGACCATGGACGTGGTAGTCCCCTACGCCCGCACCATGGCCGACTTGCTCGAAGTGCTCGATGTGGTGGTCGCTGACGATGCCGACACCCGCGGCGACCTCTGGCGCCTGCAGCCCTGGGTGCCGATTCCGGCGGCCTCCTCGGTGCGCCCGGCCTCTTACCTCGACCTGGCGATGGACGCCAGCAGCCTCAAGGGCAAGCGTTTCGGCGTACCGCGCATGTATATCAATGCCGACCCCGAAGCCGGTACCTCGGAAAAGCCAGGTATCGGCGGCCCGACTGGCCAGCGCATCCACACCCGCGCCAGCGTCATCGCGCTGTGGCAGGCGGCGCGCCAGGCCTTGGAAGCAGCCGGAGCCGAGGTAGTCGAAGTGGACTTCCCGCTGGTGTCCAATTGCGAGGGCGATCGCCCTGGTGCACCGACCGTTTACAACCGGGGCATCGTCAGCAAGGCGTTTCTGCACGATGAACTGTGGGAATTGTCGGGCTGGGGCTTCGACGACTTCCTGCGCGCCAATGGCGATCCCAAGCTCAACCGTCTGGCCGACGTCGACGGGCCGCAGATATTCCCGCACGACCCAGGCACCCTGCCCAACCGTGAAGACGACTTGGCCGCCGGCATGGACGAATACGTCAACATGGCCAAGCGCGGCCTGAAGACCTGGGACCAGATCGAGACCCTGCCGGACGGCCTGCGCGGCCTGGAGGCGACCCGCAAGCTGGACCTGGAAGACTGGATGGACGATCTTGGTCTGGACGCGGTGCTGTTCCCGACCGTAGCCGACGTCGGCCCAGCCGATGCCGACGTCAATCCGGCCTCGGCAGATATCGCCTGGAGCAACGGGGTCTGGGTGGCGAACGGCAACCTTGCCATCCGCCACCTGGGCGTGCCGACGGTGACCGTGCCGATGGGCGTGATGGCGGATATCGGCATGCCGGTTGGCCTCACCTTTGCCGGCAAAGCCTACAGCGACAACGCATTGCTGAGCTACGCCGCGGCATTCGAGTCGACCGGCTCGCGTCGCATGATCCCGCCGCGCACCCCCGCGCTGGGCTGAATCGCTGGCATCTTCGAGGGTAATCGGCCATCGCCATATTCAACCTTTTGTGCAAAAATACACAAAAAGTTGAATATGGCGATCATCCATGCCCCTGTCTCTCGTTGAAGAGCGTCAACTCACCCTCACTGTCCTGAAGGCCACCATTCAGGCCTTGGGTAGCGTCGCTCCAGGCAACCTGGAAATCCTCCTGCACGACCTCGACCATCCGGAACAGTCCGTGGTGGCAATCGTCAACGGCCATCTTTCTGGGCGGACGGTCGGCAGCCCGATCCTGGCCGCCCCCGAACAGGACCAGGGTTTCAAGGCACTGATGCAGGCCACTGCCGAACAGCAGGGTTGCGACCCTGTGGTACTGCCCGATTACCCCACCTACCTGAAGGGCCGCAGCCTACGCAGCGCTACGGCGATCTTTCGCGACAGCAGCGGTCATCCCTTCGCCAGTCTATGCGTCAACACCGACGTCACCGGCCTGGACGCCGCCATGCGCTTTCTGCAGCAGCTCCAGCCGTTGGGCGCCACACCCGCGCAGAGCCCTGCCGATGAGCCCGCCGACATGGCCCTGTTGATGAGTGAAATCATTCAGGACTCGTTGCAGCGCTCAGGCCAGGGCCGGATGAACAAACAGGCCAAGGTCGAAGCCGTGCGTGTCATGCAGGAGCGCGGGCTGTTCATCGTCAAAGGCGGCGTGGAGAAGGCCGCCGAGGCCTTGGGTGTGACCCGCTACACCGTATACAACTATCTCGAGCAACTGCGCGGAACCAAGCCATGACCTTACATATCAATACGCCCCTGATCGAATCGCGCCCGCTCTCCCTCACCGCTGAACGCTCCATATGGCTCAAGCTCGAGGCCTTGCAACCCTGTGGCTCGTTCAAGCTACGCGGCGTCGGCCATGCCTGCGAGGTGCACCATGCCCGTGGCGCGCGTCGATTCGTATCGTCTTCGGGGGGCAATGCGGGCCTTGCGGTTGCGTACGCCGGGCGCAAGCTGGGCGTGCCGGTGACCGTCGTGGTGCCCGAGACCACCACCGAACGGGCGAAGGAACTGCTGCGCCAGGAAGACGCCAATGTGGTCGTGCACGGCAGCTCATGGCAGGAGGCCAACGCCCTGGCGCAAACCTTGATCGGCGCTGAAGATGCCTTCATTCATCCGTTCGACGACCCCCTGCTGTGGGCCGGGCATGCCAGCCTGATCGATGAAGTGGCGGCAAGCGGATTCAAGCCTGACGCAGTGGTCCTGTCGGTAGGCGGCGGTGGTCTGCTCAGCGGCGTGGTCGAAGGGTTGACACGCAATGGTTGGCACGATGTGCCGGTCCTGTCGGTAGAAACCGATGGCGCGGCATCCCTGCATGCGGCGATGCAGGCAGGGCATACGGTGGAGCTGGAGCGAATCGATTCGATCGCCACTTCGCTGGGGGCCAAGCGCGTTGCCGAGCAAGCGATGACGTGCACGCGTCGGCATCCGGTGCAGAGCCACCGGGTCAGCGACCGGGCAGCGCTGGAGGCATGCGAGCGGTTCCTGCTCGATCATCGCGTGCTGGTGGAGCCGGCCTGTGGCGCGGCGTTGGCCTTGGCGTATACGCCGGGTGCGTTGGGCAGTTACCAGCAGGTGCTGGTGGTGGTCTGTGGTGGGGCTACGGCGACGTTGGAGCAGATTCGGGCGTGGTTGGAGGGGTGCGCTTGAGGGTTGTGGTGCAGCGGTTACCCGAGATAGTCACATAGTCCTGCTCTACTGAACCTGCCATGCACGGAAAAAATCCGGCGAATCGCCAGCATCGCTGACGAAATGCGTGTTCCGCTCTTTCGATATGCGGCAAGGGAAGGCACAATGCGTGTCCTTTTTTTGGCCGGCCTGGCCGGGGGCCTTTAAATGATCAAGACGCCGTACTACCTCATCGACAAAACCAAGCTGCTGGGCAACATGGAGAAGATCGCCTACGTGCGCGAACACTCCGGCGCCAAGGCACTGCTCGCCCTCAAGTGCTTCGCCACCTGGTCGGTATTCGACCTGATGCAGCAGTACATGGATGGCACCACTTCCTCGTCTCTTTACGAGCTCAAGCTCGGCCGTCAGAAGTTCGCCGGCGAGACCCATGCCTACAGCGTGGCCTGGGCCGACGATGAGGTCGAGGAAATGCTCGATAACTGCGACAAGATCATCTTCAACTCGATCGGCCAGTTGCAACGCTTCGCCGAACAGTCCGAAGGCAAGGTCCGCGGCCTGCGGGTCAACCCCCAGGTAAGCAGCTCCGACTACCTGCTGGCCGACCCGGCGCGCCCGTTCAGCCGCCTCGGTGAATGGGATCCGGAAAAGATCGAGCAGGTCATCGGGCAGATTTCCGGCTTCATGTTCCACAACAACTGTGAGAACGGCGACTTCGGTCTGTTCGACAAGATGCTGTCGCACATCGAAGAGCGCTTCGGTCATCTGCTGCACAAGGTTGAGTGGGTGAGCCTCGGTGGCGGTATCCACTTCACCGGCGAAGGCTATGCCCTGGACGCATTCTGCGCGCGCCTGAAAGCCTTCTCCGAGCAGTACGGCGTGCAGGTGTACCTGGAGCCGGGCGAAGCCGCCATCACCAACAGCGCCTCGCTGGAAGTGACCGTGCTCGATACCCTGTACAACGGCAAGCACCTGGCCGTGGTCGACAGCTCGATCGAAGCGCACATGCTCGACCTGCTGATCTACCGCCTCAACGCCAAGATGGCCCCCAACGCCGGCGAGCACACCTATATGGTTTGCGGCAAGTCGTGCCTGGCCGGCGACATCTTCGGCGAATACCAATTCGAGCGTCCGCTGGCCATCGGCGACCGCCTGTCGTTCGTCGACGCAGCGGGCTACACCATGGTCAAGAAAAACTGGTTCAACGGTCTGAAGATGCCGGCCATCGTCGTCAAGCAGCTCGACGGCAGCGTCGAAGTCAAACGCGAATTCGGTTTCGAAGACTACGTTTCCAGCCTGTCGTAAGACCGGCTTTCAAGTAAGGAGCAAGGGATAAATTGAAGAAGAACGTTCTTATCATTGGTGCAGGAGGTGTCGCCAAGGTGGTGGCCCACAAGTGCGCGCAGCATAACGACGAACTGGGTCGTATTGCCATCGCGTCACGGAACATCTCCAAATGCCAGGCCATCATCGACAGCGTCAAGGCCAAGGGTAGCCTCAAGGTACCCGCCGACATCCAGGCCTTCTCGCTCAATGCCCTCGATGTCGAGGCAACCAAGGCGCTGATCCGCGAAACCGAATCGCAAATCGTCATCAACGTCGGTTCTGCCTTCCTCAACATGTCGGTGCTGCGTGCCTGCATCGATACCGGTGTCGCCTACCTGGACACCGCCATCCACGAAGAGCCGGGCAAGATCTGCGAGACCCCGCCGTGGTACGGCAACTACGAGTGGAAACACCTCGAAGAGTGCCAAGAAAAGAACATCACCGCCATTCTCGGCGTCGGTTTCGACCCGGGTGTGGTGAACAGCTACGCCAAGCTGGCGCAGCAACAGTATTTCGACCGCATTGATTCGATCGACATCCTCGACGTCAATGCCGGTTCCCATGGCAAGTACTTCGCCACCAACTTCGATCCGGAAATCAACTTCCGCGAATTCACAGGTCAAGTCTGGAGCTGGCAGAACAGCCAGTGGACCAGCAACACCATGTTCGAAGTCAAGCGTACCGACGACCTGCCGGTGGTCGGTTCGCAGAACCTGTACCTGACCGGCCACGACGAAGTCCATTCGATCTCGAAGAACCTCAACGTGCCGAACGTACGGTTCTGGATGAGCTTCGGCGAGCACTACATCAATGTGTTCACCGTGCTGAAGAACCTCGGCCTGCTCTCCGAGCAACCGGTGAAAACCGCCGAAGGTCTGGAAGTGGTACCGCTGAAAGTGGTCAAGGCGGTGCTGCCGGATCCAGCCTCACTGGCCCCCGGCTATACCGGCAAGACCTGCATCGGCGACCTGGTCAAAGGCACCAAGGACGGCCAGCCACGCGAAGTCTTCATCTACAACGTGGCGGATCATGAAGAAGCCTACGCTGAGACCGACAGCCAGGGCATCTCCTACACTGCAGGCGTTCCACCTGTGGCGGCGGCCTTGCTGGTCGCCCGTGGCGAGTGGGATGCCAAGCGCATGGTCAATGTCGAGGAGCTGCCAGCCGAGCCGTTCCTCAAAGCCTTGGACGTGATGGGCCTGCCCACCCGCGTCAAGGATGAAAAAGGCGATCGTCCTTGGGACGCTGAAGCCTAAGCGGTTCAAGAAAGGGGCGCCAATCGGCGCCCCTTTCGTTTTTCCGGCATTGGTTTGCCCGATTCCCCGGTCCCCTCCCCGTTCGTCGCCGCCGCCTCGCATGAGGCTGAACGGCAACCGTCCTCCTGCCCTCGGAAGTGCAGGCCCGCTCGCCATGAGCCTGGCCTGTCGTCCCAGGGATCCAAGCCAAGGAGGAGGAACACTATGTGCCAATGCATCGTCCAGCCACCCACAACCGGTGCCCGACTTGCACCGTCAGGCCCGCTCCACTGCGACGTGACAGGTACGGACGAAGATCCGGAGGACACTGCCCCAAGCCAAGGCGAACCTCGGCGACGCCTGGTCAAACCACGCATGCGCCTGCAGGCCCTCCTCAGCCGTGATGGCGAGGCTACGCCATTGCAGGTGCGCTGGGGCTGGGTGCCCCACTGGTCGATGGGCACCCGCCCCGCCCTGACCCATTTACCCCTTGAGCAGGTGATGCGCTCGCGCCTGTATGCCAGGTTGCGCGACGAGGGCCGTGCCTTGATCCCCGTGGAAGGCTGGTATGAGGCCGCCCGTGATAACACACCCGGAGCGCGCCCTCGGCTGGCCTACGTCACTTCGCGGCGCAATGAACCCCTGTTTTTGGCTGCCGTAGCCCAGGCCAGCGACGAACACAATGGTTGTGACGGCCTGGCTCTGGTGACCTACGACCCCGGCAATGGCGTGACTCACCTCCTCGCCTTCGACGAGACCGGCGCCCAGGCCTGGCTGCGCGCCGGCCTTGACTGGGAACAGGCCCGAACCCTGGCCAACCAAGGGGCACTGGGCGCAGACCACCTGGAACAACTGTTCTGGACCAAGCGCACCTTCATGGCTGGACGCCGACGCAGCACGGCAATGCAGCCCTGCGCCACCTCGAACGCAATCTGAACAGGAGTCAAACCATGACCACCACCGTCAGCGACTTTCTTGTCGAACGCCTTAGCCAATGGGGCGTGACGCGCATCTTCGGCTATCCCGGGGACGGCATCAACGGCGTGTTCGGTGCCCTACGCCGCGCCGGCAAGATCGAATTCATCCAGTGCCGCCACGAAGAGATGGCCGCCTTCATGGCCAGCGCCCATGCCAAGTTCACCGGCGAGCTGGGCGTCTGCATCGCCACCTCAGGGCCGGGCGCCTCGCACCTGCTCACCGGTCTTTACGATGCGCGCATGGACCACATGCCGGTGCTGGCCATCGTCGGCCAACAGGCACGAACCGCCCTGGGTGGGCATTACCAGCAGGAACTGGACCTGGTGTCGATGTTCAAGGACGTGGCCGGCGCTTTCGTTCAGCAGGCCTCGGCACCGGCGCAGGTCCGCCATTTGCTCGACCGTGCGGCACGCACCGCCCTGGGAGAGCGTCGGGTGACCGCGCTGATTCTGCCCAACGACCTGCAGGAATTGCCCTACGAGGCCCCGGCCCGGGCCCATGGCACCTTGCACTCCGGCGTTGGCTACCAGCGGCCCAGCATGGTCCCCCGGGGCGAAGAGCTGGAGCGAGCTGCGCAGATCCTTAACAGCGGTGAACGGGTGGCGATCCTGGTCGGCGCCGGGGCGCTGCAAGCCAGCCGCCAGGTTGCAGCGGTGGCCAACACCCTGGGCGCAGGCGTAGCCAAGGCCTTGCTGGGCAAGGCCGTACTCGCCGACGAGCTACCCTGGGTCACCGGCAGCATTGGCCTGCTAGGCACCGAGCCCAGCCTGAAACTGATGAACGAATGCGACACCTTGCTGATGATCGGTTCAGGCTTCCCTTACGCTGAGTTCCTTCCCGAGGAAGGCAAGGCACGCGGCGTGCAGATCGATATCGCACCCGACATGCTCGGCCTGCGCTACCCGATGGAGGTGAACCTGCAAGGCGATGCGGCCGATACCCTGGACGCCTTGCTGCCGCTACTGGTCCATAAGGAAAAACGCACCTGGCGCGAGCGCATCGAAGGCTGGCGCAAGCGCTGGGACGACAAGCTGGAGAAACGCGCCCTTACCCCGGCATCGCCGATCAATCCACAACGGGTGGTGCATGAACTGTCGCCGCGCCTGCCGGACCAGGCGATCATCACCAGCGACTCCGGCTCATGCGCCAACTGGTTCGCCCGCGACCTGCAGATCCGTCCGGGCATGCAATGCTCGCTGTCCGGCGGCCTGGCTTCGATGGGCGCGGCCGTCCCCTACGCGATCGCCGCCAAGTTCGCCCACCCCGAACGCAGCGTGATCGCCCTGGTCGGCGATGGCGCCATGCAGATGAACAACCTGGCTGAGCTGATCACCGTGGCCAAGTACTGGCGCCAGTGGACGAATGGCCGCTGGATCTGTGCAGTGTTCAATAACCAGGACCTCAATCAGGTGACCTGGGAGCAGCGGGTCATGGAGGGCGACCCCAAGTTCGTCGCCAGCCAGGAGATCCCCGATGTGCCCTACCATCTGTTCGCCATCTCGATCGGCCTCAAGGGTATCTACGTAGAGCGCGAAGAAGACGTCGGCCCGGCCTGGGAACAGGCCCTGGCCAGCGACGTACCGGTGGTGATCGATTTTCGTACCGACCCGGACGTGCCGCCGTTGCCACCGCACATCAGCCTGGAACAGGCAAAAAAATTCGCCTCGGCACTGCTGCAGGACCCTGACCGCGGCGGAATCATCAAACAAACGGCGCGGCAATTGCTGAGCAACGTGCTGCCAGGATCGAAGGATTGAGGACGAGGTCGACAGCAGGCCCTTGCAATACGCGCGCGCTCAAAATACTGTATGAATATTCAGTAAATTGAGAACACCCCATGCAGCTCATCGCCAAGCTCGGCATCCTCGCCGATGCCGCCAAATACGACGCCTCCTGCGCCAGCAGTGGTGCGCCCAAGCGCAGTTCGCGTGGCGGCAACGGCTTGGGCGCCACCGATGGCATGGGCATCTGCCACAGCTACACCCCCGATGGTCGTTGTGTGTCGCTGCTCAAGGTGCTGTTGACCAACTTCTGCCTGTACGACTGCCAGTATTGCGTCAATCGCCGCTCCAGCAATGTGCCCCGGGCGCGCTTCAGCCCTGAGGAGGTGGTGCGCCTGACGTTGGATTTCTATCGGCGCAACTGCATCAGCGGCCTGTTCCTGAGCTCGGGGATCATCCGCTCGGCGGACTACACCATGGAGCAGTTGATCCGTGTGGCCCGCCTGCTGCGCGAAGAGCATGGCTTTCGCGGCTACATCCACCTCAAGACCATCCCTGACGCCGATCCCCTGCTGATCGAAGAAGCCGGGCGTCTGGCCGACCGCCTGAGCGTGAACATCGAGTTGCCCACCGACGCCAGCCTCAAGCGCCTGGCGCCGGAGAAGCAAGCACACACCATCCGCCAGGCCATGGGCGTCATCCATCAGGGCCAACAGGCCGTGGCCAACGAGCCGCGGGCACCGCGTTTCACCCCGGCCGGGCAAAGTACCCAGGTGATCGTCGGCGCCGATGCCACCGACGACAGCACCCTTCTGCGCAATGCCGAGTCGCTGTACCAGGGCTACGGGCTCAAGCGCGTGTACTATTCGGCGTTCAGCCCGATCCCTGATAGCCCGGGTAGCGTTCCCCTGGCCGCCCCGCCCCTGCTGCGCGAACACCGCCTGTACCAGGCCGACTTCCTGCTGCGCGGTTATGGCTACAAGGCCGGCGAACTGTTCAGCGACAACACCAACCTGGCCCTGGACATCGATCCAAAGCTGGCCTGGGCACTGGCCAATCGTGAAGTTTTCCCGCTGGATGTGAATCGGGCCGAGCCGGCGTTGCTGGCACGTATCCCTGGCATCGGCCTGCGCAGCGTACAGCGCTTGGTCGCACTGCGCCGCGAGCGGCGGATTCGCTACGACGATCTGATCCAATTGCGCTGCGTGCTGGAAAAGGCCCGGCCGTTCATCGTCACCAGCGACTATCGACCGGCCCAGGCAGACCTGCGCAGCGGACTGCTGCGGGCCCGCCTGCGCGAACCTCAGGCCCCCGTGCAAATGGGGCTGTGGGGATGATCGCGCTCGATTGCGACAACCGCTTCAGCCGCTGGCGTGAACAAGCCCGGCGCCTGCTCGAACACGGCGTCGACCCTGCCGAAGTGACCTGGGCCCAGGGACCTATGAATGACCTGCTGGCCACGCCGCTGCCCCTGCCCGAACAGCCCGGACCGTTCAAGGCTCGGGTACCGGCGGCGCTGCTAGATCAGTTGGAACAAGCGGCACGCTATCGCGGCGCGCAGCGCTGGAACCTGCTCTACGAGGTGCTCTGGCGGGTGGCCCATGGCGACCGCACCGCGATGTTGGCTGGCGACCGCCTGGGCAGCGAGTTGCAGCGACGGATCAAGCAGGTCAGCCGCGAAGCCCACCATCTACACGCATTCGTACGGTTCGTGCCATTGCCCGAAGGCCTGGCCGCACGGTTGCAACTCGACCTGGTGGCCTTCCACGAGCCGGCCCACGACATTCTGGAAAGCGCCAGCGGACATTTTGCCGACCGCCTCGGTCGCCAGCGCTGGTTGATCGCCACACCCGACGACGGCATCCGTTTCGATGGCCAGGCGTTCGATTACCAGCGATGTTGCCCGCAAGCCTGGCGTGACTGGGCGCGCAACGCCGACGACCCAGGTGCCGACCTGTGGCGGACCTATTACCGACACACCTTCAACCCCGCCCGTCTCAATCCCGATGCACTGCGCCAGCATCTGCCGGGGCGTTTCTGGCGGCACCTGCCGGAGGGCATGCTGATCCCGCAGCTGGAGGGGCTGGCCCGGCAGGGCAAGCAGCGCGATGGGCAGGCCGTGGAAGTGGCCAGCCAGCGTGGGAAACGGGTCGGTCGACTCCAGCCGAACGTTCCGCCGACAACATCGTCTTAACTTGGGTCGGTGCCGACATGCAAAGAGGATGCGCAATGACCCAACCCGACCCGTCATACGTCAAGTGGCTCGAAGAGCGATCGATGCTCAAGGCCTCCCAGGAACGCGCAAAGCTCTACGCGGGGCAGTCGCGCCTGTGGCTCAACCCGTACGCCGAGGCCCAGCCCCGCCGCGCTACCGAGATCGCCTCGGTCTGGCTGACCGTCTATCCCGACGCCATCATCGCCCCCGAAGGCTGTTCGGTGCTCGCTGCGCTGGGCCACGAGACCTTGTGGAAACGCCTGTCCGAGCTGGGTGTACAAGGCATCCACACTGGCCCGATCAAGCAGTCTGGCGGCATCCGCGGGCGTGACTACACGCCTAGCATCGATGGCAATTTCGACCGCATCGGCTTCGACATCGACCCGTTGTACGGTAGCGAGCAGGAGCTGGTGTACATGAGCCGCATGGCCGCAGCGCACAATGCCGTGACCATCGACGACCTGATCCCTTCGCACACCGGCAAAGGCGCCGATTTCCGTCTTGCGGAAATGGCCCATGGCGCCTATCCGGGGCTTTATCACATGATCGAGATCCGCGAGGAAGACTGGCACCTGTTACCAGAGGTGCCGGAGGGCCGCGATGCGGTGAACCTGCTGCCGGCACAGTGTGACGAACTCAAGCTGCGCCACTACATCGTCGGCCAGTTGCAACGAGTGATCTTCTTCGAGCCAGGGGTCAAGGAAACCGACTGGAGCGCCACAGCAGCGATCACTGGCGTGGACGGCAAGACCCGACGCTGGGTGTACCTGCACTACTTCAAGGAGGGCCAACCTTCGCTCAACTGGCTCGACCCGACCTTCGCTGCCCAGCAGATGATCATCGGCGACGCTTTGCATGCGCTGGACTGCCTCGGTGCCCGTGGCCTGCGCCTGGACGCCAACGGCTTTCTCGGCGTCGAGACGCGTGTCGACGGCCCGGCCTGGTCCGAGAGCCACCCGCTGTCGATCGTCGGCAACCAGCTGATCGGCGGCATGATCCGCAAAGCCGGTGGCTTCAGCTTTCAGGAGCTGAACCTGACCCTGGACGATATCGCACAGATGTCCAAGGGCGGCGCCGATCTTTCCTACGATTTCATCACCCGGCCGGCGTACCAGCATGCGCTGCTCACCGGCGATACCGAGTTCCTGCGTCTGATGCTCAAGGAGATGCACAGTTTCGGCATCGACCCGGCATCGCTGATCCATGCCCTGCAGAACCATGACGAGTTGACGGTCGAGCTGGTGCACTTCTGGACCCTGCATGCCCACGACATGTTCATGTACAAGGGCCAGACCCTGCCCGGCAACATCCTGCGCGAGCACATTCGGGAGGAGATCTACGAGCGCCTCTCGGGGGAACATGCGCCGTACAACCTGCGCTTCGTCACCAATGGTATTTCCTGCACTACGGCCAGCCTGATCACTGCGGCACTGGGCATTCGTGACCTGGAACGGATCAGCGCGGCAGATATCGAGCAAGTGCAAAAGGTGCACCTGCTGCTGGTGATGTACAACGCCATGCAGCCGGGGGTGGTGGCGTTGTCCGGCTGGGACCTGGTCGGCGCCTTGCCGCTGGACGCCGAGCAAGTGGCCGAACGCATGGCCGACGGCGACACCCGCTGGATCCACCGCGGCGGCTACGACCTGGCCGGGCTCGATGATCAGGCTGAGGCCTCGGTGCGCGGCATGCCACGGGCGCGGGCGCTGTATGGCAGCCTGGACAGCCAGCTGGAAAACGGCGACTCGTTCGCCTGCAAGGTCAAGAAGCTGCTCGCCGTACGCCAAGCCTACGGCATCGCCACCAGTCGCCAGGTCCTGGTGCCCGAGGTGACCAGCCCTGGGCTGCTGGTGATGGTGCACGAGTTACCGGCTGGCCGCGGCATTCAGATCAGTGCGCTGAACTTCAGTCAGCAGGTGATCGCCGAGGAGCTGCACCTGACCGGCTTCAGCCCAGGCCCGGTGGTCGACATGATCAACGAGACGGTCGAGGGCGACCTGACCGAAGATGGCCGCCTGATGATCAATCTGGACCCGTACGAGGCACTGTGCCTGAGGATCGTCAGCAGCAGCGGACATGTCTGATAGCGGCGATGAGCCCAGGACGGCCACCTTGCATTTACCGCTCCAGAGGCATAGCGTGCTGGGGTTTCCAGCCCGCGCCCAGGAGCAACACCATGTACACCGGCATCGTCCAGGCCGTCCGCCCTCTCCTCAATGTGACCCGCTACCCGGGTCACAATCAGTTCACCATCGACCTCACCCCCGAACTGCTAGAGGAGCTGAAGATCGGCGCCAGTGTCAGTGTCGAAGGTACCTGCCTGTCGGTCACCGAGATCGACGGCAGCCAGGTGCGTTTCGATGCCATGACCGCAACCCTTGAACGCACCAACCTGCGCTTTCTGAGCGCTGGCCAAGGCGTGAACATCGAGCGTTCGGCGAAGATGAACGCCGAGGTCGGTGGGCACCTGATGGCAGGTCACATTGCTTGCACGGCCGAGATCGTCGAGCTGTCGATCGAGGAAACCGGCGCCTTCATCAAATTCCGCATGCCGCCGGAATGGGCCAAGTACGTGTTCGCCCGCGGCTTTCTCGGCGTCAACGGTTGCAGCTTGACCGTGGCCGATGTCGAGGATGGCGTGGTGACCATCAACCTGATTCCGGAAACCCTGCGCCAGACCACCTTTGCCCGCTACCAGGCCGGGGACCTGCTCAACATCGAGGTGGATCACCAGACCATGGTTCTGGTGGATGTGGTCGAGCGCACCCTCAAAGGGACGCTGGCCCGCGAAAACCTGCTGCGCTGAGGCCTGCCGATGCTGCCGAGCGCGTTCTCCAGCCGCAACGCCAGGCGTGTGCGCCTGCAAGTCCTGCGTGGGCGCGTGGGCCTCGGGCTGGTCGCCGGCCTGTCGGTACTGGCCGGCATGACCGATGCCATAGGCCTGTTGGCACTGGGCGACTTCGTGTCGTTCATGAGCGGCAATACCACCCGCCTGGCGGTAGCCATCAGCGAGGCTGACCTTGCCCTAGTATTGCGCCTGAGTGGCGCGTTGTTCGGATTCGTCGCCGGCAATGCGCTGGGCGTGCTGCTGGCACGCAGCTTCCAGCGACGGGCCTGGCCCGTGTTGCTGGTGGTGGCGGGACTGCTTGCCGGCGCTGCGGCGTGGCCGTGGGCTGCGAGCTTTCCGGCCTTGCTCGCGGCGACCTTGGCCATGGGCATGATCAATGCGGTGGTCGAGCAGGTAAACGGCCTGCCCATCGGGCTGACCTACGTGACCGGCGCGCTGTCGCGTTTCGGTCGCGGCCTGGGCCGCTGGTTGCTGGGCGAGCGCCGTAGCGGCTGGCGCGTGCAACTGGTGCCGTGGACCGGCATGCTCCTGGGTGCGGCCCTCGGCGCCTGGTTGCAGCAGCGCCTGGGCCTGCAGGCGCTGGCTGGCAGTTGCGCCCTGGCCTGCGTGCTGGCCCTGGTATCGCGCTTCATCCCGCGCAACTGGCAGCGCGGCTACATGCCGCGCTGAGCACAGCCACTAGTCGATGCGCGGATGCTGCTGCACCAGCAGCTTGCGTTTGGCCTCCAGTTCGGCGATCTGCGCGTCGATGTCCTCGATCTTCTGCTCGATGTTGTCATGATGTTCCTGCAACAGTTCGCGCGCTTCTTCGATGTCCGACGCTGCCGGTGCGGCTCCGCGTAGTGGCTTGTTGGCGGTCTCCTTCATGGTCACCCCGGTCAGCAGGCCGATGGCGGCGACCACCATCAGGTAGTAGGCTGGCATGTACAGGTTGCCGGTGCTTTCCACCAGCCAGGCAGTCAAGGTCGGGGTCAGGCCGGCGATCAGGATCGAGATGTTGAACGCGCTGGCCAGCGCGCTATAGCGGATATGGGTCGGAAACATCGCCGGCAGCGTCGAGGCCATCACGCCGATGAAGAAGTTGAGCAGCACGGCAATGAGCAACAGACCGGCGAAGATCAGCCCCAACACGCCACTGTTGACCAGCATGAATGCCGGGATGGCCAAGGCGAACAGGCCGACGCTGCCCAGGATGATGAATGGACGGCGACCGAATTTGTCACTGAGCAGCCCGATCATTGGCTGGACGAACAACATGCCGACCATGATGGCGATGATGATCAACACGCCGTGGTCTTCGCTGTAGTGCAGGTTGTGCGACAGGTAACTGGGCATGTAGGTGAGCAGCATGTAGTAGGTGACATTGGTCGCGATGACCACGCCGATGCAGGTCACCAGGCTACGCCAGTGCTTGGTCGCCACCTCCTTGAACGAAACCTTCGGTCCTGAGGCCAGCCCTTCGCGGTCACCTTGCTCGAGCGCGTCGACGTGCTGCTGGAATGCCGGCGTTTCTTCCAGTGCATGGCGCAGGTAGAGCCCGATGATGCCCAGCGGCAAGGCCAGGAAGAATGGGAGGCGCCAGCCCCACTCGAGGAACTTTTCTTCGCCCAGGACCGTAGAGATCAGCACCACGACCCCGGCACCCAACACGAAGCCGGCAATCGAACCGAAGTCCAGCCAACTGCCGAGAAAGCCGCGCTTGCGGTCCGGCGCATACTCGGCGACGAAGATCGAGGCGCCGGTGTATTCGCCTCCCACCGAAAAGCCCTGGGCCATCTTGGCCAGCAGCAGCAGGATCGGCGCCCAGATGCCGATCGTCGCGTACGAGGGTATGAGTCCGATAGCGAAGGTGCTCAGCGACATGATGACGATGGTCGCGGCCAGCACCTTCTGCCGGCCGAACTTATCGCCCAAGGCACCGAAGAACAGGCCGCCCAGCGGACGGATCAGGAAGGGTACCGAGAAGGTCGCCAAGGCAGCGATCATCTGTACGCTGGGGTCGGCGTTGGGGAAGAACACCTTGCCGAGGGCGTAGGCGACGAAGCCATACACACCGAAGTCGAACCATTCCATGGCATTGCCCAGCGCCGCAGCGGTGATCGCTTTGCGCATCTTGGCGTCGTCGACGATGGTGATGTCCTTGAGGCCGATGGGCTTGACGCCCTTCTTGCGTGATTTCATGCCGATATCCCTTGTGCTTCACTGTTCCCCGGACGTGATCGTCTGGATGGCCGGGTGCTAAGCATGAGATACGCGGCTGCCCGCAAAAATTCAGTACGCCAGCGTTTATCCCGCTCAACCATCGGTCGAACGCGACAACGCCTCCCAGGCATCGATCTCCTCGCTCAAGGTCGCGAGCTTTTCGCGCACCAATGCCAGCGCATCGCTGCCCAGCAGAAGGTGCGCAGGGGGTGTTTCGCTGCCGATGATCGCCAACATCGCACGCGCCGCTTTGCTCGGGTCGCCCAGCTGCTTGCCGCTCTTTTCTTCGCGGGCCTGGCGAATCGGGTCGAACAACGCGTCGTAATCGGTAATCGAACGGGCCGTCCGGCTCATCGAACGCCCAGCCCAGTCGGTGCGAAACGAGCCGGGCGCGACGGCGGTGACGTGGATACCGAACGGCTTCACCTCCTTGCCAAGAACTTCAGAGATGCCTTCCAGCGCGAACTTGCTGCCGCAGTAATAGGCGATGCCCGGCATCGTGATGAAGCCACCCATCGAGGTGATGTAGAGAATGTGCCCGCGTCTGCGCGAGCGCATGTGCGGCAGCACGGCCTTGCTCACGGCCACCGCACCGAACACATTGACGTCGAACTGTCGGCGCATCTCGCTCAGTGCCGACTCTTCCATCACCCCTTCATGGCCGTAGCCTGCATTGTTGACCAGTACATCGATCGGCCCGACGTTGTTCTCGATGTCTGCTACCACCGCGTCGATGGCAGAAAAGTCGCTCACGTCGAGCACGCGGCCCACTGCATGGGCGCCATCGAGCGCCTCGAAGGCCTGCCGCGCCTGCTCACTGCGGACCGTGCCGACCACACGATGGCCCGCAGCGAGCGCCTCCTGGGCCAATGCTCGACCGAATCCACTGCTGACGCCGGTGATGAAAAGCGTTTTGCTAGATGACATGTGCGCACTCCACTGAACGTTGACGTGGATGCACGATAACCAGCCGTGGTAGTTTTCCTCAGGCTGGTTTCTGTGGTTTTCTTGCCTATTTCTATGAGGCCATCGCCGATGAACGAGACGGCTGCCGCTGCGCCGCTGGCCGACCGGCAACGCTTGCTGACCCTGCTGCGCGCTCAGGCACCCACCGAAGGCTACAACCTGACGGCCCTGCCCGACGTGCGCATCCTGCGTTCGAACCGGGCCTTGGCCCGCACGCCGGTCCTGTATGACCCTGGCATCGTGATCGTCTGCCAGGGCCGCAAGCGGGGCTATTTCGGTAGCCAGGTGTACCTGTATGACGAGCAGCACTACCTGGCGGTCGCGGTCCCGGTGCCGTTCACCATGGAAACCGAAGCCTGTGCGCAACACCCTTTGTTGGCGCTCTACCTGCATCTGGATTTCCAACTGGCTGCCGAGTTGCTGGTGGAGATCGACCAGCATCAGCCCTCGGCACGGGTACACCCACCCGAGAGCATGATGTCCAGCCCCATGGATGCCACGATGCAGGCGTGCGTGCTGCGCCTGGTGGAAGCACTGGACGAGCCGCTGGACGCAGTCATCCTCGGACCGGCACGGGTACGCGAGCTGTATTATCGGGTGCTCACCGGGCCCCAGGGCAAGACGATGCGCGCGGCGTTGGCGATGCAGGGGCACTTCGGCAAGATCGGCAAGGCCCTGCGCTGCATCCACGCCCACTATGCCCAAGCGCTCGATCTAGGGCACCTGGCCGGTGAAGCCGGCATGAGCGTGCCGACTTTCCACAGTCACTTCAAGGCGATCACCCGCACCTCGCCAATGCAGTACTTGAAGTCGACACGCTTGCACCAGGCGCGGCTGCTGATGGTGCGTCAGGGGATGACGGCGGAAACGGCATGCTATGCGGTGGGCTATACCAGCCCTTCGCAGTTCAGCCGGGAATTCAAGCGACTGTTCGGCCTGACACCGGCAGCCGAGGCCAAGCGGATGCGGGAAAGCTTTGCCCTGCCCCCGGCGTTCGCCGGGGCACAGTACGTCTCGTCACATTGAGGCGTTCGGCAAATCAGATACCTTCGCGCGCCAGGTCCATGGCGAAGTAGGTCAGGATCAGGTCAGCCCCGGCACGCTTGATCGCGCCGATGCTTTCACGAACCACGCGGCCTTCGTCGATGGCGCCGGCCAGACCGCCGAACTTGATCATCGCGTACTCGCCGCTGACCTGGTACGCCGCCAGCGGCAGGCGCGAGGCGGCGCGGATGTCGGCGATCACATCGAGGTAGGCGCCGGCCGGCTTGACCATCAGCACATCTGCCCCTTCCTGCTCGTCGAGCAGCGACTCACGCACCGCTTCGCGGCGGTTCATCGGGTTCATCTGGTAGCTCTTGCGGTCGCCCTTGAGCGCGGTACCGCCAGCCTCACGGAACGGGCCATACAGCGAGGAGGCGAACTTGGTCGAATAGGCCATGATCGCCGTGTCATGGAAGCCCGCACCGTCCAATGCGCTGCGAATCGCCTGGACCTGGCCATCCATCGCCGCCGACGGCGCGATGAAATCGGCACCGGCTGCGGCCGCGACCACCGCCTGCTTGCCCAGGTTGGCCAGGGTGGCGTCGTTGTCCACGCCATGGTCGTGGAGCACGCCGCAGTGACCGTGGCTGGTGTACTCACAGAAGCAGGTATCGGACATCACCACCATTTCCGGCACGGTGTCCTTGCAGATACGCGCCATGCGCGCCACCAGACCGTTCTCGTTCCAGGTGTCGCTGCCGGTGGCATCGAGGTTGTGGGAAACGCCGAAGGTCATCACCGACTTGATACCGGCACGGGCATAACGCTCGATTTCCTGGGCAAGCCGTTTTTCCGGAATGCGGTTGACGCCCGGCATGCTGGTGATTGGCACGAAGTCATCGATGCCTTCTTCGACGAAGATCGGCAGGATCAGGTCCTCGAGACGGAACTCGGTCTCCTGGAAGATCGTGCGCAGGGACTCGTTCTGGCGCAGGCGGCGTGGACGAACGGCAGGGAAAAGGTTGGACATGACAGCTCCAGGGATTTTTAACGGCGTATACCTTATGCCTGTCACGCGCCAGTGGAAAGGCCAAATCGCGAGAATGTGCATTGCAGGTGATGCAATAGCCGGCCCAGAAGCACCTCATGGACCGGCTTGGCAGGCATGTTCAGACTGCAACGGCGAGCGTCGGCTCCCAGGGTTGTACAGGCGCCTGGGGCAGCCAGTGCGGAACCCCCCGGCTGAGGCAAGAAGGCAGCCATCGCCTCGACCAGGTTCGCCACATTGGGCAGCGGCGCAGGTGTGGTCGACGGTCTCTCTGCTAACGAAGCGGGTTGCATCGCCAAGGTCGATTCGGCCAACTGCAGGCCACTCTGCGGGACGATCGCCAGGGCTTTGGCCGTCACCATGGCAGGTTTGGCGAACAGGAAGTCATCGGCGGTCACCTGAGCGACCTCGAGTGCGTCCAGGTACTGCACTTTCTTCCCTTCCGGATCACCGGACAGGTGTACATGAATCGACTGAACGATGGCCACTTCGCTGGCTTGTATCAGCTTGCTCCGCCCACTGGGTACGACTTTGCCTGGGACGCTGGCGACTACGTCGATTTCCCCGAGGCACGACCTGAAAAACCCCATCGACCTCAACCCAACTACTGCAACCAGGGCGGAGGCGGCTCTTCGGTCCTGGCCGGCCCACTCTCGACTTCCGCCAGTGCAGCACGTCGACGGGCGTCGTCGAGCCGGGCCGCTTCGATCTCGCGCATCACCCCAGCGACGTCCGCTGCATGCTCGTCATCCTCGAACTGCCCGCTCAACGGGCTGTCCGGTCGCAGCTCACCGGCTTCGTACAGCGCCCACATTTCCTGGGCATAGCGGGTGGCCTTGAGCTCCGGGGCGAAACGGCCGAAATAATGCGCCATGTTCCCTACATCGCGCTGCAGCATGCTGAACGCATGGTTGTTACCGGCAGCGTCCACGGCCTGCGGCAGATCGATGATCACCGGGCCGTCGGGCCCGAGCAGCACGTTGAATTCCGACAGGTCGCCATGGACCAGGCCGGCGCACAGCATCAGCACGATCTGACGGATGACGAAAGCGTGGTACTCGCGCGCCTCCTCGGCCTCCAGATGCACATCGTTCAGGCGTGGCGCGGCGTCGCCATCGGCATCGGTGACCAGCTCCATCAACAGCACACCGTCCTGGAAATCGAACGGCTTCGGCACCCGGACCCCGGCACCGGCCAAGCGGAACAAGGCGGCCACTTCGGCGTTCTGCCAGGCGTCCTCGGCTTCTTTGCGCCCATACTTACTGCCCTTGGCCATGGCACGGGCCTGACGGCTGTTGCGCACCTTGCGCCCTTCCTGGTATTCGGCGGCCTGACGGAAGCTGCGCTTGTTGGCTTCCTTGTAGACCTTGGCGCAGCGCACCTGGCTACCGCAGCGCACCACGTAGACGGCGGCTTCCTTGCCGCTCATCAGCGGGCGCAGCACTTCGTCGACCAGGCCGTCTTCAATCAGCGGTTCGATTCGTTTTGGCGTCTTCATCAGGCTTGCGTTCGAGGTCCTGTTTGGCCACTTGGCGGCGAAGTAGCCATCCTCTCACAGGCTGCTGCGTCTTGCTCGTCTGTCTGCGTCTTACACCACGCGGTGGCAAGGTGCCCTACCCGCGAGGACCGCTGCCATTTCAGTCGCCGCGGTACGGGCCATCAAGGCGCGCGCCTCGACGGTGGCCGAACCGATGTGCGGCAAGGCCACCACCTGGGGCAGCGCCAGCAATGGCGAGTCGCCAGGCAAAGGCTCACGCTCGAACACATCCAGTCCAGCCGCGCGGATTTGCCCCTGCGCCAGCGCCTGAACCAAGGCGGGCTCGTCGACCACCGCACCACGGGCGATATTGATGAACACGGCATGGTCACGCATCGCCGCGAATTGCTCGCGGCCGAACAGGTGATGAGTGGCCGGGCTCAGTGGCACGCAGACGCAGACGAAATCGGCCTCGCCCAACAACTGCATCAGCGGCAGGCGTCGGGCGCCGAATTCCGTCTCGTACTCAGGCTTGGCACTGTTGCCGCTGTACAGCACCGGCATGCCGAAACCGAAATGCCCGCGCCGGGCCACGGCCGCGCCGATACGCCCCAGTCCAACGATGCCCAAGGTCTTGCCGTGCACGTCGAGACCGAAGCGCGAAGCGTCGATTCCGCTGCTCCACTCGCCGTCGCGTACCAGTTGCGCCATCTCGCAGGCCCGGCGTGCGGCCATCATCAACAGCATGAAGCCGGTGTCGGCAGTGGTTTCGGTCACCGCATCAGGCGTGTTGGTCAGGCAGATGCCGCGTTTGCGCAGGTAGCCCAGATCGTAGTTGTCGAATCCAGCGGACACGCTGGCGATGACCTTGAGCGCCGGTGCGCGGTCGAGCAACTCTGCCCCCAGCGGCAGCGTGCTGCCGATCAGCCCGTCAGCAGTGGCCAATGCCGCGAGAAAAGCCTCGCGATCGGCCAACGGCTGGTCGAAACGCTGGAAGCGATAACGCTGACCCAGGTCGGCCAGCACCTCGGCGCTGGCGATGGGCCCGAAGGAAACGACATGTTGCATGAAACCTCCTCAGTCGATGCGCGATTCAGGTTGAGCTGCATACAGGCGGCGCGGCACGGCCCAGAGGATCAACACCACCGCCAACAGGCTGACCGCCGTCAGCAGCCACAGGGCCGGGGTCGGCGAGCCGCTCACATCGCGCACCTTGCCCACCAGGTACGGAGCGACGATGCCGCCGAGCTGACCGATGGAGTTGATCAACGCGATGCCGGCGGCGGCAGCGAGGCCAGCCAGGTACTTCGGAGGCAGGGTCCAGAAGATCGGCATCCAGGCGATGATCCCGGTCATGATCAGGCTCATGCCCAGCATCAACAGCCACAGCTGTCCGGTGAAGCCGGCACACAGCGCGTAGCCAAGGGTAGTCATCACCGCGCAGCTCGCCATGTGCCAGCGACGCTCGCTGCGCAGGTCAGAACTGCGACCGATCAGCAGGTTGCCGACCACCGCCAGCAGATACGGGATCATCGTCAGCAGGCCGATATCCATCGCATCAGCCACCCCGGCGTTGCGGATCAGCTGGGGCATCCAGAACAGCAGGCCAGTCAGCGCCATCACCAGGCACAGGTAGATCGCCGACAGCGCGATCGAGGCCGGCTCGCGCAGAATGGCCCGTATGGAGCTGCCACCGCTGGGCTTGGGCTCGGCGTCCAGGCGCTCGCGCAGGTAGCGTTTCTCCTCTGCGTCGAGCCAGCGCGCGTCCTCGATCCGATCGCTCACCAGCCATAGGACCAGAAGGCCAAGCAGCACCGACGGCAAGCCTTCGAGCAGGAAAAGCCACTGCCAGCCAGCCATGCCGTTGACCCCGTCGAAATGGCTGAGAATGAAACCGGCCAGCGGGCCGCCGACGATCCCGCACAGGCAGATCGAACTCTTGAAGTAGGCATTGATACGCGCACGGCGATCACTGGGGTACCACTGAGTGAAGAAGTACAGTACCCCTGGGACGAACCCGGCTTCCATGACGCCGATGAGGAAACGCAGGACATAGAACCAGGTCTCGCTGGTGACGAACATCATCGCCGCGGACGTCAGGCCCCAACTGATCATGATGCGAGCGATCCAGATGCGCGCGCCGATGCGGTGCAGCAACACGTTGCTCGGTACTTCGAACAGGAAGTAACCGACGAAGAACAGGCTTGCACCCAGGCCATACACGGCATCGCTGAAACCCAGTGCGCTCTGCATCTGCAACTTGGCGAAACTGATGTTGACGCGATCCAGATAGGCGAACAGGAAACACAGGATGAACAACGGCACGATGCGCCAGTTGATCTTGCGGAACAGGCGGTTATCCAACGACTCCCGTTCGACCAGGTCGACGGGCACGGAACGGCTGGGCATGGCTGCAACCTCTTGTTGTTGTTCTTGGGGGCATTCGGTAAAAGCCCGCCGGACGAGGCCTGGCGGGCGTACAGCAGTGCAACGCCTACCGCTGGGGCGTCAGCTCAGCGCCTCACGGCTGTGCTGACCATCGACCAGGCGCTGCAGCCCCAGTGGGTTGGCGTTCTTCAGGGCATCAGGCAGCAGCGCGTCCGGGTAGTCCTGGTAGCACACCGGGCGCAGGAAACGGTCGATGGCCAAGGTCCCGACCGACGTGCCGCGGGCATCGGAGGTCGCCGGATAGGGGCCGCCGTGCACCATCGCATCGCACACCTCGACGCCGGTCGGGTAGCCGTTGACCAGCAGGCGACCGGCCTTGCGCTGCAGCAACGGCACCAAGGCGGCGAAGCGCTGGAAGTCCTCCGGCTCAGCGATCAGCGTGGCGGTCAGTTGCCCGTGCAGGGCTTCCAGCGCCCGGCGCAGTTCGGCTTCGTCGGCCACTTCGACGACGACCGTGGTAGGGCCGAAGACCTCTTCCTGAAGCAACTCATCGCCATTGAGCAGCAGGCTCACATCGGCCTGGAACAGCTGCGCCTGGGCCTGGTCGCCGACCTGATCGGCACCGGCCAGGTGGCGCACTCCCGGGTGCTGCTGCAAACGCTGCACGCCACTGGCGTAGCTGCGCAGAGAGCCGGCGTTGAGCATGGTCTGCCCGCCCTGGTCGGCCAGTTGCGCGCCGAGTGCCGCGACGAAGGCGCTGAAGGCTTCACCGGCGATACCAATGACCAGGCCAGGGTTGGTGCAGAACTGCCCGCAGCCCAACACCACCGAGCCGGCCAGCTCCTTGGCCACCTGCTCGCCCCTGGCCTGCAACGCTCCAGGCAACACCAACACCGGGTTGATACTGCTCATCTCGGCGAACACCGGGATCGGCTGCGGCCTTGCCGCTGCCAGATCGCACAGGGCGCGACCGCCCTTGAGCGAACCGGTGAAGCCCACCGCCTGGATCGCCGGGTGACGGACCAGCGCCTCACCGACACCGGCGCCGTAGATCATGTTGAACACGCCAGCCGGCATGCCAGTGGCTACGGCTGCACGCTCGATGGCTTCAGCCACCTTTTCCGCCGTGGCCATGTGGCCACTGTGCGCCTTCACCACCACCGGACAGCCGGCAGCCAGGGCAGCGGCGGTATCGCCACCGGCGGTGGAGAACGCCAACGGGAAGTTGCTGGCGCCGAACACGGCCACCGGGCCGACGCCGGTACGGTACTGGCGCAGGTCCGGGCGCGGCAACGGCTGACGATCGGGCTGCGCGCGGTCGATACGTGCACCCAGGAAGTCGCCACGGCGCAGCACCTTGGCGAACAGGCGCATCTGGTTGCTGGTGCGGCTACGTTCGCCCTGGATGCGCCCGGCCGGCAACGCCGTCTCGCGGCAAACGGTGGCCACGAAGTCATCGTCCAGCGCATCCAGTTGCTCGGCAATGGCATCGAGGAACTGCGCCCGACGCTCCGGCGCCAGACCGTTGTACTCGGCGAATGCCGCTTCGGCGGCCTGCGCTGCGGCGGCCACTTCTTCAGGAGTGGCCTGGGCGAAGGCCAGAGGCAATGCGTCGCCGGTCCGCGCATCGAGGCTCTGTAGGCGTACGCTGCCAGCAGCGCTGCGCTGGCCACCGATGAAGTTGCTTACGGTCATGGTTGACTCCTGTAACGAAAGAAAAAAACTCAGAGGCTTTTCACGACCCCGGGGCGGACCTGCTCGGGCGCGGCTTTGATGCCGTTGCGCAGCGGCTGGCCGAAGGCATCCAGGCTGACCTCGAAGGTATCGCCAGGACGGGCCTGGATGCCGTCGGCGAACGACAAGGTGGCAGTGCCGAAATAGTGCACATGGATATCGCCGGCGCGCAGGAACTGGTCGTACTTGAAGTGGTGGAACTCGAGGTTCTCGAAGCTGTGGCACATGTTCTGCTCGCCGGAGAGGAATGGTTTGCTCCACAGCTCCTGGCCATCGCGAAGGATGCGGCTGGTGCCTTCCAGGTGCGCCGGTAACGCGCCCAGGCGAAGTTCCGGCCCGAAGCTGCAGGCGCGCAGTTTGGAATGGGCCAGGTACAGGTAATTGCGCCGTTCCATGACATGGTCGGAAAACTCGTTGCCCAGGGCATAGCCGAGGCGGTACGGCGTGCCGTCTTCACCGATCAGGTACAGCCCGACCAGCTCCGGCTCCTCGCCGGCATCCTCAGCGAAAGCGGGTAACGGCAGGTCGGCGCCGGGGCGTACGACGACGCCGCCGTCGCCCTTGTAGAACCACTCCGGCTGTGCGCCCTCCTCGCCTGCAAGCGGCCGACCGCCCTCCAGGCCCCACTGGAACATGCGCATGCTGTCGGTCACGGCGCCTTCGGCCTGCTGCTGGTGCATCTTGTCACGCGTGGCGGCGCTGCCCAGGTGAGTCAGGCCGGTACCAGTGACCAGGCAATGCGCCGGATCCGGATGGTCCAGCGGGGGCAACACCCGACCTTCGGCCAGCAGGGCCAGGTAGTCGTGGTGCTCGCCCAAGCCTGCGGCCTGCACTTCACTGGCCAGGTCGCGGCCAGCGGCAATGGCCTGCAGGGCCAGCTCGCGGGTACTGCCGGCGCCACGCACTTCCAAGGCGTGCTCGCCTTCCACCACGCCCACACGGCGCTCGCCGGTGGCGGTTTCGAATTGGATCAATCGCATGTTTGTGCTCGCTTTTCGGTTGCGAAGATTAGCGGGAGGGCTCGGCCACCCGCGTCGATGCCAGGCGCTGGCGGCGCTCCAGGCGGTTGTAGACCACGCCGGTGAGCAGCAGCCCGAACAGCATCACCAGGGCCAGGAAATACAGGCCCGACGACAACTGCCCGGTGTGCTCCTTGAGCGCACCGATGCCATATGGGCCGAGATAGCCACCGAGGTTGCCGATCGAGTTGATCAGGGCGATCCCCGCCGCAGCGCTGGCTCCGGAGAAGAACCGCCCCGGCAGGGTCCAGAAGATCGCGGTGCAGGAGAACAGCGCGAACGCCACCAGGCACAACGCCGCCAGCTGCATCGCCGGCACGCTCAACCAGGCGCTGAGGAACAGGCCGAGTGCGCCCAGGGCATACAGCAAGGCCAAATGGCCGTAACGATCGTTCAGGCGATCGGAACTGCGGGGTACCACCAGCAGGCCGATGATGCCGAACACATAGGGCACGGCCGATACGAAGCCAGTGACCAGGTCGCTGCCACCAAACTGGTGAATGAGCGTTGGCAGCCACAGGCCCAGTCCATAGATGCTCAAGGTCACCGGCAGATAGAACAGCGCCAGCAACAGCACCCGGCCATCTTTCAAGGCATGCAGGGGATTGCCATGGCGGGTCTGGCCGAACTCGCGCAGGTCGTTGGCCAGTTGCTCCTGCAGCCAGTTGCGCTGCTCGTCGGACAGCCAGCGCACCTTGGCCGGACCATCCGGCAGCAGGCGCAGGGTTGGCCAGGCCAGCAACACCGCCGGGGTACCGATGCAGATGAACAGCCACTGCCAGCCATGCAGGCCATGGAGACCATCGAGCCCCAGCAAGGCCCCGGACAGCGGGCCGGTGACCAGCATCGCCAGCGGTTGCGAAAGGATGAAGAAGCCGAGGATCTTGCCGCGGTGGCGCACCGGATACCACTGGGTGATGTAGTACAGCACACCCGGGAAGAAGCCCGCCTCGGCCGCGCCGAGCAGGAAACGCATCACGTAGAAGCCATTGGGCCCGGTGACGAACGCCATGCCGACGGTGATCGCCCCCCAGGTCACCAGGATGCGGGCGAACCAACGACGGGCGCCGAAGCGGTCGAGCAGGAGGTTGCTGGGCACCTCGAAAATGAAATAGCCGATGAAGAACAGTCCGGCGCCCAGGCCGTAGGCCGCATCACCAAGACCGATATCGGCCCCCATGTGCAGCTTGGCGAAGCCCACCGCCGAACGATCGACATAGGCCACCAGGTAAAGCAGAACCAAAAAAGGGATGAGTTTCAGTGTGATCAGGCGGACCAGCCGCTGCTCCTGAATCATGGCGATGTCTCCAATTGTTCTTGTAATGGGCACAGCACCGGGCCGGGGCTTTTTGGCAGACCTCTGACCTGGCTGAACGATCTTATAGTATTACTATTTAAATCGACAACCCTTCACATCCGTCATTTTTGCCGGTACATTCACAACCATAACGACAAATAGTAATACCAATAAGGTACCCCTCCCATGTCTGATCACAAACGCCCGCTGCGCTCTGCCCAATGGTTCGGCACTGCCGACAAGAACGGTTTCATGTACCGCAGCTGGATGAAGAACCAGGGCATTCCCGACCACGAATTCCAGGGCAAGCCGATCATCGGCATCTGCAATACCTGGTCCGAGCTCACGCCCTGCAACGCGCATTTCCGCAAGATCGCCGAGCATGTGAAGAAAGGCGTGCTCGAGGCTGGCGGCTTCCCTGTGGAATTCCCGGTGTTCTCCAGCGGCGAGTCCAACCTGCGCCCGACTGCCATGCTTACCCGCAACCTGGCGAGCATGGATGTGGAAGAAGCGATCCGTGGCAACCCGGTGGATGCCGTGGTGCTGCTGACTGGCTGCGACAAGACCACCCCTGCGTTGCTGATGGGCGCCGCCAGCTGCGACGTACCAGCCATCGTGGTCACCGGCGGGCCGATGCTCAATGGCAAGCACAAAGGCAAGGACATCGGCGCTGGGACCATCGTCTGGCAGATGCACGAGGCCTACAAAGCCGGCCAGATCGACCTCAACGAGTTTCTTTCGGCCGAAGCCGGCATGTCGCGCTCGGCGGGCACCTGCAACACCATGGGTACCGCCTCGACCATGGCCTGCATGGCCGAAGCACTGGGCACTTCGCTGCCCCACAACGCTGCCATACCGGCGGTGGATGCACGCCGCTACGTGCTGGCGCACTTGTCGGGCATGCGGATAGTCGACATGGTCCACGAAGACCTGCGCCTTTCGAAAATCCTCACCCGCGAGGCGTTCGAGAACGCCATCCGCGTCAACGCCGCCATCGGTGGCTCGACCAACGCGGTGATCCACCTCAAGGCGATCGCCGGGCGCATTGGCGTCGACCTGCAGCTCGAAGACTGGACCCGGGTCGGCCGTGGTACGCCGACCCTGGTCGACCTGCAGCCGTCAGGGCGTTTCCTGATGGAAGAGTTCTACTATGCCGGTGGTCTCCCTGCCGTCATCCGTCGCCTCGGCGAACACAACCTGCTGCCCAACCCCACCGCATTGACCGCCAATGGCAAGAGCCTGTGGGACAACTGTCAGGCTGCACCGCTGTATGACGAAGAGGTCATTCGTCCGCTCGACAAACCGCTGGTGGCCGATGGCGGCATCTGCATCCTGCGCGGCAACCTGGCCCCCAAGGGCGCGGTGCTCAAACCATCGGCGGCAACACCGGCACTGATGCAACATCGTGGTCGCGCGGTGGTGTTCGAGAACTTCGAAGACTACAAGGCACGTATCAACGACCCTGAACTGGATGTCGATGCCGATTCGGTCCTGGTCATGAAGCACTGCGGACCCAAGGGCTATCCAGGCATGGCTGAGGTGGGCAACATGGGCCTGCCGGCCAAGCTGCTGGCCCAGGGCGTCACCGACATGGTGCGTATCTCCGATGCCCGCATGAGCGGCACGGCGTATGGCACCGTGGTGCTGCACGTGGCGCCTGAAGCAGCGGCCGGCGGACCATTGGCGGCGGTGCGTGAAGGTGACTGGATCGAGCTGGACTGCAAGGAGGGCCGTCTGCACCTGGACATTTCCGAAGAGGAACTGGCTGGCCGTCTGGCCGACCTGCAGACGCCCGTGCAACTGATCAGCGGCGGTTATGCGAAGTTGTACCTGGATCACGTGATGCAGGCCGACGAAGGCTGTGACTTCGACTTCCTGGTCGGCTGCCGTGGCTCGGCGGTGCCCAAGCATTCGCACTGAATGCCTGGGGGGCTCGTCGTTGGATGGGGTGGCGTTGCACGCATCGAGCGCCGCCCGCGCGGCGCTCGATCCCAAAGGCGCCGCGCATGTCACGACGAACACAAGACCGGCCCCCCTCCCACTGATGCTATGATGCGCAGCCTCCGCCCGAAGGATCTCCCCCGCCTCACATGAACTACCGCCAGCCCACCACGCGCAAGAGCATGCACGCCACTCTGGTCCAGGACCTCGGCCTGCAGATCGTATCCGGCCAACTCGAGCCCGGGCAGAAACTGCCCTCCGAGGCGAGCCTGTGCGAAACCTACGCGATCAGCCGGCCGGTATTTCGTGAAGCGATGCGCGCGCTCACCGCCAAGGGCCTGGTCGAAGCCCGCCCGCGGGTCGGCACCCTGGTTCGTCCGCGCCATGACTGGCACATGCTCGACCCCGACGTGCTGCACTGGCTGATGCAGGCCACGCCGCAACAGGAATTCTTCAATACCTTGTCCAGCGTACGCTGGGTGATCGAACCGGCCGCCGCCGCGCTGGCAGCGACCAATGCCACGGCCGAAGACGTTGCCTCGATCGATGAGGCCTATCAACGCATGGAAGCGGCGCGCAACCATGAAGAACGCCTGCAGCCGGATCTGGATTTCCATGCACGGATCGCCGACGCAACCCACAACGACCTGCTGGCCTACTTGTGCAACATGCTGTCGATGGCGCTGCGTGAATCGGTGCGCTACTCCAACCAGCGCCCCAACTTCGATGAACTCGCCCTGCCTCGGCACAAGGCGATCCTCACCGCGATCCAGAATGGCGATGCGCTGGGGGCCCGGCATGCTTCGCTGGTTCAGCTCGAGGATGCGCGGGTGGCCCTGAGCAAGGTTCTCGGACAAGACCCGCTCGGTTGATACGCTGGGCGTCATGGTATACCCGTTGCGGTCAACCCAGGTATCCTTGGCCCCTTTAGAGCAAGCCTTCCAGGACGGTGACCATGACCAGGCCCCTTCTGCTGCTGGGCGCGGCCCTGCTGCTGAGCCCTGCGCTGCACGCCCAGCAAATGCTCCGCCAGCTGGGCGACTTCGACTTCACCCTCGGTACCACTCCCTCACGCAGCATGGCTCAGGGCCTGATCTCGCCCAGCGCCGTCGGCGCCTTTCACGGCGGCCTCGACTTGAGCCACCCAAGCGGCTGGTACGTCGGCCAGTATGCCCCGAGCATGGGCGTAGCGCCCGACTCCACGCTGAGGCTGGACAGCTATCTGGGTTACAAGCATCACTTCGACCATACCCTGGGGTATGAGGTGGGGTTGATCCATTACAGCCAGCCGAATATCGCCGGACCTGACAGCTATGCCGTGTATGGCGGCGTCTCGATACTCGGCAGCCGCTTCGGCGGCGCACTGCGCGACAACCCCGACAATCGCACCGGTACCCTGTTCGCCGATCTCGGCCGGCTGCCACTGCTCGATGCGCAGCTCACCGTCAAGCTTGCCCATCATCAGCTGGGCACACCGTTCACCATCGGTGACGGTAGCCAGATCGATGGCTTCTCCGACTGGTCGCTACAGCTCTCGCGCCCTTGGCTAGGCTTGGACCTGGACCTGATCTACAGCAGTTCCGACCTCAGCGGTGGTGGTTGCGACGCCTACGCCGGCATCAATACCTATTGCGAAAGCGTGGTCACACTCAAGGCTCAGCGCAATTTCTTCTAGGTGCTTGGCGTCAGTGCCTGTGCGCCGTTCTCTGGCATCAAGGTCGCGATCAAAGCCCGGACAGTCCCTGGCAGCGCCTCCAGTTCACGCACCAGGATACTGCGTTCACGCACCGCCCAGGGCTCGTCGAGGGTAATGGTGACCAGGTTCATGGTCTGGCTGTTCCGCAGCGCGGCCGATTCGGGAATGATGCCGATCCCGACACCGGCCTCTACCAGCCGGCAGATGGCCTCGAAGCTCGAAAGCTGGATACGCAGCGACAGGTTCAAGCCCATGCGTTCGACATGGTCGCGCAGAAAGCTCAGCAACGTGCTGCCGTCATGCAGGCCGATATGCTGGAACGCCAACGTCTGCTTCAACGTGACCTGCTGGTACTGCGCCAGCTCATGCCCCTGGGGCACGATCAGCACCAGGCGGTCGGTGCTGAAATGCATCACCTGCAGGCCGCTCGCCTCGACCGGGCCGGCGATGATGCCCATGTCGCTGCTGCCATCGAGCACACCCCGCACGATATCCCGGGACAGGCGCTCCTGCAGGTCGACCGTCACCCCTGGACGCTTGGCCAGAAAGCCTGCCAGCACCTCAGGCAGGAACTCGGTCACCGCGGTGGTATTGGCAAAAATGCGGATATGCCCGGCCGAATCAGTACCGAATTGCGTGAATTCAGCCTTGAGGTAGTCCACCTGGCGCATGATCAACCGCGCATGGGTCAGCAACTTGTGGCCAGCGGGTGTCAGTTCGACACCTCGGCTGTCGCGGTATAGCAGACGGGTATCGAGCTGCGCCTCCAGCGCCTTGATGCGGGCGCTGGCGGCAGCTGGGGAAAGACAGGCGCGGCGTGCGCCCTGGGTCAGGCTCGGCGACTCGCCGATATGAATGAATAGCCTCAGGTCGGCCAGGTCGAAATGCATGGGAGGCTCCGGTCGGGGGGCGTTAGCGTCGATACAGGCACAATCATGGCGTTCAGCATACATGAACGCGGCTTTACGCAAATGCAAATTCACAGAATGCCAGGCGCCTCGCATGATCGCCCCATAACAACAAAGCAGAGGCATCGTGATGACTGCTACAACTCCGCCTACCGACTACAGCGCCTGGATCGGCCGCACCGAAGAGGTCCATGACGAGCTGAGCCGCAACCTGGTCAAGCGCATCGCAGCGACCTTCGGCGAGATTGCGCCGGCTGTCGGCCAGCCCCTGCCAGCGCTGTGGATGTGGTGTTTCTTCCAGGAGCCGGTAAATGAGGCACAGTTGGGTAGCGACGGCCACCCGGCCCGCGGTGGCTTCCTGCCTCCGGCCGACAATCGCAACCGCATGTGGGCGGGCGGACGGGTCGAGTTCATCGCCCCGTTGCGGGTCGGCAGCGAAGCCCAGCGTCTTTCGACCATCGTTCATATCGAAGAAAAGCATGGCCGCACAGGCGCCCTGCTGTTCGTCACCGTGCGCCACGACTACTCCCAAGACGGCCAACTGTGCGTGCGTGAAGAACAGGACATCGTCTACCGCGAACCCAACCCGCCCAAGCTGGATAGCCGCCAGGCAGATGCCCCAGCCGATTGGAGCGAGTCGGTGACACCGACGCCGACCCTGCTGTTCCGCTACTCGGCGGTGACCTTCAACGGCCATCGCATCCACTACGACCACCCCTACGTGACCGCCACCGAAGGCTATGCCGGACTGGTGGTGCACGGCCCGATGATCGCCACGCTCAACCTGCATGCGTTCATTCGCGCGAATCCGGGTAAGTGCGTGCGGCATTTCGCCTATCGCGGCGTACGCCCATTGACCGTGCCGACGCCTTTCGAGGTAGCCGGTCGCCTCGTCGAGCCCGGCCAGGCCCAATTGTGGGCCGGTAATGCCGACGGTGTGGCGCAAAGCGCCGAAGTTCGTTTCGACTGATCGCTGACAGGGACACCCCAATGCCTACTTACGATAACGATGACCTGACTGCCATTCGCGAAGGCGTGCGCGCACTGTGCGCCGAGTACCCTGCCGAATACTGGCGCAAGATCGACGAGGAAAAAGGCTTCCCCGAGGCCTTCGTCAAAGCCATGACCGAAGCCGGCTGGCTGTCGGCGATGATTCCCGAGGAATTCGGTGGTTCGGGCCTGGGTCTGGCCGAGGCATCGGTCATCCTCGAAGAGGTCAACGCCTGCGGCGGCAACTCCGGCACCATCCACGGCCAGATGTACAACATGTTCACCCTGCTGCGTAACGGCAGCGAAGAACAGAAGCGCTATTACCTGCCTAAGCTCGCCAGCGGCGAACTGCGCCTGCAGTCGATGGGCGTGACCGAACCCACCACCGGGACCGACACCACCAAAATCAAGACCACCGCCGTGCGCAAAGGCGACACGTACGTGATCAACGGTCAGAAAGTGTGGATCTCGCGGGTCCAGCATTCCGACCTGATGATTCTGCTGGCGCGCACCACACCATTGGCCGAAGTGAAAAAGAAGTCCGAAGGTATGTCGATCTTTCTGGTCGACCTGCGCGATGCCATCGGCAACGGCCTGACCGTGCAGCCGATCGCCAACCTGGTCAACCACGAAACCAACGAGCTGTTCTTCGACAACCTGGAAATCCCCGCCAGCAGCTTGATCGGCGAAGAAGGCAAAGGTTTCCGCTACATCCTCGACGGCCTCAATGCCGAGCGCACGCTGATCGCTGCCGAGTGCATCGGCGATGGCCGCTGGTTCGTCGAGAAAGCCAGCCAGTATGCCCGCGACCGTGTGGTATTCGGTCGACCGATCGGGCAGAACCAGGGCGTACAGTTCCCCATCGCCGAGGCGCATATCGAAATCGAGGCTGCCGACCTGATGCGCTGGCGCGCCTGCGAGGAATACGACAGTGGGCGTAATGCCGGAGCCGCCGCGAACATGGCCAAGTACCTGGCGGCCAAGGCCAGCTGGGAGGCCGCCAACGCCTGCCTGCAGACCCACGGCGGCTTTGGCTTCGCCAACGAATACGACGTCGAACGCAAATTCCGCGAAACACGTCTGTACCAAGTGGCGCCGATCTCGACCAACCTGATCCTGTCCTACGTAGCCGAGCACCTGCTCGAACTGCCACGCAGCTTCTGAGGGCCCGACCATGCAAAATACCCATGCCTTGGCGGACTTTCTTGCCGGCCTGCATTACGCACAGATCCCCGGCCACGTACTGGACCGAACCGAAGACTTGTTCCTCGACTGGCTGGGCTCGGCCTTGGCCAGCCAGGGCGCGCACCCGATCCCGCTGTTCGAGCGCTATGCCGAACGCATGGGCCCCGCCCAGGGCAGCGCGCGCATCCTGACCAGCGGGCGTACCTCATCGCCCTACTTCGCCGCGCTGGTCAACGGCGCCGCTTCCCATCTGGTCGAACAGGACGACCTGCACAACAGCTCGGTGCTGCACCCGGCCACCGTGGTGTTCTCGGCGGTCCTGGCTGCCGCCCAGGACCTGGGCAAATCCGGCCAGGACCTGCTGTTGGCTGCGGTCGCCGGCTATGAGGCGGGCATTCGTATCGGCGAGTTTCTCGGTCGCTCGCACTATCGCATCTTCCACACCACCGCCACGGTCGGCACCCTCGCGGCCGCGGTGGGGGTGGGCAAGCTGCTCGGTTTCGACAAAGCGCAGTTCATCAACCTGCTGGGCAGCGCCGGTACCCAGGCCGCCGGTTTGTGGGAGTTCCTGCGCGACGCCGCCGACTCCAAGCAGCTGCATACCGCCAAGGCTGCCGCCGATGGCCTGCTCGCCGCCTACCTCACCGCTGACGGTCTGACCGGCGCACGCAACATCCTCGAAGGCGAGCAAGGCATGGCCGCTGGCATGTCCAGCGACGCCGACCCGAGCCGCCTGAGTGACGGTCTCGGCACACGCTGGGCGCTGGTCGAGACCTCCTTCAAGTTCCATGCCTCGTGCCGTCACACCCACCCCGCCGCCGATGCCCTGCTCCATCTGATGCAGCGCGAGAACCTGAGCCATGAGCAGATCGCCAAGGTGGTCACTCGCGTCCACCAGGGCGCCATCGATGTACTGGGCCGGGTCAACGTGCCGACCACCGTGCACCAGGCCAAGTTTTCCATGGGCACCGTGTTGGGCCTGATCGCCGTGCACGGTAGCGCACAACTGTTGGAGTTCCGCGACCTGGCCTTGAGCGACCCACGGGTAGCTGCCCTGCGCGACAAAGTGCAGATGCAGCTCGACGCCGAAGTCGACGCGGCCTACCCGGCGCGCTGGCTTGGCCGTGTCGAGGTCACCGATGTGCAGGGTCGCCACTACAGCGCCGCCATCGACGAACCCAAAGGCGATCCGGGCAATACCCTCAGCCGCCCGGAGCTTGAAGCCAAGTTCCAGCGTCTGCTGGCCTATTCCGGTGCACGCAGCGAGGCCCAGGGCCAGCAGTTGATCGAGCGGGTATGGCAATTGCGCGATGCGACTACGCTGACAGACCTGTATTGAGCCGCGCCCGGCAACCCAGAACCTTAGGTGACTCTCATGACCCACTCCACGCCCCGTCCCCTTGATGGCATCACCGTCGTCAGCCTGGAGCACGCCATCGCGGCGCCCTTTTGCACCCGTCAGCTGGCCGACCTGGGCGCCCGCGTGATCAAGGTCGAACGCCCCGGCAGCGGCGATTTCGCCCGCGGCTACGATCAGCGTGTCGACGGCCTGGCCTCGCATTTCGTCTGGACCAACCGCTCCAAGGAAAGTCTTACCCTGGACCTCAAGCAGCCCGCTGCCGACAGCATCCTGGAGGGACTGTTGGCCAAGGCGGACGTGCTCGTGCAGAACCTCGCGCCCGGCGCAGCGGCGCGCATGGGCTTGTCGTTCGAGGCGCTGCATGCGCGCTTCCCACGCCTGATCGTCTGCGACATTTCCGGCTACGGTGAAGGCGGTCCCTATGAAAAGAAAAAAGCCTATGACCTGCTGATTCAGAGCGAGGGCGGCTTCCTTTCGGTGACCGGCGGCCCTGGCGACGACGAAATGGCCAAGGCCGGCTGCTCGATCGCTGACATCGCCGCCGGCATGTACGCTTACACCGGTGTGCTTTCAGCGCTGATGTTGCGCGACAAGACCGGGGTGGGCAGCCGCATCGACGTGTCGATGCTGGAAAGCCTGGTGGAATGGATGGGTTACCCGATGTACTACGCCTACGATGGCGCGACACCGCCGCCAAGGGCCGGAGCCTCGCACTCGACCATCTACCCTTACGGCCCCTTCCCCACCGGCGACGGCGGCACGCTCATGCTCGGCCTGCAGAACGAGCGCGAGTGGGCGCTGTTCTGCGACAAGGTATTGCTCGATCCAGCACTGGCAAGCGATGAGCGCTTCAACGCCAACTTCAAACGCTCGGACAACCGCGACGTACTGCGCCAGCTGATCATCGAGCGCTTCGCCAGCCTGTCGCTGGACGAGGTGGTGGCGCGCCTGGAACAGGCACAGATCGCCAACGCCCGGGTCAATGACATGCATGGCGTCTGGCAGCATCCGCAACTGCGGGCCCGCGACCGCTGGCGCGAAGTGGACAGCCCGGTCGGCAAGTTGCCGTCGCTGCTGCCACCAGGGCGCAACGACGCCTTCAGCCCTCGCATGGACGGCGTTCCGGGGCTGGGTCAGCACACCCAGGCCATCCTCGCCGAACTGGGCTTGAACGACGCGCAACAGGCCGATCTCGCCGCAGGCGGTGTGGTATGAGCCGCGTGCGCTCGGCACTGTTCGTGCCTGGCAGCCGGCCGGAGCGCTTCGCCAAGGCATTGGCGGCCGGTGCCGACGTGGTCATCGTCGATTTCGAGGATGCCGTGGAGGAACCACTGAAACAGCAAGCCCGCGCCAACCTGGAAGCCTTCCTGCAAGCCGAGCCGCAGTCGCGCGTATGGGTCCGAGTGAATGCGCCGCAACATGCCGAGCATGCCGCCGATCTGGCGTTCTGCGCCCGCCAGCCAGCCGTTGCCGGGCTGTTGCTGCCGAAGGTGGAAAACGCCGCCCAGATCGCGGTCGCCTGGCACGCAGGCAAACCGATCTGGCCGATCATCGAAAGCGCCAAAGGTCTGTTGGCCCTGGCGCAGATCGCCGCCGCCGATGGCGTCGAGCGCTTATCGTTCGGCAGCCTCGACCTGGCCCTGGACCTCGACCTCAACACCGAGAGCGACGCGGCCCGGCAATTCATCGAACACGCCCGCCGTATGGTGCAACTGCATTCGCGTGCCGCCGGGCTGCTGCCACCGCTCGACGGCGTATTCCCGGCAATCGACGACCCCGAAGGTTTGCAGCAGGCGACGCGCCATGCCCGCGATATCGGTTATGGCGGCGCGCTGTGCATCCATCCCCGGCAGGTGGCGGTGATCCACGCCGCGCTAGCGCCGAGCCACGATGAGCTGGCCTGGGCGCAGCGGGTGGTGGCGGCCAGTGCTGCGGCAAACGGTGCCGGTGCCTTTCAGCTCGATGGCCAGATGGTCGATGCGCCGGTGCTGCTGAGGGCGCAGCGCTTGCTCGATCAATCCAGCGCTTGAGGATTCGCACAATCTTCTATAGTGAACGTTTGCGCGGTCAATGACAGTGCGTTCGGCTCTGCCGAACGCTGCCTTATCCAAAAGCTGATTGTCCATACACGCACCGTGGTCCATCTTTACGCCAACCCTCTACAACAATAAATCCGAGGTGACATCGATGTTCAAGCTGACCCAGGCGCTCCTCTGCGCCGCCGCAGTGTCCATGGCCAGCATGGCCCACGCCGCCGATCCCATCGTCATCAAGTTCTCCCACGTGGTGGCAGACAGCACGCCCAAGGGCCAGGGCGCGCTGATGTTCCAGAAGCTGGTCGCCGAAGACCCGCAGCTCAAGGACAAGGTCAAGGTCGAGGTCTACGCCAACTCGTCGCTGTTCGGCGACGGCAAGGAAATGGAAGCCCTGCTGCTGGGCGACGTGCAGATGCTGGCGCCGTCGCTGGCCAAGTTCGAGCACTACAACAAACAGGTGCAGATCTTCGACCTGCCATTCCTGTTCGATGACCTGGCGGCAGTCGACCGCTTCCAGCAAGGCCCCCAAGGCAAGGCGCTGCTGACGTCCATGGAAGACAAGGGCATCCGCGGCCTGGCCTACTGGCACAACGGTCTGAAACAACTGTCGGCAAACAAGAAAGTGATCCTGCCCAAGGATGCCCGTGGTCTGAAGTTCCGCGTGCAAGCCTCCAGCGTGCTCGAGGAGCAGTTCAAGGCCATTCGCGCCAACCCGCGCAAGATGAGCTTCGCCGAGGTCTATCAGGGCCTGCAGACCGGTACCGTCAACGGCACCGAGAACACCTGGTCGAACTATGAAAGCCAGAAGGTCAACGAAGTGCAGCCGTTCTTCACCGAGACCGACCATGGCCTGATCGACTACATGGTGATCACCAACGCCAAGTTCTGGAACGGCCTGCCGGAAGATGTGCGCAACGAGCTGCAGACGATCATGGACAAGGTCACCGTCGAGGTGAATAAACAGGCCGAGGCGCTCAACCAAACTGCGAAGCAGAAGATCATCGACGCCAAGACCAGCGAGATCGACACGCTGACCGCCGAGCAGCGCGAGCAATGGCGCAAAGCGATGCGCCCGGTATGGGAGAAGTTCTCCGACCAGATCGGTGCCGACCTGATCAAGGCTGCCGCCGCCTCCAACAAAGCTTCCTGACGGCCCTCCCGCGCTGTCCGGGCCACCCCTTGCGCGGGTGGCCCGCCCGCCCTTTCTGTCTGGAGAATCCCTATGCAATCGCTCAGGCGTGTCTGGGAGCATTTCGAGGAAGGCGCCATCGCCTTTCTCCTGGCGGCCATGACCTTGGTGACCTTCATCTACGTGGCCCTGAACAACGTCTACGCACTGTTCTACAGCCTCAGTGACCATTGGCCCTGGGCCAGCGACCTGCTGCTGTCCATCGGCGACCATCTGATGGGCTACGCCCAGGAAATGACCTGGAGCATCGCCCTGACCAAGGCCCTGTTCGGCTGGTTGATCTTCTTCGGTATCTCCTATGGCGTGCGTACTGCCGGCCACCTGGGGGTCGATGTGCTGGTGCGGCGCACGTCCAAACCGGTGCAGCGGGTGTTGGCGATGATCGCCTGCGCCTGCTGCCTGGCTTACGCCGGGCTGTTCCTGCTGGCCAGCGTGAAATGGGTGAGCGCGGTGCTCGCGGCCGGTATCGGTGCCGAGGACCTGGACCGCTATGGCATCAAGATCGGCCATATCGCGCTGATCGTGCCGCTGGGCTTTGCCCTGATCATCGTGCGCTACCTGGAAATCCTCTATCGCCTCTACACCCATCGCCAGTACGACCTGGGTCTGGCCGACGAGGCTGCGGAAGCGAGCAAGCTGGCCAACCCCGGTGAGGAGCATCACTGATGACGGTACTCTGCCTGTTCCTGTTGTTGTTCGTGTTCATGTTCCTGGGCGTACCGATCGCGATCTCGCTGGGCCTTTCCGGGGCGCTGTCGATCCTGATGTTCAGCCAGGACTCACTCAGCTCGCTGGCGATCAAGCTGTTCGAGACCTCCGACAGCTACACCTTCCTGGCGATCCCGTTCTTCCTGCTGTCAGGGGCGTTCATGACCACCGGTGGTGTGGCGCAGCGCCTGATCGACTTCGCCAATGCCTGTGTCGGTCATATCCGTGGCGGCCTGGCCATCGCCGCCGTGCTGGCGTGCATGCTGTTCGCGGCGTTGTCGGGTTCCTCGCCGGCCACCGTGGCAGCGGTCGGCTCCATCGCCGTGGCTGGGATGGTGCGCTCGGGGTACCCACGGGAGTTCGGCGCGGGGATCATCTGCAACGCCGGTACCCTGGGTATCCTTATTCCGCCCTCGATCGTGATGGTGGTGTACTCGGCCGCCACGGAGACGTCGGTCGGCAAGCTGTTCATGGCCGGTGTGGTGCCAGGCGCGCTGTTGGGCGTGGCATTGATGGTGGCCATCTACATCGTTGCCCGGGTCAAGAAGCTGCCGGCGCAACCACGGGCCAGCTTCGCCGAGTGGCTGCGGTGTGCCAAGCGTTCGTTCTGGGGGCTGTTGCTGCTGGTGATCATCCTTGGCGGCATCTACAGCGGCATGTTCACTCCCACCGAGGCAGCGGCGGTGGCGGCGGTGTATTCGGCGTTCATTGCCTTGTTCGTGTACAAGGACATGCGCTTGCGGGACTGCCCGAAGGTGTTGCTGGAGTCTGGGCGACTGACCATCATGCTGTTGTTCATCATCGCCAACGCCATGCTTTTCGCCCATGTGCTGACCACCGAGCAGATTCCCCAGCAGATCACCCAGTGGGTGATGTCCGAAGGACTGACGCCGATCGGCTTCCTGATCATGGTCAACATCGTGCTGCTGGTGGCGGGGAGCTTCATGGAGCCCTCAGCGATCATCCTGATCCTGGCGCCGATCTTCTTCCCCATTGCCATGCAGCTTGGCATCGATCCTATTCATCTGGGGATCGTGATGGTGGTGAACATGGAAATTGGGTTGGTGCATCCGCCGGTGGGGTTGAACCTGTTCGTGACTTCGGCGGTGACCGGGTTGACGTTGGGGCAGACGATCCGGGCTGCGCTGCCTTGGTTGTCGATTCTGCTGTTGTTCCTGATCCTGGTTACTTATGTGCCGTTTATTTCGTTGGCTTTGCCGGAGTGGTTGGGCATGCCTTGAGGTCTTTGCTGCTTTCGAGATCGAGCGCCGCGCGGGCGGCGCTCGATCCCCAAATCACCGCCCAGGAACAGGCAACTGCGCCTCGCTGTCCCACCGCGAAACCGGCCGACTGAACAGATTCTCAGTCTGAAAATGCGCCATCCGCCACGCCCCATCCTCGACCACGAATCGCACAGTCAATCGCGCCGCATTCAGGTGCGAGGCGCCATCGGCAAAGGTACTGGTCTGTAACATCACCCAGCGTCCCAGCCCTTCCTCGCCATCGACCTCGATCACCTCGCTGGTCAAGAAGTGCACGTTCAGGGCAAAGTGCGCCGGGGTCTTCATGTAGGTGGCCAACATCGCCCGAATCGCCTCACGCCCGCGATATCCGCCAAAGCTCGCCGCATACTTGGCACCCTTACCCTCCCACACCGCCTCGCGACTGAACAGCCCCGCCAGCTCATCCAGCGGCGTGCTGGCATCGAGCTGGTCGCACAGCTCCATGTAGCGATTGATGCAGACCCGAATGGCCTGCTGGCTTTCGAACCGCTGCAGGCGTGCCTGCAACTCAACGATATCGCTCATCGTCACCTCAGCATCGAGTGTTGGCGTACAGGTTGAGCAGCACGCGCTCAGCCACCGCCAGCAGTTTTTCGTCGGCGCCCTTGGCCGCTACCAGTTGCAAGCCCACCGGCAAACCGCACTCACTGCCCAGCGGAATGCTCAACGCCGGGTGCCCGGACAGGTTGAACGGGCGCACCAACGAGGTCATGCCCAGGACAGCGCGGGTGTCGGCGGCATCTTCCAGGCGCAAGGGAAAATCCGGCATGGTCGGCAATGCCAGCACGTCGAATTCAGCCAGGGCCCGGTCGACTTCCTCGGTGAAACGCGTGCGTACGCCTTCGGCCTCTGCCAGCGCCGTGTCGCTGGTCTGCCCTGCCGCTGCCAAACGCCCGGCGATATCGGCGCCGACCTTGCCGGTGTCCAACAGGTGCCCGCAGCCTTCGAACGTTTCGCGGTTGATCACCACCATGCCAGCCTCGTAAGCGGCACCGAAATGCTTGAACTCGACGTTACCCAGGGGCAGCCCGGTGGCCGCCAAAGCGCCCTGTACCACCTTGTGGATGGCAGCTTCGGCAGTGACGCGCAGAACACCGATACGTGCCTGGCTCGGCACCTGGGCAGGCGTGAAGGTCGGATCGATCATGCCCATGGCCCGTACCAGCATCGGCAGGCTTGCAGCGAACGGACCGACGCAGTCGAGGCTGGTGCGTGCTGGCATCACACCTTGGCGGCTGACCCGGCCGAACGTGGATTTGAGCCCGAACACACCGCAGCAGCAAGCCGGGATGCGCACCGAGCCGCCAGTGTCGGTACCCAGGCTGAAATCGGCCAGGCCGGCGGCGACCGCCGCCGCCGAGCCGCTCGACGAACCACCCGGAATGCGCCCCGGGAAACGCGGGTTGGCCGCCGTACCGGTGTAGCGATTGATGCCGGTGGTGCCGAACGCCAGTTCATGCAAGCTGACCTTGCCGGTCAGGCGTGCCCCGGCTGCCAGCAGATTGCTGACCACCTCGGCATGCCGCTCGGCCAGCGGTGCATGTTCCAACGCCTGGCTAGAGGCACGGGTCGCAGTACCGGCGACATCGAGCGTGTCCTTGACCACGACTCGGGGGCCATCGCCGCCCAAGTCAAGGGTTTCAACTATGATCGTCATGTTCGCGCAGCCCTTTTCAAGAATGTATACCGGACCTGAGCCCGGCGTTAACATGGCGAATAATTACGTGAAATGTCAACTGAACTTTCCAGTATTATGCCGCCACTTTTTCATGGCCAAACTCGCTGAAACGTCTATGATGTCGCGACTATTTCCGCACAAGTAGTGAATCGATGAGCACCTCGAAAAGCAAAGGTCACCGCCATCACGACCCGGCCAGCGATGAATTTCGCAAGGAGGATTTCCCCTTCTACTGGCTGGCCCGGGTGCATGGCCGCTATACCCAGAACATGGAGCGTCTGCTCAAGAAGATCGACCTCGACGTGCCGCGCTGGCGCGTGCTGTGGATCCTCAACGAGAACGGCGAATCGAGCATTTCCGAAATCTCCACCCACGCCATCGCCAAGCTTTCGACCATCACCAAGATCGTCTACCGCATGAAGGAGGACGGCCTGGTCGATACCGCGCCCAGCCCCGAGGACGGTCGCGTGACTCAGGTACGCATCACTGCCGTTGGCCTGCAGAGCATCGAGCGGATGCAGGAGGTGACCCGCGACCTGTTCCAGCGCAGTTTCAAGGGGCTCACCGAAGCCCAGGTACAACGCTTGAATCGCATGCTCGAAGTGGTCTTCCATAACCTCGAAACGCCGTGATGCCCAGGGCTGCTAGGCAGCCCTCGCCATGCGCCGCCTCAGCACGCCTTCGAAGCTTCGCTGACGCGGTGATAGGCGCGGTTGAAATACACCAGCCCGTCATCGGCGCCGCCATGGCGGATGCCCTGGATCTCGCAGTAGAAAATGCTGTGTGAACCCACCTCATGCACCTGGGCGATACGGCAGTCGAAGTTCACCAGCGCTTCCTGCATCACCGGCGCCCCGCTCTCAAGGACCATCCAGTCGGCACTGGCGAAGCGCTGGTCCATGTCCAGCTCACGGTTGGCGAACGCGCCGGACAACGCCTGGTGAGTACCGGCCAGCACGTTCACGCACAGCGCGCCGTTGGTCTTGAACATCTCGTTGGAGTACGACGACCGGTTCATGCATACCAGCAAGGTCGGCGGCGAGTCGGTCACGCTGCACACCGCCGAGGCGGTGAAACCGAAGCGTCCGGCCGGGCCATCGGTGGTGATGACCGACACGGCGCCACCGAGCATCGCCATTGCGTTGCGAAATTGGGTTACCTCTACCATGGTCATCTCCTCAGATATCCAGGACCAGCTTGTTGGATTTGGCCCGCGAGCAGCACACCAGGATCTGGTCGTTGGCGGCCTTTTCTTCGTCGGTCAGGTACACATCGCGATGGTCCGGCTCGCCTTCGAGCACCTCGCACATGCAAGTGCCGCACACACCCTGCTCGCAGGAAATGTCGATCTTGATGCCGACCTTGGCCAGGGCATCGAGAATGGTCTGACCTTCGGCGACCTGCACGGTCTTGTTGCTGCGCGCCGCCACCACCTCGAAGGTGTCACCGCTGGCGTCGACCTCGACCTGAAAGTACTCCTTGTGAATATGGGACTCGTCATAACCCTGCTGCCGTGCGCCCGCGATGACCCAGTCCATGAAGCCCGACGGACCACAGGTGTACAGGTGCGTGCCAGCGCTGCCCTGGCCGAGCACGGCAGGCAAGTCCAGACGCTGAGCGGCGTCCTCGTCGTCGAAATGGGTCACCACCCGCGCAGCGAACGGCGCATTGGCCAGTTCGTCGAGAAACGCGCTACGGCTGCGTGAGCGTCCGCAATAGTGCAACTCGAACTCGGCACCCTGCCGATGCAGGGCATGGGCCATGGCAATCATCGGGGTGATGCCGATACCGCCGCCGAGCAGAATCGAGCGTTTGCCATCGCTGGCCAGCGGGAACAGGTTACGCGGCGTGCTGATCTGCACTTCGCGGCCCTCGTGCAGCGACTCGTGAACTTGCACCGAACCGCCGCGGGACGCAGGGTCCTTCAGCACGCCCAGGCGGTAGACGGTCACCTCGGCGGGGTCGCTGCACAGCGAATACTGGCGCACCAGACCAGGTGCCACATGGATATCGACATGTGCGCCAGCCTCGAAGGCTGGCAGCGCGGCGCCATCGGCCCGTCCCAGTTCGAGGACGACCACGTCGGCCCCTTGGATCTCGCGCTTGCGCACGACTACATTCAACAGTTCTTCATTCATGGCCGGTGTCTCGGGTTACCAGAGGGGGCGCCGTGCGCCCCGAAAAAATCAACGCATGAACAACCCGCCGTTCACGTCCCAGGTCGCTCCGGTGGTGAAGTAGGCTTCAGGTCGCGCCAGTTGCACGATGAGATCGCCGAGAAAGTCGGCATCGCCCAAACGCTGCACCGGAATGTTTGCCAGCAAGCCCGGGAGGCGTTCGGCAGCCACGGCGGCGTGCACCGCCGGCGAGTCGATCGGCCCAGGCGCAACGGCGTTGACCGTGACGCCGCGGGCGGCGAATTCTTTGGCGAAGATTTTGGTCAAGGTGACGATGGCCCCTTTGCTCGCCGCGTAATGCGCGCCGGTAGCGGTACCGCCGTTCTGCCCGGCCAGCGAGGCCATGTTGATGATGCGGCCGTAACCGGCCTCGGCCAGGTACGCCCCCAGCACTTGGCAACCCAGGAACACGCTGCGCAGGTTGAGGCCGACCACCGCGTCGAACTCTTCCGGACTGATCTGCATCAGCGGCGTGGTTTTGGTCACGGCGGCGTTGTTGACCACCACGTGCAGCGCGCCGAAGTGCTGCAGCACCTGGGCCAGGGCCTGTTCGAAATCGGCCTTGTCGCCGACGTCGAGCTTCACCGCCAATACCCGGCCACCCGCCCCTTGCAACTGCTCGGCGGCGGCCTGGGCCAAACCCAGATCACGGTCCGAGACCGCCACGTCGAATCCTGCTGCCAGGAGCCGAGCGCAAAAACGCTGACCCAGACCTTGACCGGCGCCAGTGACCAATGCGACTTGGTTCATGGTCGGCTCCTCAGAAGAAATGGCCGATACCGGCAATGGCATCGACAGGCTTGATCAGATTGCTCACAGGATATCCTCGACATCAGGCACGCTGGATGATCAGTTCGCGGCCCACGCGGGCCTCGACCTTGGCGTAGCGCCACAGTTTGTACGGCCCGTCGCCCACCGCCGTGGTGCGGAACAGGTTACAGGCGGCATGCACGGTTTCAATGTCCGGCACATCGGCCAGCAGGTAGGTGGTCCAGGGGTAGCCATCGGACGGACCGACCATGCTCTGGTCGTCGTCCATGTTGCCCAGCACGCTGACCCCGGCCAGGTCGTGGATGTCGTTCCACATGGCGCTGAAGGCGGCCCACACCTGCAACTGCTCCTCGCGTGGGGCATCGAAGAAGTTCTGGTTGATGCCCATGCAGAACAGCACGCGCAAGGTTTTCTTATCGCTCATGACAAAGATCCCTGGAAATTAGAGGTAGCCCGGAAGGGGCTGTTTACCGAAGAACATCGCCCCGGCGTTCTGATAGGTGACGTCGCCCATGAAGGCGTGCTGGGTGACCACCTGCGCATCGTTGACGCAGCGGGCCAGCGGGCTTTCGTTGTAGATGCCGGTCATTCCCGAGAGCATCTGCGCGCTGCGTGCCACTTCGGCAGATACCCGTGCGGCATGGGTCGAGGAAAGTCGCAACAGGTTGGTCACCTCGACCGGTACCGGATCGCCGGTCAGCACGTGCTCCCAGGCCCGTTCGATGGACTCGTAGAAGAAGGCACGCGCCGAACGCAACGCAGCCTCGGCCTTGGCCACGTCCACCTGGGCCAACGGCCGGTCGGCCAATGCCGGGGCTCCGGTTACCGAAATACGCCCGCTGGCCATGCCCGACAACTCATCCAGGGCAGCGCGGGCCACACCCAGGCCAACCACCGAAAGGACCTGGGTAGCAAAAGACAGTGAGGGATAGCGGAAAAACGGCTCGTCCAGGTTCGGCTTACCGCCGCGTACGAACGTCCACTGCTCGCCGACCAGCACGTCCTCGACCACCAGGTCGTGGCTGCCGGTGCCGAGCAGGCCGACGGTGTCCCAGGTTTGCTCGATGCGCGCCTGGCTGCGTGGCAGTACGGCCAGGCGCGGCAGGTCGAGCTTGTCGCCGTTGCGTGGGGCGATACCGACGCCGACGATATCGGCACACATCGAGCCGCTGGAGTATTTCCAGCGGCCATTGACCCTGAAGCCACCGCTGACGATCTCGGCAGGCTGCGGCGGGAAGATGCCTCCGGCGAACACCGTATCGGGGCTGTTGCCATAGATCTCGGTGATGGTTTCCAGCGGCAATGCTGCCAGGTAAACCGGGCTCATGCCGAAGCTGGCCACCCAGCCAGCCGATCCATCGGCATGGGAGATGCGTTCGATCATTTCGCAGAAGGCCGCTGGCGAGCACTCCAGCCCACCGAAGCGCTTCGGCACCAGGGCGCGGTAGACCCCATGAGCCTTGAAGGCATCGATCACGTCGCGGGAAATGTGGCGCTGGCGATCGAACTCACCCAGGCGGGCACGATCACGAACGCCTTCTAACAAAGCCTCGAAGGCAGGGCCGGAGGCAAGCGCCGATACAGGCGCGGCACGCAGGCAAAGCGAATCCATGGACTATCTCCGTCTCAGGCACGGTTTTTGTAGTGATGCTGGAGTTCGGGGGCAGGATGCGAATTGGCTGCGCTCACTCGAGGCGAACAGGGGCCAGGCGCAATGGCGAAGGTGGGTCTGGGCGGCATGGTGTATCTCTCTTGTTGTGTGTGCCGGTGAACAAAATTTGCGTTCGATTACGTGAATTGTCAATTGAATTTTCACGCTTAAATCATGGCTTTCTCACGATCTAGCCGGCCGCATTCGCCCGACCTATCCGCTTAATTAATTGATTTAAATGGCGTTTTATTCAGATCCCGAACCTTCGCGACAAAGCAAAAAAAACTAACCGACCCCGCCAATATTCCAAAAAATTTTTTATGCACTTTTCACATGATTTCAGCGAAAAAAAAGCTGGTGTAGGATGGCCAGGCATGGACCGCGACGACGCCCGGCAACCGCGCCGGGACGATAACAACAAGCCAGAAAGCGCCCCACCAGGATGGCGGGGACCACGCCAATGCCTGCCGTGCTTACTCCGAGGTAGAGGTCATGCCCACCCGCCCTATCGACATGCAGGACCACCGCCTGCGTTACCTGCACCTGAGCCATGACAAGGGCTCGATGCGCGCCGCCGCCGAAGCCCTGGGGGTCGCCACGTCATCGGTCAGCCGCCAGATTGCGCGGCTGGAAGAGGAACTGGATATCGAACTGGTACGTCCCGGCACCCATCGCATCAGCCTGACTGCTGCCGGCGAGGCGGCCGTGGATTACTACGTCGAGCGCCTGCGCCAGCACTCGGCACTGATCGACCGTCTCGACGAACTGCGTCAGCGTCAGCAGGCCTCGACGGTCATCGCCATCGGCGAAGGCCTGCTCGGCGCCCGAGCGATCAATTCGCTGCAAGGCTTCCTCCACGCCCACGGCGCGCACAAGGCCGAGATCATCAGCGCGCCATCGCTCGAGGTGCAGCGCAAGGTGCTGGCCGACGAGGCCCACCTCGGCGTGATCTTCGCGCCCAGCGCGACGGCGCGCCTGACCCGGCTGTTCAGCCTGGCCCAACCGCTGCGCATGATCGTGCACCGTGACAGTCGCATGGCCCAGCGCTCGACCGTCACCCTCGCAGAGGTGGCGCGCGAATCGCTGGTGTTGCCCGGCGCCAACTTCCGGGTGCGCGAACTGGCCGATGCCGCGTGCAAGGATCAACCGTTCGACATCGTGCCCACCCTCACCTCCAATTCGCTGGCAGTGATCCTCGACTACGTGCGTTCGGGGTTGGGGGCCACGTTGCTGGCCGAGTTGCCGATCATCGACGAGATCAGGAACGGCACCTTCAAGGCACTGGCTATCGATTGCCCGGCGATGAACGCCACCGATATTCAGATCGTCACCCGCCGAGGTCGGACCCTGGATGGGCTGAGCCGCGAGCTGGCAACGGAGATGGCCAAGGCGGTACGCATGGCGGCCAACTCCTGAGAGCCAGTTGCTGATACCACTGCAGTGGGTTGGCCCCTGTAAGAAGACACCGCAGTTGCAACTGAACACTCGTTGCATAAAACGCAACGACATTGCCCGTCCCTGTCATTGAGCGCCCCTCACCCTGCCATTAGCGTTGCTCACATAAGAAATCGCCTTGCAGAGGTATTCCCGTGAGCAACCTGATTCCCGCCGTCAACCTGACGGTCGACCCGGCCGAGCTGGTGCAGGCCGACCGTGTCCACACCTCCCTCTACACCGACCCGGCATTGTTCGATGCCGAGTTGGAAAAGATCTTCCACAGCACCTGGATCTGGGTCGCCCACGAAAGCGAAATCCCCGACGCCGGCAGCTACAAGACCACCTATATCGGCAAACAGCCGGTGATCGTGGTGCGCGACCGCAAGAAGGACATCAACGTCCTGCTCAACCGCTGCCGCCACCGTGGCGCTACGGTGTGCGAGCACAAGAAAGGCAAGACCAACAGCTTCGTCTGCCCCTACCACGGCTGGGGCTACGCCCTGGACGGCTCGTTGCGTGGCATCCCACACCCGGAAAGCTATGGCGACTGCATCGACAAGAGCGAATTGCCTTTGGTCAGCCTGCGCACCGAAAGCTACGCCGGCATGGTCTTCGCCACCTTCAAGGAGGACATCGAGCCGCTGGAAGACTTCCTCGGCGCGGCGAAGAAATGGATGGACCTGTTCATGAAACAGGGCGCCGGCTACGGCATCAAGGTCCCAGGCGAGCACCGTTTCCGCTTCCCCGGCAACTGGAAGATCCAGCTGGAAAACACCACCGACGCCTACCACTTCCCGCTGGTGCACAAGAGCTTCCTGTCCTCGGTCGACGAGCAGACCCTGGAGCTGTTCGACTTCGTCAAAGGCCCAGGCTACGTCGAAGACCTGGGCAATGGCCACAGCGTGATGGTGATGATCCCTGAGCTGGTGGACCTCGAAGCCGACCTCGACAAGCCGATCCCGGAGCGCTTCGAAAGCCTCGCCGCCGAGCTGCGTGACGAGGGCATCGAGGAACAGCAGGTACGTCGCATCGTGCGCGCCGTCGGCGGTTCGGGCTTCAACCTCAATCTGTTCCCCAACGTCGCCTGCTCGATGGCGTTCTTCCGTGTGCTGCAGCCGATCTCGGTGAGCGAGACCGAGATCCACCACTCGGTGATCACCATGGACGGCGGCCCGGCGGCGGCCAACCGCTACCGCCTGCGTCTGCACGAACACTTCCAGGGGCCGATGGGCTTCGGCACGCCGGACGATTCCGAGGCCTGGGAGCGGGTGCAGAAAGGCGCCAATGCCGGCGAGAACCTGTGGATCATGCTCAACCGCGGCCTGCCAGGCGAGAAGCCCAGCGAAGACGGATTGATCTCCGACGTGAGTGCCGAAACCGGCATGCGTGCGGCGTACCAACAGTGGAAGAAAATGATGAGCGCGGAGAACAAATGATGAACCTGAACCTGTTCAACGAAGTCACCGCGTTCATCTGGCAGGAAGGCGACATGCTCGACCATGGTGAGTACGACGCCTGGCTTAACCTGTGGACCGACAAAGGGACCTACATCATCCCCATCGATCCCAAGCAGACCGATTACGAGAATACCCTCAACTACGCCTACGACGACCACCACATGCGCGGCCTGCGCGTGCAGCGGCTGATCGGTGGCGAGTCGATCTCGACCAGCCCGCAACCGCGTACCGTGCGCACGATCTCGCGCATCCGCGTGCTCGCCGACGATGGGGTGAATGTCACCGTGCGTGCGGCACAGAACATCCGCGAGTTCCGCAAGGAAAGCCTCAAGCACTACAGCGCCGATCTGACTTACACCCTGGTGCGTGCCGAAGCCAGCTTCAAGATCCACCGCAAGGTCATCAGCCTGATCAACAGCGACGATGCCCTGGCCGGTATCGGCTACATCCTCTAGGGCGACGGCCATGAGCGAACAACTGCTCGACGTGACCGTCACCGCCCGCGAGGTGCAAGGGGACGACATCGTCGTCCTCGAACTGGCTGCGGTCGATGGCCAGGTGCTGCCGCAGTTCGCCGCGGGGGCCCATATCGACCTGCATCTGGCTCCCGATCTGGTGCGTCAGTACTCGCTGTGCGGCGACCCGGCGCAACGCAATGTCTATCGCCTCGGCGTGCTCAACGACCGACAATCGCGCGGCGGCTCGCGGACGGTGCACGAACGCCTGCAACCCGGTACGCCGATGCGTATCAGTGCGCCACGCAACCTGTTTCCGTTGGCCAGTGATGCCAAACGCTCGATCCTCCTCGGAGGCGGCATCGGCATCACACCGCTGATCGCCATGGCGCACACCCTGCACGCCCAGGGCCAGCCGTTCGAACTGCACTACCGGGCCCGCTCGCGCAGCCGCTGCGCCTTTGTCGACGAACTGCTGGCGGCGCCGTTCGCCGCCAGTGTGTTCACCCATTTCAGCGACGAAGACGGCAACCGGCCATTGGACCTGGCCCGGGTGCTGGGGCCGGGCACTGAAGGCGTGCATCTCTATACCTGTGGCCCGACAGGCTTCATGGATTGGGTGATCGAGGGCGCACGCCAGCAAGGCTTCGACGACCGGCATATCCACCACGAGCACTTCCAGGCTGAAGTCGACACCTCGGGCGCCAGCTTCGAGGTGGTGGCGGCACGCAGTGGCAAGCGCGTGCAGGTGCAAACCGGGCAGACCTTGATTGCCGCGCTGCGTGATGTCGGGGTCAAGGTCGAGGTGTCCTGCGAGCAAGGTGTGTGCGGCACCTGCCTGTGCGATGTGCTCGAAGGCGAACCCGATCACCGTGACCATTACCTGACCGATGAGGAGAAACAGAGCAACGAACAGATCGTGCTGTGCTGTTCCCGGGCGCGCGGCAAGCGCCTGGTGCTGGATATCTAAAACAACAAAAACAAGACGTGACAGACAAGCGGGCCCAGACCTGCAGTGTTTTCTGCCCAGTTACCCGACTGCCCGGAACTTGTACTGATCACATTTCCAGGATTACCCCATGGAACTCATAAGGCCGTTGCGTGCGAAATCGATTTGCCTGTGTATTGGCACCCTGATACCCCTGAGCAGTTGGGCGGACGTGGTCGATGACAGCCACCTCTCGCTGAACTTCCGAAACCTCTACCTGAACCGTAACTTCACCAACTCCAGTGCCCCTGTGTCCAAGGTCGGCAACTGGTCCCAGGGCTTCGACCTGCAGTTCGAATCCGGCTACACCGACACGCCGTTGGCCGTCGGCCTGGACCTCAATGGCCAGTATGCGCTGCGTCTGGATTCGACCGGCAACGACGGCTCCCTGCCCTACAGCCGGCATCGTCAACAGGCCGCCGACGACTACAGTCGCGGTGGTGCCACACTGAAACTGAAATACGCCCGCACCGTGGTGAAAATCGGTGACCAGAAGCCGTTCTACCCGGTCGCGTCCAATGACCCCAGCCGCCAGCTCGACACCATCTACCAGGGTGCAGTGGTCGAGTCGCGGGACATCGATGGCCTGACCTTGGTCGGCGGCCGCTTCTGGTCGATCGTCACCCGTGAATCCTCCAACCACGAGCGCCTCTACCGCTACGGCACCAGCGATAGCCAGGACAGCGACGGCCTGGACTTCGTCGGAGCCACCTACAACCTGACCCCGGACCTGCAAGGCAGTTACTTCCATGGCGTGCTCAACGACGTCTACAAGCAGGACTACGGCGGCATCAAGCACACCCTGAAGTTCGCCGATGGCTATCAGCTCAAGACCGACGTCGGCTACTTCAACAACCGCGAGGACGGCGCCGCGCGCAGCGGACCGGTGGACAACCGCGCCTACTTCGGCCTGGTGACCCTGGAGAAGAGCGGCCACATGGTCGGCCTGAGCTACCAGCGCATGACCGGTGACACGGTGTTCCCGACCCTAAACGGCTACGTGCCGCAACTGTGGCTGCCCAACTGGGCCAGCGTGCCCTTCATTCGCCCGGACGAGCGCAGCTGGAGCGTGCGCTACGGCTACAACTTCGCGGCGATGGGCGTCCCCGGCCTGAAATTGTTCACCCGCTATATCAAAGGCACCGACGTCGACCGTGGTCCAGGCCTTGCACGGGACCAGGAAAGTGAACGGGACATCATGCTCAGCTACGTGATCCAGAGCGGGCCACTGAAAGACCTGTCGTTCGACCTGAAGAACATGCGTACCCAACAAAAATATGGCAACGACTACAACGAGTACCGCCTGATCACTTCCTACACCTGGAAATTCTGGTGAGTGGCCCGTCTGGAGATGGCTCATGAGTAATCTGAACACCAGCATCACCCGTGATACCGATCCTCGTACCATGCGCCGTATCGTCATTGCCTCGGTACTGGGTAATGCCCTGGAATGGTATGACTTCTTCCTCTATGGCACGGCAGCGGCACTGATCTTCGCGCCGCTGTTCTTCCCCGCTGGCACCGATCCGGTGCTCGGCACCATGGCTTCGTTCGCAGGCTTCGCGGTGGGTTTCCTGGCCCGCCCGCTCGGCGGGCTGATCTTCGGCCACATCGGCGACAAGGCCGGACGCAAGAAGGCCCTGGTGATGACCCTTGCGATCATGGGCGCCGCCACCTTCGCCATGGGTCTGTTGCCGACCTTCGAGCAGGCCGGCTATCTGGCCCCTGCATGCCTGGTGATTCTGCGCGTGCTGCAAGGGGTGGCTTCAGGTGGCGAATGGGGCGGCGGCGTGCTGCTGCTGAGCGAAAACGCGCCCAAGGACCGCGTCGGCTTCTATGCGGCCTGGAGCCAGCTGGGGGTCTCCGGTGGCTTCGTGCTGTCGGCTGCCGCGTTCTATCTGGTGCAGATGTTGCCGGTCGACGACATGATGAGCTGGGGCTGGCGCGTGCCGTTTCTGGCCAGCATCCTGATCTTCGGGGTTGGCGTCTACATCCGCCGCCGGCTGCCTGAAAGCAAGGCATTCGTCGAAGAACAGGCTCAAGCCGACCAGCCTGAGCACATCCCGGCCATGGAAGTGTTGCGCAAGCACCCCAAGGCGGTGCTGCAAGCCATGGGTATCCGCATCGCTGAGAACGGCAGTGCCTACCTGTTTCTGGCGTTCACCATCGCCTACGCCAAGTTCACCGGCCTGGACACCCAGTTGGTGCTGGCGGCAGTGATGGTCGCGATGATCGTCGAAGCCGGCACCATTGTGTTCTGGGGCTGGTTGTCGGACATCCTTGGCCGCCGCGTGGTGTACGCGATCGGTTCGGTGGGGCTGATGCTGCTGGCCTTCCCGTTCTTCTGGATGCTCGATACCCATTCGCCTGTGTGGGTGTACCTGGCGGCACTGCTGGGCATGGCGTTCTGTCACGGCGCGATGATCGGCACGCAACCGGCGCTGATGGGCGAACTGTTCCCGCCCAAGGTGCGCTACTCGGGCCTGGCCATGGGGCACGAGATCGCCTCGATCTTCTCCGGCGGTCTGGCGCCGTTGGCGGCCACCGCGCTGTTCAGCCTGTACAAGGACGCCTGGCCGGTCTCGGTGATGCTCCTGGTCATGGGCGCGATCACTACCGTCGCGGTGTTTTCCATCAAGCCGCAGGCTGATCCACGGCGATGAGCCCGCCGCGCCCTCAGCCACATCTCAACGCCCCGACACCTTACGGCTTCCTTTTCGAGAGCATGCGAGCATGACGAACCTCACCCAAGCGCAACCCGAAACGCTGCGCGAAAAGCGCTACTTCTACGAATGGTACGTGGTCATCCTGTGCATGGTGGCCTACATATTTTCCTTCGTCGACCGGCAGATCCTCGCGTTGATGATCGAGCCGATCAAGGCCGACCTGCAGTTGACCGACACCCAGTTCAGCTTGCTGCATGGCCTGGCATTCTCGTTGTTCTATGCGTTCATGGGCATGCCCATCGCCTATCTGGCGGATCGCTTCTCGCGACCGCGGATCATCGCCCTGGGAGTGATCTTCTGGAGCATCGCCACCGCGGCCTGCGGCCTGAGCAAGAACTTCGTGCAGATGTTCCTGGCCCGCATCGGCGTCGGCGTCGGCGAGGCGGCCCTGTCACCTTCGGCCTACTCTATGTTCAGCGACATGTTTCCCAAGGAAAAGCTGGGCCGCGCTGTTGGCATCTATTCGATCGGTTCGTTCGTCGGTGGTGGCGTCGCCTTCCTGGTCGGCGGCTACGTGATCGCCATGCTCAAGGATGCGCAAACCATCGAGGTGGCGTTTCTCGGCGCCATGAAGGCCTGGCAGCTGGCGTTCTTCATCGTCGGCCTGCCGGGGGTGATCGTCGGCCTGCTGATCTGGTTGACCGTGCGCGATCCTCAACGCAAAGGGGCCCAACTGGACGCCGACGGCAAGGTACGCAAGGTCCGGCTCACCGACGGCCTGCGTTTCATCGGTCGTCATCGGGCGACGTTCGCCTGCCACTACCTGGGCTTCTCGTTCTACGCCATGGCGCTGTACTGCATGCTCAGCTGGACACCGGCACTGTATATCCGCAAGTTCGGCATGAGCCCCGAGCAGGCAGGCTTCATGCTAGGTTCCATCCTGCTGCTGGCCAATACCACCGGTGTGGTGTTCGGTGGCTGGCTCACCGACCACCTGGCCAAGCGCGGGCGCAGCGATGCGGCAATGCGTACAGGAGTGATCGGTGCAGTGGGCATGATCGTGCCGGCAGCCCTGTATTCGCAGGTCGACCAGCTGTGGTTGTCGGTGACGTTGTTGGTACCTGCCATGTTCTTCGCCTCGTTCCCGATGCCGGCCTCCACGGCTGCCATGCAGATCCTCTCGCCGAACCAGGTGCGCGCACAGGTGTCGGCGGTGTTCCTGCTGATCAGCAACCTGCTCGCTCTGGGCCTTGGCACCACATTGGTCGCGCTGATCACCGACCGCTACTTCGGCGTACCGGCGGCAGTCGGCTCGTCGATGTCGATCGTCAGCGTGTTCGCCTCGTTCCTGGCCATCGTTCTATTGGCCAAGGGCTGCAAGTGTTTCAGGGCCAGCATGCAACGCGAACACCCCGGCGCCGCCTGAGATGCTCAGCGACAGCGGCCTGCTGCAGCGTTTCGTCCTGCTCGACTCCTTCGACCTGGCCGAGATGCAGACGCAGCTGGCCAATTACCTGTGCCCGCATCGCCTGCGGGTACTGGACGATACGCCACCGCACTTACAGGTCGGCGGCGTGGAGTTCGGCGGTGTGCGGTTGCTCGAACTGCACTACCACGCGCCAGTGGAGATCAGCCTGGAGAGCAGCGGTGAGCAGTACCTGTTTCGCAGTACCTTGCAGGGGCGCTGCGAAGTGACCCAAGGCCGACGGCAGGCAGCGGTCGCCGCAGGTGGCCTGAGCGTCAGCTCGCCGTTCGCCAGCAGCCGTATCGTCACGGGCGGCAGCTGCCGCAACGCCGTCCTGAGCGTGCCGCGCGAGGCCTTGGAAGTGCAGGTCCAGCGCTTGCTTGGGCACAGCCTGCGCCAGCCACTGGCGTTCGATGTGCCGCTTGCCGCCAGCCATCCTGGCGTGCAGGCGCTGGGCCTGGGGTTGGACTATATCTGCCGCTTGTTCGCCCTCGACCTCAATCTGGCGGCGTTGCGTCAGGGGATGTCGGAGCACTTGGCGCACCTGCTGCTGACCCAATTGCCGCACAACTACAGCGCCGCCCTCGAACATGCTCAGCGCCCCCCGTTGCCCTGGCACGTGCGCCGGGCCTGCGACCATATCGACGCACACCTGGACCAGCCCTTGGCCCTGGCCAGCCTGTGCGCCCTCAGCGGCGTCTCGCTACGCACCTTGCAAACCGGCTTTCGTCGTTTCCTGGGGCAAACGCCGGTCGAATACATTCGCGAGCGTCGCCTGCTGGCGGTGCACCATGCCTTGCAAGCTGGCGAAGGCAGCGTCACCGATGTGCTGCTGCGCCATGGCATCAACAGCCCCGGGCACTTCACCCAGCAATACCGCCGCCGCTTCGGCTGCCTGCCCTCGGCCACCCTGAACCGTTGAGTCGCTGCGCAATCGGTACGCCTGCTGCGCGATCCGTAGCGCCCTGGACGGATCCGCTCGCTAGCATCGACTGACCTCAACACAGGAAACGACACCCATGAATATCACCATCCTTGGCGGCGGCCACGGCTGCTATGCCGCCGCCGTCGAAATGGCCGAGCGCGGTCACAGCACTCGCCTGTGGCGGCGCGACCAGGCGGCGCTGAAGCAATTGCAGGCCATCGGCGCACTGACCGTTCGCGACTTTCGCGGCACCCGGCAGGTCGCGCTCGACCAGCAACTGACCTTGGTCGGCGACCTGGCCCAGGCCCTGGAAGGTGCGCAACTGGTGGTCATTCCGCTGCCGGCGACCACGCACCAGGCCCTGGCCGCTGACGTCGCACCCTTGCTGCGCGACGGCCAGGTGGTGTTCCTGCCGCCGGGCACCTTCGGCAGCTATGTGTTCGCCAAGGCCATGCACGAGTGTGGCAACCACGCCGAGGTAGCCTTCGCCGAAACCGGCACCCTGCCCTACCTGGTACGCAAGCATGGTCCCGATCAACTGGTGATCAGCGCCTATGCCACACGCCTGCCTACCGGCGTGCTGCCCAGTCGCCTGTCGGCCCATGCCTTTGACGTGTTGCGCGAGGCGTACCCTAGCGTGGAGCCGATCGAGGATGCCCTGAGTGGCGCACTGATGAACGCCGGGCCGATCATCCACCCACCGCTGATCCTGATGAACGCCGGCCCGCTGGAACACTTCGACTCCTGGGACATCCACAACGAAGGCACCCAACCATCGATCCGCCGGGTCACCAACCAACTGGACGCCGAACGCATGCGCGTGCGCGAAGCGCTCGGCTACCCCGCGCCGCACTTCCCTCTGGCCGACCACTACAACACCGACCAGGGCGATGAATGGATGTATGGTCGCGGTGCCCACGGCAAGCTTACCGACAGTGGCGACTGGCGTGAGAAGATCGATCTGCAGCAACACCGCTACATGCTCGAAGACACTCGCCTGGGCCTTTCACTGCTGGTCTCGGTGGGACGCTGGGCGGGCGTGCCGACGCCTGTGGCCGAGGGTTTGCTGGCCCTCGCCTCGGCAGTGACCGGGCGCGACCTCTACAGCGAAGGTCGAACCCTGGACAACCTGGGCCTGGCGACGCTGGACAAGGCGCAGATGGCGGCGCTGCTGCGCGAGGGGGTGCTGCCATGAGCGCGCCTGTACAGCGTATCGCAGTGGTGGGGGCCGGGCGCATGGGCGAAGGTATCGCCCTGGCCTTCGCCCAGGCCGGGTTGCAGGTGAGCCTGATCGATCTCAAGGTCCGTGAGCAAACGGCGCAGGTACGTTACTTTCAGGTGCTACGGGACAACCTGGCAGCCGAAGCCGCCAACCTGGCGACCCTCGAGCTGATCGACGCCACGCAGGCGCAGTGTTTGCTGGAGCGCATCTGCCTACTGCCGCGCACCGAGGGGCCCCAGGCGCTGCAAGGTTGTGGACTGGTCTTCGAAGCAGTGCCCGAGGTGTTGCAGGCCAAGCGCGAGGCATTCGCCTGGATCGACCAGCATGTGGCAGCGGACACCATCATCGCCTCGACCACCTCGACCTTTTTGGTGACCGAGCTGGCCGCCATGGTCGACAAGCACGCGCGAATGCTCAACGCGCATTGGCTCAACCCCGCGCATCTGATGCCGTTGGTGGAGGTGTCACGCAGTGCGCAGACCAGCGATTCGACGGTCGATGCCCTGTTGGCAACCCTGCGCGCCATCGGCAAAGTCCCTGTCGTGTGCAACGCCGTGCCAGGTTTCATCGTGCCCCGCTTGCAGGCGCTGGTGATGAACGAAGCTGCGCGCATGGTCGAAGAAGGCGTGGCCAGCGCTGAGCAGATCGACCTTGCGGTGCGTACCGGTTTCGGTCTGCGCTTTTCCGTGCTGGGCCTGCTCGAGTTCATCGATTGGGGCGGTGGCGACATCCTCTACTACGCCTCGCAGTACCTTGCCAGCCAGCTCGGCGAGCGTTTCCAGGCACCGCCCAGCGTGCTCGCCAACATGCGCGATGGGCGTAGCGGGCTGCGAGACGGCATCGGCTTCTATGATTACCAGGACGTCGATGTGGCCGCCTACCGTCAGGCTCGGCTGGCCACGCTGGTGGGGCGCATACGCAGCAGTGGGCTTACGCCGGTGTTCCAGGCTCCGACGGCCGGCGCATGACCAACAGCTTGCTGACCATGCGCTGGCACACCTCGTCGTGCTGGTTGAGGGTGAGGCATTCGGTGGTCACCATGGCGCGGTCAGGCTTGGATTTCGACGGCTGGATTTCCAGTATCTTGCAGAACACGTGCAGGACGTCGTCGGGCCGGGTCGGGCGGGGCCACTGGATATCGCCGCCAGCACCGATCACGCCACTGCCGATGGGCAGGCATTCGGTCAGTAGGCGCATGGTGATCGCCGCGGTGTGCCAGCCGCTCGCGGCCAGGCCTTTGAAAAAAGTGCCTCGGGCCGCGGCGTCGTCCAGATGGAAGGGTTGCGGGTCGAACTGGCGGGCAAAATCGATGATCTGCTGGGCATCGAGGGGGAAATCGCCACTGCTGAAAGTCTGGTCGACGTGCAGGTCATCGAGATAGATCGCATTGCCAACGGACATATCGTGCCTCTCCAAGTAGGGTCGTCGGCTTCTAGGCTAGCGCAAAGTTTTGGCTCTTCACGGATTGTCGGGGAGCTTGGCTTGGCTTGGCTTGGCTTGGCATCTAGATCGTGAGCTCATCCATTGTGTGTAGTGGCGCTACTGGCCCCTTCCGCCTTCGGCGGCCTACTTTTCTCTTGGGAAAAGTAGGCAAAACCGCTTGCTCCTGCATCCGGCCCTCCGCTTCGCTACGGGTCCCCTCGCTACGGCGCCTTCCGGGCCCGCGC
>NZ_JAHWIW010000023.1:0-98679 GCF_025377065.1 Pseudomonas sp. HD6422 | reverse complement strand
GCTGACGACTCATGGCACCTCCTATTTGGGCCTCATTATGAGGCTTGGAGGTGTCTACGAAACTAGGGGCGATTCAGCTTGTTGCTTCGAGAATGGTATCGAGATGGATCGCATCCACAGACGATGTGATCTTTCGGCCGGTCGGCAACTGAAGCTCAAAGCTCATTTTCGCCTGGTCTAGTTCTGGAACCAGCCCACGAACGGTAACCTCCTCAGTGATCTCCTCATTCTGGGACGCTAGCAGCAGGCGCCTGCGCGTTAGCTTAGTGAGCCTTGCCGGCCTCTCTTTACCGGGGAAGAATTCAAGGATTTCCCCGTCACGCAACCCTCGCCCGAAGCGATCAAAATACCCCAGAAGATTAGCCGGGAGCTGAGTGATGGGCTCATTGTGTTCCGCCGCATCAATTGCTCTGCCAATAGCGTCTGCGGCTCGGTAAAAGAAGTCTTCATTGGCAGCTGGGAACAGCCCTGCTGAAGGATCTTCGTATTCGATTACGATCGCTGGACAGGCGCTGCCTTTTTTTACTTCAGACAAGGCTAGCGTTAGCGGGCTTGTGAAGCCCTTGGGCGAGCGTTGCCGGCTATTGTCTTGGACGTAGATCCATTTTGCGACGGCAATCAGAAATTCCTCTAGGACCGCAAGGTCCTTAAGCATTTCTAACGGAATCGTATGGTCATCGAATCTTTTGCCGACCAATCTCGGCTCAATCAGAGGGCGCTTCATGAGTTATCCGTTTCTCGTGGCTGTTTTGAGGCCACCTTCAGGTGGAGTGGGGGCTGTGGCCTCATACTAAATGAGCATTCCAAACCAGCAGCACCCTGGCCTGGATATAGGTCATGTCCCGCCGGATCAGCCGATCCTTGTGCCGCGGGTTGTCCGAAATCATCTCGAAGTGCTCCTCATCAGCCACCTGCAGGCGCTTGATGTAGAGCAGGTCATCCCAGACAAATAGGTAAACCCCATCCCCCACGAACTCGCGGACGTTGATATTCACGATCAGCGGGTCACGGTGCTTGATGGTGGGCTCCATCGACTGGCCCCAACCGGTGACCACTTTCAGGTGGAAGTGCTCTTCGAACTCGACGCCCAGCTCACGGAGATGGCTCGGGCTGACGCGGATGTCTTTGAGCAGCTCTGGAAAGTCGTGCGCGCTCTGACCGCCGCCCATTGATGCTCGGACATCGTAGTGGGCAATCCACACCTCATCACCTACCAGGCCTGGCCGGGAGAAGTCAGCCTCAATCACGTTTGACGGTTGCGGCTCCTCAGCTGCTGCGAGAAGCCGGCGGCGCGCCTCTTCGGAAAAGCCTTTTCCGCTCTTTGCGAGCATCTGTTTCACAAGATCGGCCATGCTCCGCTCAGGCGCGGCAGTTGGTTCTGGCGCCGGCGAATTCAGGAGCAGCTCGGACTGGTCCACGCCCAAGGCTGCTGCCATCGAGGCGATATCGGCCAGGGTCGGCTCGCGAGTGCCGACCTCATAGTTACCAACCCGGGATTGTGATTTCCAGCCGCAGGCCTCCGCAAGTTGGGCCTGGGACATCCCTTTGGCTTTTCTCAGGCGCTTGATGCGCTGGCTCAATGATTCGTTCATGCGCGGAATTTCATCACGAAACGAAATACCCAGCTTTCACTTATTGTGATTGCAGTTAACACGATGCGTGTTTATCCTTCGGTCATCAATGGAGGAAGACCGTATGAACCAAGTCCGAACGATCCGCGAAAGGGCTGGCGTTACCCAGGCAGCGCTGCGCCGTCAGCTCGGCTGGAATCAGTCCCGCCTGGCGAATTACGAATCAGGCCTCAGGAATCCGGGCCTTCAAGAGGCGCGCCAGATCGTGGAAGCGCTGAACGTCCTGGGCGCCAGTTGCGCCCTTGATGATGCGTTCCCGCCGGCACAAGTCGCCGCCTAACTAATTCCAACTGCAAGGAGCTACTCCCGCATGTACGCCAACCGCAATCACCTGCATGACCGCGAGATCAAGGTCCGGGTCGATGAGGACACGTTCAACCTAATCCAGGCGCTGGCGGCATATCACCGCACCCAGCGTGCTGTGCTGTGCCGCGAGTTGCTGGAAGCGCAGCTGGCTGCGTTGGCTTCTGAGAATACCGGTGACCAGAGCGCAGCCTGAAGGCCGCGAGGAGGCCCTATGCCGACCGAACAATTCGGTCTGGATCCGGGCTCGATGGATGTGCTTGAGCGTGAAGCGCGAAGAAGGGGCATTACCCCAGAAGCGCTAGCCGCTGAGCTGATTGATCGAGAGCTGGCCAGCCGAACGAAACCTCGAAACGCGAGGGGGACGGTTCAGCCGTTCCAGCGCAAGGCCTGATCAGGCCCTGATAAGCCCGAATTGCGGGCACAAAAAAGCCGGGGGTGAAGGCCCGGCTCTCTGCAACGCATAAAAGTGAGACCAATTATGCATCCACAGACCCCAAGTGTACAGGCCCTCATCCGGCCCGCGCCACAAAATGCGAACCACGATTTCGTGGCGCGAGAAGTTTCAATGACCAGTCTTGAGCTGGTGGATTTCATCAACGCCAAGCGCAAAGAGATCGGCGACCAATCAGCCCTGCGCCACGACCACCTGATGGCAAAGGTGCCGAAGGTGCTCAAGAAAGATGCCCCGAAGTTTCGGGATATCTACAAGGATGCCCAAAACCGCACCCAAGACTGCTACCGCTTCCCGAAGCGTGAGGCGTGTTTGATGGCAATGTCCTACAGCTATGAGTTGCAGGCGGCCGTGTATGACCACATGACCGACTTGGAAGAGCGCCTGAGCGGTCGCGTCATTGCCACGCTACCTGACTTCTCCAACCCTGCCGTTGCAGCTCGCGCCTGGGCCGAGCAATACGAGCAACGCCAACTCGCCCAGCAGGCCCTGGCTATCGCCGCGCCGAAGGTCGATTTCGTCGATAAGTACGTCGAATCGACCGGCCTCAAGGGTTTCCGCCAAACCGCCAAGCTGCTGAGAGCTAATGAGGCCCGCTTCCGCGAGTTCCTGCTCGACAAGAAGATCATGTACCGCATGGGTGGCGAGTGGCAGGCCTACCAGCAGCACATCGATGCTGGCCGGTTCAGTGTCAAGACCGGTACCAGCGACAGCGGCCATGCCTTCAATCAAGCCAAATTTACCCCCAAGGGCGTCACCTGGGTGGCCGGCCTATGGGCACAGTACAACCTGGAGGCCCAATGATGGCCCGCTCAAGAAACATCAAGCCAGGGTTCTTCTCGAACGAACACCTGGCAGAGTTGGACTTTGCCACTCGCCTGCTGTTCATCGGTCTGTGGACCGAGGCAGATCGTGAGGGGCGCCTGGAAGATCGCCCGCGCCGCCTGAAGATGGCCCTGTTCCCTGCTGACAATGTCGACATCGACCGCATGCTCGATGACCTGGATCATTTGGGGTTCATCAAGCGCTACACCGTGGGAGACGTGAAGGCTATTCAGGTCATCAACTGGTCGAAGCACCAGAACCCACACGTCAAGGAAGCCAAGAGCACCATCCCTGAAATGCCCGTAGTAGACGCATGCCAGGGAAAGCATGAGGAAAGCACCGTGCAAGCACCAGACTCGCACAGTTCTTTCCCTGCTGATTCCCTCTCTCTTGATTCCGGATTCCTGATTCCTGATTCCCTCACCCCGTCGCCCGCGCCGGTCGATTCCGCCGAGCTGTTCGCGCGCTTCTGGAAGCTGTATCCGCGCAAGGTTGGGAAGGACAAGGCCGAGAAGGCCTGGGCAAAGCTCAAGCTCACTGCGGAGCTGTTCGACACCATCGTCACCGCCCTGGCCAAGCACCGGCAGTTGCCCGGCTGGACGAAGGACAACGGCCAGTTCATCCCCCACGCGGCCACCTGGCTCAACGGGAAGCGCTGGGAGGACGAGGTCGAGGTTCCTGCTGACAACGTCCACCACCTGCCAACCAGTCGTCACCACGGCTTCGCTGATCGCGACTACACCTCAGGCCTGAAACAGCGGGAGGACGGAAGCTATGCGCTCTGAAAAAGTCGTCCAGATCGATCAGGGCGCAGTCGTTGCCCGCATCCAGCCAGCCGAGTGCGAGAAGCATGGCCCCTTCGAGCAGAAGGTCACCATGCTGTTGGGCAAGGCTCTGCGCAGCCACTGCCCTGAATGCGCTCGCATTGCCAAGGAGGGGCGTGAGGCTCGCGCCGAGACCGAGCAGGCCCTTAACGTGCGCCTGGCGATCTCCCGCAAGCTGGGCGACTCGCTGATCCCGAAACGCTTCGCTGATCGCTCTCTGGCGAACTACAAGGCCGAGCACAAGGGCCAGGCCGAGGCGCTGCGCTTCTGCCGACACTACGTGAAGACCTTCGACCAGATCGCCGAGAACGGGCGCTGCATGGTGCTGCTGGGTAAGCCTGGAACCGGCAAGACCCACCTGGGAGCCGCCATGGCCAACGACCTGATGCGAAACACGTCGCACTCGGCGGTGTACCGGACGGTCGGGTCGATCCTGCAAGCCATCCGCGCGACCTACGACCGCTCCAGCGAGGCGACCGAGGCGAGCATCCTGGCCAGCCTGATCGAGCCTTCCCTGCTGGTGCTGGACGAAGTCGGCGTGAGCAAGGAGCAGCCGAGCGACTTCGAGCTGACCACCCTGTTCGCGATCATCAACGGCCGGTACGAGCAGGTGAAGCCCACTGTGGTGATCTCCAACCTTGGCCCCGAGCAGCTGCCAGTGGCCATGGGCGAGCGCTGCGTCGACCGCCTGCGCGAGGGCGGGATGATCGTGGTGCCGTTCGAGTGGGAATCGCACCGCGGCAAGGAGGCCATCTGATGCGCGCTCTCAAGGAGTTCATCTGGGCGGCGGCCATGGTCTCGGCTCTTATGGCTGGCTACTGGTTCGCAACGGATATGGGCCGAACCTTTGCCCTGGTCTGCGTGCGGATCGTTGGCGAGCAGCGCGGGCTGGAAGCGGCGCTGGAGGAGTGCAAATGACCCCAGCACAAGAAATCACAGTCGCCCAGCTCAAGAGCCAGGGCTTCGCACAAATCGTGGAAGGCCGTGAAATCGTCCGCATGACCAAGGGTGCCGACCGCCGTGTCGTGATGGCCGATGGCAGCCAGAAGCGCGGATATCACGTTGAGTTTGAGCGCGCCGGGCAGCCGGCCGGGGAGGGGGTGTGAAGCGCGTATGGACCGTAATCGTAGGCCTCAAGGCCTTCCAGATGGTGCTGATGGAGCAGAGCCTGGATCAAGCCGGTGCGCTGCGTGAGGCGCAGTTGATCTGGCCTGAGTGTGAGGTGCAGCCATGACCATCGACAAAGAGAAGCTGAAGGATCTTGCAGGACAGTCTGCATTGGAGCCGAAGTGGTACGCAGCTGGAAGCTATGGCCTAAAGGCCGTTTCTCATCTGCATGACAGGGAGTTCATCGCCGCCGCCAGCCCGGCCACTGTCCTGGCCCTTCTCGCGGAGATAGAGATGCTGAATGCTCAGCGCCTCATGCATCTTCGGCTCAACTTGAGCCTTCGGGATCGGCGGAAGGTATGGGTCTCGCATTGCGAAAAGGCAGAGGACCAGCTTCTGGATGTTCAGCATGAGCGCGACCAGCTCAAGGCCGAGAACGAGGCGCTGCGCAAGGATGCTGGGAACTGGAAAGCAGTTCTGCGCGCTATGGAGCAGCTCAAGTCGGACGAGCAAGGCGCCGCCATCTGGTCAGCCTGTTCGCGAATCCTCATCAGTCTTGCGAGCGATTTGAATTCTGCTCGCAGCGTCGTCACTGAGGAGGGCGTGACCAAGGATGGAGCCGAGATTGGCGATTGGCGAGTGACTGTCGAGCGGCTGGCCATGGCCAAGGAGGCGAGCCATGGGTGATGTGATTGGACTCTCCTTCATCGTTTTGTGCCTGTTGCTCATGTTCCAGGGAGGCCAGCCATGACCGAGTTCCTGATGCGAAGCATGGGCGACGTCAATGCGCAGGCGGTCGACCTGACCAAGCCGGATCCGGCGAGCATTGAGTTGCTGGGCGCCTGCTTTGAGATTCACGGCGACGAGCTGTTTTGGAAGGCCAGGCCAGCAGAGCACTTCAAAAGCTCTCGCGCTGCCAACTCGTGGAACGCAAAGCATGCCGGCCGCAAGGCGGGCTCTACCGACAGTAAGGGATATTTGCAGGTCAAGGTCTTCGGCCGGCTACTCCTTGCTCATCGCGTGCTCTGGATGATGCGCGAAAAGACACTCCCGGATGAGATCGACCACGTGGATGGGTCATCCAAGAGCAATGGTGGAGAAAACCTCAGGCCGGTCACCCATCAGCAGAACATGCAGAACCAGAAGCTTCGGTCGGACAACAAGTCGGGGCTGATGGGCGTCTCCTGGTTCAAGTCGCGCGGGCTTTGGCTGGTGAAGATCCAGAACAAACACATCGGGTACTTCGGCTGCTTCTTCGAGGCGTGCTGTGCAAGGAAATCTGCTGAAAGCCGTTTGGGTTTTCACGCAAATCATGGGAGAGCACGGGCATGACCGAATTCGTTATGCATAGCATGGCCGATGCCAACCGTTTGTTGGGTCATCTTCAAGCCCAGGACTTCACCCGACCCAAGAAGATCGTCATCAAGGACCAGGACCGCAGCGGCGAGCAGAACAAGAAACTCCACGCCTGCCTGAGCGATATCGCCAAGCAGGTGGAGCATGCTGGCAAGAAGTGGGACGTCCTGATCTGGAAGCGCCTCCTGACGGCCGCCTGGCTGCGTGAGAGCGGTGAGAAGCCGCAGATGATCCCGGCAGTCGATGGCAACGGCTTCGACGTCGTGTACGAGCGCACCAGCAAGCTCAGCGTGAAGCAGTGCGCGAGCCTTCTGGAATGGATTCACGCCTTCGGCGCCGAGCATGGCGTGCGCTGGACTGCGCAAGACCACTGGGAGGGTCGCTACTCATGATCACCAAGGAGATCAAGCCGAAGAAATGCAAGGCGCCAGGTTGCGGCCAGCACTTCAAGCCGAACATGACCACACAGAAGGTGTGCAGCATCGCCTGTGCCAAGGCCATGGCCAAGGACCCGAAGCTGCAGAAGATTGCGGCCAAGGCCATCACCAAGCAGGCCCGCCAGGACCTGCAGGAGCGGCGGGATAAGCTGAAAACCCGCCGCGAGCACATGGCCGAGGCCCAGACCGCGTTCAACGCCTACATCCGCGAGCGTGACGCCGGCCTGCCGTGCATCAGCTGCGACTCGCTCCCGAGCGACCACGACCTTATCACTGGCAGCCGCTGGGATGCCGGGCACTATCGGTCAGTCGGCGCTTGCCCGGAGCTGCGCTTCGAGCCGTTGAACGTCCACCGCCAGTGCGTGAAGTGCAATCGGAACCTGTCGGGCAACGCGATCGAGTACCGCATCCGGTTGGTGAAGCGCATCGGCGCCGACCAGGTTGAATGGCTCGAAGGGCCTCATAAGCCCCAGCGCCTGACCATCGAAGACCTACAGGCCATCAAGGCCCTGTACAGGCAGAAACTCCGCGACCTAAAGAGGGTAGCAGCATGACCTGGACTATCCAAGACACCACCGGCCTCATCCTGCTGGCCATGACCATCACCTCCACCTGGTGCGTTCTGCGCGGCCAGTTGATCGCAAACCGCCGCAAGAAGGAGCAGGGACGATGAAATACCAAAGCGTGTTGGCAGCAGTAGTTCGCGCCCTGGCGGCAGAGACCATGAGCGGGGTGGGCGGCGGCGACTTCGAGCCTAAGGTCCAGGCCTCGAAGCTGAAGGGGGAGATCTCCGGGAAAGATGCGGCGATGCTGGTCGACTGCTGGGTGCACGCCCGCCTGCATAGCAAGCTGATCCCGCGGCACTGGAATGCGCTGACGGCCAGGTTCTCCACCCACAAGGCCAAGAAGGTGGATGCGATCGGCAAGCTGGTGCCGCTGATCGCGACCCAGGCGCCGAGCCTGTTCCGGTACAAGGCGGTCACCGCCTGGGCTATCCCGCCGGTGAAGGGGGTGCAGGCGCAGTCTGGGCATGAGGTGGCCAGCCGGGCAGCGCGCGAGCGTGCAGAGTTCGATTCGCTGCACGCTGGCGTGGTCCAGCACCTGGCAGGTGGCGAGATGCCGGAGGACGCCGGGCAGGCGCGCCGCGAGCAGTACGTGAAGCGCTCCACCGACATGATCGTGTTGCCGGCCGAGTTCTACGACATCAACACCTGGGACGGGCAGGGCCTGAACCGGACCACGTACTGGCGCTGGAAGAAGGCCATCGAGAAGGTGCTGGACGAGATGGTTGCAGAGGCGCTGGTCGCGTCTGGCAAGATACTTCAGGAGGAAGGCGTTTTGATGGCAGATGCCGCTTGACAACTCTGCAACGGTGCAACAAAATTCTTGCATCCTGTCATTCCTGCGCGTGTTGATGAGTGACGAAAAGAAACCCGGCCAATGAGCCGGGTTTTTTATTGCCCGAAGAGGCCCTCAAGAGGCCCGACGCCACCTGTGGCGAGGTCAGATTTTTTTTGTATAGCACGGAACGTTTTGATGGCGCTATGATTCTGATAGGTTGCTAACTAAACAAACATGGAAGACCGTGATTATGAAAACCGTTCTAGCTGCTGCAGTACTGTCCCTTTTTGCTGCGTCTGCCGGAGCAGCTGAGCTTTCCGGTGCGCTGGGTGCGACAAGTCAAGGCGGCATTACGGCGCGTGCAGGCGTTGGCTTTAACTGGGACAAAAGCTGGTTTGAATCCAGTACTGGCCGTCTAACCGGTTACTGGGATGCTGGGTATACCTATTGGGAAGCAGGAGATGCTTCCGGTGGCGCTCACTCGCTGTCCTTTGCGCCAGTTTTCGTTTACGAGTTCGGCAGCGGTAACGTGAAGCCATTCGTTGAGGCGGGTATCGGCGTGGCAGTCTTCTCTGGTACGTCCGCAGGTGACCAGGACTTTGGTTCGGCCTTCAACTTCGAAGACCGCATCGGTGCGGGCTTGAAGATCGGCGAGACGCAGAAGGTTGGCATCCGAGCGATTCACTATTCCAACGCTGGCATTAAGCAGCCCAACGACGGTATCGAGTCGTACTCGCTGTTCTACAGCCACCAGATTTAAAAAAGCACGATCCCTCTTTGCCCGCCCTGTGCGGGCTTTTTTGTGCCTAGGTAATCATGCCGGCCGATGCCTGGCATAGAGCCTGTTGGCCATGTAACTGACTCTCTGTGTACCGTTTTTACTTGCCCGCGCCCTAATAAGGGTCTAAATCGGGTCATTTTTTAGGAACCACTCATGGCCGAACCAGCAAGCACGACTGCCGGCGTCCTGCTGGTGAAGTACGGCGTGATCATTGGCGGCTTCGCAGGAGCGATCCTCTCGCTGACCTTCCTGCGCGGCCTCACCCGGGGCCAGGCGGTCGCCGCGTTCTTCACCGGCTTCGCTTCTGCAGTGTTCTGCACCCCGCTCGCCATCAGTTACTTCAACCTTGGCACAAGCGGAGAAACCCAATACGGCGTGGCCTTTCTGATAGGCCTCCTGGCAATGAACATCATCCCAGTTCTGAAGTCACTGGTAGGACAGTTCGGTGCCAAAGGAGCTACCTGATGAACACGACCCTCATGTCGGCAATGGCCGCTACGGACGCCTTCCTGTGCGTCCTGGTGGTCATCGCTGCCTGTGACTACCTACGGCGCGTTCGCCCCATAGACCAGCCGATGCTATCGGTTGCGTTCTACCTGGTCGCCATTGGCGCCTTCGGGTCGTTCCTGGCGGCAATGCAGGTCCACATGATCAGCCCCTTCACTGTGATGATCCACGCCGGCATCGTGCTGTATGCGTGGGCAAGGCGAGGGCATTTGTTCGTGGCTCGCTGAGCCGCGCCACAAAACAGATGTCCGCCGTTTCGTGGCGCGGGAGTGACCTTATTTGGAATTCCGCCTGTCGCATTCCTCCTGGGCATCAGCACGATTGGGATATAGCTCTGGCAGTCTCTTGTCAGTTCGCGTGTCTAGGATTCGATAGCCACGAACTTTCCAGTGCGGTGGCTCGGAGGGATCACGCGATTTGATGCCCTCCAGTGGCCTGGAATTGACGACTATGAACCGCTGCTTCATGTCGAAACCTCCTCGGGGCTTTTGCTCAAGTACTGGTAGGTCTTATCCAATTCAAGTTGCAGGTGATCATTTTGAAAAGGCCAATGCCTCCGGCCGACCTGCTCGAATCGCCATTCCTGATCCTCAACCCTGCTCCCGAACTGTGGGATTGGGTCCAGAGCGAGATCCTCGCCGACACTGGCAGCATTCACAACCCCGAGCACTCCCACCTCATCGACGCCAACATCGGTGTGATGTGGGCCTCGTCTGCCTTCAACAAGAAGGGCCGCTCGGTGTTGGGCCAGGCCGAACAGCTGATGATCCGCGCCGGTGGGTGGCAGAAGGCGCGCCAAGAGCAGCAGATGCGGGACTGGTTCGGCGAAGAGCCTGAGTTCCTCATCACTCTGGCCGGCGACTACTGCGCCCAATGCAGTGAGGCCGAGTTCTGCGCCCTGGTAGAGCACGAGCTGTACCACATCGGCCACAAGCTCGATAAGTACGGTGCTCCAGCCTTCGGCGATGACGGCATGCCCAAGCTGGAGATGCGCGGTCACGACGTCGAAGAGTTCGTCGGGGTGGTGCGCCGGTATGGTCCGAGCCACGACGTACAGCAGCTGATCGACGCTGCAAGCAGGCCGCCCGAGGTGGCCAAAATCAACATTGCGAGGGCCTGCGGAACCTGTCTCAGTCGGGTCGCGTAGTTTTACCGGACCTTTACGGATGACAACCCATGGCTGCACTCAAAGACGAGGTGAAAGCCTTCATAGTGCAAAGCCTTGCCTGCTTTGATACGCCAACCCAGGTTGCCGATGCGGTAAAGCAGGAGTTCGATATCGTCGTCACCCGCCAACAGGTTGCGACTTACGATCCCACCAAGTACGTCGGGAAGGGACTGTCGGCGAAGTGGCGAACCCTCTTTGAAGACACCCGCCAGCGCTTCCGTGAAGAAACGGCAGAGATACCCATTGCCAACCGAGCCTTCCGCCTTCGTGGCCTTGGCCGCATGGCTGAGAAAGCCGAGAGCATGCGCAACCTTGCGCTGACCGCCCAGCTGTACGAGCAGGCAGCCAAGGAATGCGGCGACATGTACGTCAACCGCAAGATCGAACCCGACAAGCCCCTGGGCTCCCAGGCGGACCAGCAGCACGCCGTTGCTGAGTACAAGCTGGAGCCAGACGAAGGTGTTCCGACTACCCCGTACCTATGACCAGCCGGTGAAGTTGACGCCGAAGCAGGCGAACATCTACGTCTGGGGCTTCCAGCCTGAGGCGCGCTTCCGTGATGCGGTGTGCGGGCGTCGATTCGGCAAGACCTTCCTCGGCAAGGCAGAGATGCGCCGCGCGGCCCGGCTGGCTGCGGAGTGGGGCGTGAGCGTAGAGGATGAGATTTGGTATGGCGCGCCGACGTTCAAGCAGGCCAAGCGGGTCTTCTGGCGCAGGCTGAAACAGGCCATCCCCGAAGCCTGGCGTGCAACCCGGCCGAACGAGACCGAGTGCTCGATTACCCTCAAATCCGGACACATCATGCGTGTGGTCGGCCTGGACAATTACGACAACCTGCGGGGCTCCGGCCTGTTCTTTGTTCTGGTGGACGAATGGGCTGACTGCCCGTGGGCGGCCTGGGAAGAAGTGCTCAGGCCAATGCTCTCGACTTGTCAGTATACGATCCCCCAGACCGGGGAGTCGAGAAAGGGCGGGCATGCGCTGCGGATCGGCACGCCGAAAGGCTTCAATCACTGCTACGACACCTACCGTGACGGGCAGCCGGGCGGCGAGCCTGATCACAAGAGCTGGCAGTACACCTCGCTGCAGGGCGGTAACGTCCCGGCCGATGAATTGGACGCCGCCCGGCGCAAGATGGACCCGCGCACGTTCCGCCAGGAATACGAGGCTGGGTTCGAGAACTACGCAGGGGTGGTCTACTACACCTTCGACCGAGCCGAGTGTCGTACGAGCGAGCGCATTAAGCCGGGCGAGGCCGTGCACATCGGCATGGACTTCAACGTCATGAAGATGGCCGCGGTCGTGTATGTGGTCCGGGACGGTCTGCCGCTGGCACTGGACGAGTTCCATTCGGTGCGGGATACGCCCGAGATGATCGAGAAGATCAAGGTACGCTTCTGCGGCCATAGCGTGTCCGTGTACCCCGACGCCAGCGGCCAGAACACCAGTAGTAAGAACGCTAGCGAATCGGACCTGTCACTGCTCAAGAAGGCCGGCTTCACCGTGGTGGTCGACTCCACGAACCCGAGCGTCAAGGACCGGGTGAATGCGGTCAACGCCATGTTCCTGAACACCTATGGTGAGCGCCGGCTGAAGGTCAACATCGACCAGTGCCCGAAATTCACCCAGTGCCTGGAGCGACAGGTCTACGACGATAAGGGCGAGCCTGACAAGAAGGGCGGCCACGACCACATGAACGACGCCGCCGGCTACTTCATCGCCAAGCGGTTCCCGATCAAGACCCAGTCCGCCGGCACACGCCGCATCGGAGGTTTGGCGTAATGCCTGTTCAATCCACGAACCCAGACTACGACGCTCACATCGAAGAGTGGCGCATGATGGACGACGCCCTGGAGGGCGAGGGCGCTATCAAGCGCAGCCCGCGCAATCTGCCCAAGCCCAGCGGCATGGTCGAGGCGGAGAAGCTGGACGGCCAGGGGAATGCCTACCTCTACCGGAACTACACCGATCGGGCCCAGTACGAGCACTGGGTTCGCGATTCGCTGCGCTCGATGATGGGCCTGGTCTCCCGGCTCATTCCCGAGGTGAAGCTGCCCAACGGGCTGAAGGACCTGGAAGAGAACGCTACGGCCGACGGCTTCGGCTTGACCCAGCTGTTCCTGCGCGTCGTGCGCCAGGCTATCTCCCATGGCCGAGTGCCGCTGGTAGTGAACGTGGATGACTCCGGCCAGCCGTACTTCGCCACCTACGCGGTGCGCAACGCCATCAACTGGGACACTGCCGACCAAGGCGGGCGCCAGGATCTGGTGTTGGCCGTGTTCCGCGAGTTCAGGAAGAAAGCCGAGGACCGCTACAGCCACGATTGCGAGACGGTTTTCCGCGAGTTCTACATGCTCGACCAGATCTGCTATACCGCCGTGCGCAACGAGGCCGGCGAACTGATCGAGCAGGACCGCCCGCTGGGTACTGTCGGTACCGACAACCAGCTGGTGCGAGGCCTGGAGTACATCCCGGTCATCTACTGCGGCTCGACCGACAACTCGCCTGAGGTGGACGAGATTCCACTGCTGACCATGGCCCGGGCGGCCCTGAAGTCCTATCAGCTCAGCGCCGACTACTTCACTGCGCTGCACCAGACCAGCCACCCGCAGCCGTGGGTGTCCGGACTGGATGAGAGCGTGGAGCTCAGCGTCACCGGCCCATCCGCTGCTTGGGATCTCGGTCCGAAAGGCTCCTGCGGGTACCTCGAGTTCCCGGGTGCTGGCATTCAAGCCGTCCGCACGGCCATGGAAGACCAGAAGAACGCCGCCCTCGAGGCGGGTGCCAAGGTCATGGACGTGTCCGGTACCGAGTCAGGCGAGGCGCGCAAGACGCGGCAGAACGACCAGCACGCCACGCTGCACAGCATCGTCATCACCGCTGCCGCTGCCATCGAACAGGCCCTTCGCTACGCGGCCGAGTGGACTGGCTACAACCCGGACGAGGTGGTCTTCACGGTCAAGCCTGAGTTCGTCATTCCTGAGGTCAACGCCCAGGTCCTGGCCGAACTGCAGAAAAGCGTCATGGCCGGCACGATCAGCGCCGAGACCTACTGGCAATACCTCACCACCGGCAAGCTGCCGGAGCGCCCCTACGACGAAGAGGCCGAGCTGATCAGCGATGAGCGCGAGTCGGCCGGCATTGACCTGGACAACGAAGATGGCGACGAAACCGGAGCAGACGGCGGACGAGAAGCTGCTGGAGCAGGTCAGCCGCCACTCGGTGCTGCTTGAGCGGCTCAAGGCCGGCGAGGTCAAGAAGTTCGAGACCGTTCTGCGCCAGGTGGATACCCAGGTTCGGGACCAGCTCACTCGCAAGGAGCTGACCACCTACAGCCGAAGCAGGCTGGAAGAGTTCCTGGCCAGGGTCGGCGGCAAGCTGCTGGGGATCTACCAGGCCTTCAATGACCGCATGCAGGCTGACCTGGCCGACATCGCGCTGTACGAAGCCGCGTTCGAAGGGCGCAGCCTGGCAAAGGCGCTGCTGATCGATGCGGTCATGCCGACCGATGCGCTGATCCGAGCGGCGATCAACACGCAGCCGCTGCAGGTGTCAGGCATCGACGGTGGCACGCTGCTCAAGTCGTTCCTCAGCGGCTGGACGCGCACCGAGTCAAACCGGGTCACGAACGCCATCCGACTCGGCGTCGTGCAGGGTCAGACCAACGCCGATATCACCCAGGCTATACGCGGTACTGCGGCGCAGAACTTCACCGACGGCGTGCTGGCAGTCAGCAACCGCAATGCCCGGTCAGTGGTGCAGACCGCTGTCCAGCACGTGGCTACCACGGCGCGCATGGAAACGCTCAAGGCGAATGCTGATGTCATCCCGGGCTATCGCTGGGTGTCCACACTCGACCGCAAGACCAGCGCCCTGTGCAAGAGCCTGGACGGTCGGGTGTTCGAGCTAGGGAAGGGCCCGCTGCCGCCGGCGCACGTCAACTGCCGGTCGACCACTGTACCGGTGACCAAGCTGTCAGGGCTGTTTACCGATGGAGCCACGCGCGCCTCGGTGGGCGCTGCTGGCGGTGCCCAGGTCTCGGCGGGGCTCAGCTACTACCAATGGCTCCAGACGCAGCCAGCGGCTTTCCAAGACGCCGCGCTGGGGCCAGTGCGCGGCAAGCTGTTCCGCGATGGCGGCCTGACAGCCGAGCGGTTCGCCGCGCTGCAGTTGGACAAGAACTTCAAGCCTCTGACGTTGGATCAGCTCAAGGAGCTGGAGCCATCGGCGTTCGAGCGGGCGGGGCTATGAGTCATTTATTTCATCTTGGTACACGAGACCCAATTCGGAGATCATTGCAGTAGCGCGCGTTGCGCCTCACTGTCATGGGAAGAACAATGCTGAAGCTGTTATGGATACCCGTAATCTTTCTACTAGTGGGATTCGCATTTCTTTTGGGCTTGTCGTTTGGTCTTAGTGGAAGCAGTGCGCCGTTCGTAAATGAGGCGGTTCCTGTCCTCTCCATGCTCGGCGGATGGGTATCGGGCATCGGGGCGCTGGCCGCGGTGATCACAACTTTGTGGCTCGCAGATAAGCAGCGAAGAGAGGATGTTGAGAATATCCGCGTCTCTGTCCGATCCGCCATTGCGGATACCGGTGAGGGAGGCTGGTTTATCGCTGTGAATCTAACCTCGGACGGAAGACGCCCGGTGAAGGTGATCTCACTCTCGGTTCACTCACCGTTTGCAAAAAACTACATTCAGTTCACGCAGTTTTGGTGGGGAAGTGATTCTCTGCCCGTTTCTATGTCTTACGGAGACAACGCTTCGCTCCACCTGCCGCCTGGTACCGACCGGCAAATCGCCAAGTTCGTGCATGACCACTGCCAGGGCAGAGTAAAGGGCCTCAAGTTTGTTGTCGGTACGACGCTGCGCGAGTTTGAAGGAGCAATCCACAAAAACCTCCTCACTCTTAGTTCCTAAGCTCTGCGGATCAAACATAACCCGGCAATGCCGGGTTTTTTTATGCCCGCCAGGCGGGCCAACCAATCCCAAGGGGATAGCCACATGCCTTTCGACTTCGACCCGGCCGCCCACGGCCTCACTCTCGACGACACCCAAGCTGCGGCGCTTAAAGCGGCACTCGGCGGAGAGGTGCAGAAGTATCTGGATGGCGAGGTCTCGGGCCTCAAGTCCAAGAACCAGGAGCTACTCGGCTCCAACAAGACCATCAAGGGCGAGCTGGACAAGCTGAAAGGCCAGTTCGACGGCCTGGACATCGAGGCGGTCAAGGGGCTGCTGGCCAAGGCCGGCCAGGACGAAGAAACCAAGCTGATCGCCGAGGGCAAGCTGGACGAAGTCGTCACCCGCCGTACCGAGCGCCTGCGCGGCGACTACGACAAGCAGCTCAAGGCGGCCAATGATCGCGCCGAAAAGGCCGAAGCCTTCGCTGCCAAATACAGCGACAAGGTCCTGGCCGACTCCATTCGCGCTGCCGCCATCAAGGCTGGTGCGCTGCCTGAGGCCGCCGAAGACATCATTCTGCGAGCCCGGGGCACCTTCAAATTGAGCGAAGACGGCGAGCCGATCGCCACCGACCGTGATGGCCAGGTCATCTACGGCAAGGACGGCAAGACCCCGCTGTCTCCCTTCGAATGGGCGGAATCGCTGCGCGAAACCGCTACTCACCTGTGGCCAAGGGCCCAGGGTGCCGGACAGACCGGCGACAACGGTGGCAAGGCCACAAAGAAATGGGGCGAGTACACGGAGACCGAGCGCGCCGCGCTGGCCGCGTCCAACCCCGAGGCATTTAAAAAACTCTTGGCCACCAAAGGAACCTAACCCATGGCTTCTACCCAGCTGTCCGACATCTTCGTCGGCGAGTACTATGCGTCTCTTGACCCGGTAAACAGCCCGGAAAAAACCGCAGTATACGAATCCGGCATTGTCACCCGCTCCCCTGTGCTGGATGCCATCGCTTCCGGCAGCCAAGGTACTGCCGAGGTCAGCTATTGGCAGGACCTCGACCCGAATGAGGCGCCGAACATCAGCAATGATGATCCCGACGACCTGGGCGAAGTCGGCAAGGCCGAGCAGGAAAGCATGCGTGCCCGCGTGCTGTACCTCAACAAAGGCTATGGCGTCTCCGACCTGACTGCTGAGCTCGCAAACAGCGAGCCAATGCAGCACATCCGCAACCGCTTCGGCACTTACTGGAACCGCCAGTGGCAGCGCTACCTCCTCGGCGCGGCGCGCGGCGTGATCGCTTCGAACATCGCGAACGATGGAGGCGACATGGTCGTTGATGCTGGCGCAGCCATCAGCGCAAGTGCATTCCAGGATGCGGCCTTCACCGCTGGTGATGCTGCCGACGTGTTCTCCGCAATCGGCGTTCACTCGGTGGTGATGAACCAGATGGTCAAGCAGGATCTGATCGAGTACCTGCGCGACTCCACCGGCCGCATCATCCTGGCGACCTACCTGGGTAAGCCGGTGTTCATGGATGACAGCCTGGTGTACGGCTCTGACCAGTATCTGTCGGTGTTCTTCGGCCAAGGCGCGTTCGGCTACGGCCAAGGCACTCCAAAGGTGCCGGTCGAGCTGCAGCGAAAGCCTGATGGCGGTAACGGTGGTGGTGCCGAAGTCCTGTGGGAGCGCAAGACCTACATCCTGCAGCCTGCGGGCTTCAGCTGGGTCGGCGCGAACAGTCAGAACCTCAGCCCGACCGCCACGCAGTACGCGAGTGCGGGCAACTGGGAGCGGGTGTTCGACCGCAAGCAGGTTCCGTTCGCTGCTGTAATCAGCGGCGGCACCGTAACGCCACCCGCTGGCGGTTGATCCTTGAGGGCTGCTTAGACGGCCCTTCTTCATTCGGGAGAAGAGTTATGGAAGTCGTTTATTCGGATAGCGAAGAACGCAAGCCGGGCAAGCTGTACCGCTCCACCGGCAATTTCTTCGGCGTCATCTCCGGCGCAACACACGTGACGGTCGAGGGTGATCATCCCAACATCGTCGAGGCGTACCGCAAGGCAGGCATCAAAGTCGAGACCGATAGCGATCCCGAGGAAACCGACCCGCACAAGATGAACGTGCCTGAGCTGAAGGAGTGGCTCACCGCCAAGGGCATCGAGTTCGACGCCAGCGCGAAGAAGCCCGAGCTGCAAGCTCTGATCCCGCAGGAGTAAGCCATGACTGACTTCATCACCGTTGCCGATGTGAACGAGAAGCTCGGGGCGGGCTGGGCTGGCACCGGTGATGCGGTCCTTGCCGTGGCCATGGCCAATGCCTGGCTCACGGCCAAGATCAAGCGCACGGTGCCCGAGGCGGTGCCGGACGCAATCGTGACCGCCGGCGCGCAGGTCGCCAAGCTGGCCGCCGAGGGCAAGCTCTACAAGGACACGCAGCGCGAGGTGCAGAGCAAGACGGTGTCGGCCCAGTCCGGAACCTCGACCAGCAAGACCTACGTTGCGGGCTCCGTCGAGCGTTCCACCGGTGAGAACTTCGCCTTGGACCTCATCGCGCCCTGGACCCGCCGGTCGGGCACCGTGATGCTCAAGAGGATCTGACCATGGGCATGCGTGAGGAGCTACAGGCCGACCTAGCCGAAGCCTTCGATGATCCCGATGGTCTGGCCGATGCGGTGAAGCCGGTTCTCGGCAGTCGCACGGTGAAGGGCGGGTATGACCCGGAGCTCGGCGGCACAGTGCCTGCCTCGACCATTCGCTACTCAGGCCGCGGCGTGTTCGGCAGCTACCTTGCCAAGGAGATCGACGGGTCTCGCATCCAGACCGAGGACGTGAAACTGCTGGCGCTGCAGAACGAGCTGTTCGAAGAGCGGGACGGTCTGGTTACTGAAGCCCCGGCCTCGCCCAAAATCGGCGACCAAATCAGCGGCTACCGAACGCTCAATGTGTCCGAAGACCCAGCCCAAGCCACCTGGACCATTCAGCTGAGGAAATGACCATGCCGCGCGGCTCACACATGACCCAGCGATACGGCGGGCTTGAGGGCGGATTCGCCGAGAGCATCCGGGCGTTCGCCGAGCAGGCCGAGCAGGCGCTGGACGCTACCTTCCGCGAGATCGTGATCGAGATCGGCAGCAGCGTGATACGTATGTCGCCAGTCGGCAACCCGGAGCTGTGGGCGGCCAACGTAGCACACCGGACCAAGGCCACCAGGGCAGCCGATGACTACGACTTCAAGGTCGCGGTGCGCAACACCCTGATCAACTTGAATCAGGACAACTTCACAAAGGCCGGCAAGCTGCGCAAGGGCGTGAAGTATGCCAAGCCACTCACCAAGACCGAGCGCGAGCAGAACTTCGCCACCAATGGCCTGGTAGCAGGTCTGGGCTACGTCGGCGGGCGTTTCCGAGGCAACTGGCAGTTCTCTATCGACTCACCGGCTACCGAAGAGCTCGACCGCATTGATCCGTCTGGCAGTCAGGCGGTTGCCGACCTGATTACCCAGGTTCAGGCGCTAACCATAGGACAGACAGCCTATATCGTGAACAACCTTCCTTACGCCATCCCACTCGAATACGGCCACTCAACCCAGGCGCCAAGAGGCATGGTCAGGGTGACGCTGGATCGCTTTCAGGGAATCGTTGACGAAGCTATCAGGAACAATCGCGTATGAGCCAAGCACGAGCCAGACAGGCCATCGAGATCAAGCTGATGGCTTGGGCCACGGCGCGCCCAATTCGGGTCGCGAACTTCGAGCAGGGTTTCGAGGCTGGGCCCGATGAAACCTACCTGCAGGCTTTCCAACTACCGGCCAGTACCATCTGCCGCTACCTGGGAGGGGAGGCTTACGAATATAGCGGGATTTACCAGGTCAGCATTGTTTGCCCGGCTGGCCAGCCACTGGGCATTGCCGAGAGCCTGGTCGGTGAGCTTTCGAGCCTCTTCAGGGTGGACTCGGAGCTCAGCCGCAGCGGATTCGAGGGCCTAGTCACCGAGCCAGTTGATCAGGGCCCAACCATCACCGAGTCGGCGACCTACACGGTCCCGGCCAGCTTCACCTACCGCGGTGTCGCGGACCAGTTACTCCTTTAGCGGCCCTGTCCTGGGAGCAACCAATTACGCAGCCTAGGCCCGTACAGCCGAACGGTGGATGTTCGCTCATCCGTCCGCCCTGGCTGCGTATCTATTCGCCAGATGAACGAGGTGTCACAGATGATCGAGAACAACGTCATTCCGTTTCACTACCAAGGCCAGGCCGTCCGCTTCAACAGCGATGGCTGGATTAATGCAACCGACGTGGCCAGGCGGTTCGGCAAGAAGCCGATCAAATGGCTAGAGCTACCAAGCACCAAGAGCTACATGGCAGCCCTCGAGCGCCATCTTTGTCATGAGGTCCGAAAATCGGACTTCAAGCTGGTCGAGGCCATTCGAGGTCGGCGCGCTGGAACCTGGCTTCATCCAAAGCTTGCCGTGGCCTTCGCCCGTTGGCTGGACGACGACTTCGCCGTCTGGGCCGACCTGCACATCGACGCCCTGCTGCGCGGCGAGCTCAACGAGAAGCAGCAGTTTGATCGCGCCTGCCGTGCTCTCGACGACGCCCAGCAGGTCGCCAGCCTCTCAGGCCGCGAACTCGCACGCTGGAAAGGCCGCAAGCCTGCGCTTGAGTACCAGGTCGATTACTGGCGTGAGCAGCTGCAAATGACCCTCGGCCTTGATGCCGCTTAACTGGAGAGAGAAACGATGCAGAGCGCCGACTACGTGCCGGGGGTGCGAGGCATTCGCCTTAACCTCAAGACTGGCTCATTTGAAATCAACAGCGGTGGCGTGCCCGTCGGCAGTCTGCTCAGCGAACCGCAGACGATCACCGTGACCGCAGGCGAATGGGCCGATAGCGACATGCCGACCAATGCGATCGAGCGGTACCGGTTCATTGGAGACAAGTTGATGGAAGTCCCTTGCCAGTACCGGGATAGCGCAGAGTTCTCAACTGAGGACGCATCTTTCGACAGCGACGGCTCCGATGTCCGCACCCGGCTCACCTACCAGCGACTGGAGACTGCTGAAGAGGCCAAGGCCAGGGCATCACTTCCCGCCGATTCGGTAGTGATCAGCGATCGCGGCGACGTGACCATCACCTCCAGAGGGCGAGTCGTTGTTCGCCTGGGTTGCTGGAATGATGACGAAAAAGGTCACGTGCCGCGTCGGAGCGGTTCGCAGGACCAGCACTGGGCTGCTACCTCCGGTATTGGGGTTGATGTTGAAACTTCCGATCAGCTTGTGGAAAGGCTGGCCTCCTGCATTGAGCCGCTCAAATTCGAGATCATCGACCCGATTGATCAGATCCGCCGAGTCATTCGTGAAGAGCTGCGGCCAGGCGGCCTTTTGCATCGCCGCTGATCAAAACACCACCTAAACCCGCCGCGTGCGGGCTTTTCGTTTCTACCCAAGAGGAAAACACCATGGCCGCACGCTTCCCGCTGCCAAACGGCGCTATCGTTGAGATCGCCGCGACCCTGGGGGCCGCTGTCCCCTTCACCGCAATCACCAACGCGGCGCCGCCCGTGCTCAGTGCAGAAGGCCACGCCCTGACTGAGGACGACGTGGTTCTGATCGACTCCGGTTGGGCCAAGCTCACCGACCGTGCTGCGCGGGTCGTGAATCCGCTGACCGACAGCTTCGGCCTGGGCAGCATCAGCACCGCCGATACCGACATCTTTACCCCTGGCGCCGGCCTGGGTTCTGTAATCCCGGTCACCGACTGGGTGCAGATCTCCAAGGTCACTGGCTTCACCCCGTCCGGCGGCGAACAGCAATTCCTGACCGTGGGCTACCTGGAGGACGACGACGACCGCCAGATGCCGACCAACCGCAACCCGATCAGCCTGGCCATCGTGGTCGAGGACCAGCCCACCGCAGCCTACGTCGGCGCCGTCGAGGGCTTCGACGAGTCCAAGGAACTTACCGTGGTTCGCCTGAAGCTGCGCAACGGTGACCAGATCCTCTATCCGGGCTACGTCAGCATCACCACCACCCCGACCATGGAGCGGAACAACATCATGACCCGCACCATCAGCGTCGGCCTTTCCGGTCGCCCGCTGCGCTACCTGGCCGTCTAAGGAGTCACCATGCCGAAGATCAAAATCGCGCAGAACCCGACATTTACCGCTGTGGTGCAGGTTCCGCGTATTGGCCGCGAGCCGGAGCCGGTGGAGTTCCAGTTCCGCTACATGGACCGCGTGGCCCTGTCCTCGATGTTTGATCGCTGGAACAAGGCGCGTGACGCCTGGGCGGCGAAGGCCCAGAAGGACGGGGCAACCTGGGAGGAGGTCACCACCGGGGAAATCGCTCTGCAGGCCGAGCAGCTGGGCGAGATCGTCACTGGTTGGGACCTGGAGGACGAGTTCAGCGCCGAGGCCATCACCGACCTGGTGCGCACCTGCACCGGCGCTCCGAAGGCGGTCATCGACGCCTACCAGGCCGCCTACAGCCCGGCCCGCCTGGGAAACTGAAGGCGGCGGCGCGGGCACTGTACGAGCAGGGACCGTCCGCCGAGCAGTTGGCCGCACTAGGTCTGACGCTGGATGACATCGAGGTGGAAGAGGTGGAGGTCTGGCCAGACGCTTGGCTCGGCTTCTGTCTATTCGAGGCCCTGGGCACCCAGTGGCGCCTTGGGCCGGGCGGACCTTCCGGGCTTGACTACGCAGCCATCCCGGCGGTGGCACGGATGATGGACATCAAACGCAGCCAGCTGGCTGACGTCTTCCCAGATATCCGAATCATGGAGCGTGAAGCTCTGGCCATTATGGCAGAGGCGGCGGAGTAGGGCTGATCCATAGAAATCAGGGTGCCCGGCTCGCCATGGCGTCGGGAGCGTCTGATCTTGCGTCATAGAGACGCTGAATGAAGCGGCTCAGCCGCAGGAGACAATGATGCAAGCAGAACAGCAGTTTATTTTGAAGTGCCTGGACTCGATGGCGTTGTCCTTGGCCGATCACGGTCATCATTGGACCACCGAACAGCGCCAGGCATACGAGGCGAGCGTGATCTACCTCACTTCTGACGGTTGTAAGGAGACTGATTCGTCGGTTTCAGGCTGACCCCCAGCTCAGCCGCTTTGCTGTAAAAAGAGGCTTCGGACCTCCCCAGCTTCAGGCCGATTACTCGAGTGGGAGTGTTTCCGGCGGCAGGACTGCGCAGCTGTGCTACTTCTGCCGCTGTCCACTCTTTCCCGCTGTTCGTCGGTTGTTTTGCCATAGCGTTACTCCGTCGTCGTCTGGAGGCACAACGCTACTACGCCGCCGTCCGAGCCAGGTACTGGCTTTCCGTCCAGGGTGGATGGGAGGACAGGGTGGTGCGCGTGATGATAGCGTGGCAGGCTCCATGGTTTAGTCGAGCAGAGAGGTGTCGTCAGGTGATCAGCGAGGATGAGAGGCGGGGTCGGTGCATCAAAGGTATGGGGGATGCTCTTGGGGCTATGTATTGCGACCTCAACGATCACCTAGTGGACGTTCTTTTGTTGTGGGAGCAATTTGAGCAGCTTTTCGGTGCAGATGAAGAGACAGTGCAGGTCTTGAACAGTGCAGCGCCTACTTTCTTTGGTGTTGTGCAGGCACAGTTCTTAGATTCAGTGATGCTCGGGATATCAAGGCTTACCGATTCGCCGGTCAACTCATGTCAGAAAAACCTTTCCATTCGATCGATCCCGCCGCTTGTCAGTGATTTAAACCTCCGCGATCAGGTGGACGGTGCGATCCAGATAGCGTTGGCGGATACGAAATTCGCGCGCGACCATCGCAACAAACGTATTGCTCACACTGATCTTTTACATGTTCAAGGGTGTGCCGCTAAACGACTTCCTCCTGCGAATCGCCAAAAAATCAAGGCTGGCTTGGAATCAATCTGCGCGGTTCTCGAGATTCTCAATGGACACTACCTGCAGTCAGAATTTGCCTACGACACTCTCATCTACGGAGGAGGCGCTGGTAGTGTGGTCGCCCTCTTGAGGGATGGTCTGAAGCATCAGGACTGTGAGGTCGAATACTAATCTGTAAGCCCAGCCCCGCGCTGGGCTTATTGCGTCTGTCGCCGATTGTTACCAAGGCGCTACCAGCTTTGCCATTTCGCACAGGCGAAATAGGTGATCACCTTGAGCAGCAGGCTCGCTTTCGATAAGGCTGGCCACCATTTCCAGTCGATTGCAGTCCCACTCGGTTAGGGGCGGGCTTAGGGAAATCAATAGTTCGCAGAGCCGATTGCTGTCGGCTCCGGTTCCTTCGAACGCATCATGAATGGTCATCCGCGCATCGAAGATATCGTCAGGGTTGCGACGCCCATCGCTCGCAGCCTGGCGCAGCAGAGTGGCTCGTTCCTGAGCTGTTTTTGGCATCCATTCATCCTTGGCAAGAAGCCCAGCATAAAGCCGGGCTCGGAGTTACCTGCGGAGCAACAGGTTAAGTCCAGGCGTCGTGCTCTTCGCACCAGTCGTGGAGGATGATGATCTGCTCCAACTCGTACGAGGCACGGAAGAGGTCGCCTGTCTGGCCTTTGCCAGAAAAGTTTCCGAGTGAGTTCATGACAGCACAGTTCAGCAGGAACTCATGAGCCATGTCGTTTCGGTGCTTCACGACGCTTCCCAGATACTCAATGAAATCCAGTCGGATGCCGTGTTTTTTGAGCTCTTTCTTGGTTTGACCCAAGGTAAGCCGCTGCATATCTTCAAGCGGAATTTGAAATTTTCGGTGGAGCAGGCCTTTCAGGCCGAACTCAAGGAGCTGTGCCTTGCCCATATAAATGGCGTACTGCTCCAGGAAGCTAAGGCCTTTCTGTTCGTCCAGCTTCGTGAGCACCTTCTTCTGGATTTCTTCCTTCGACAGCGGTTGGGGATCGCTCATGATCGTCCTTGGAAATGAATGAGATTTTGGAGCGGCGCTTGGCCGGGCTTGGGGCTACTCGCCGTCATCCGGCTCTCGGCTTTCCTTGATTTGGCGCCTCAGGCTGGCGGCGAACTCGGGGCTTTCTTTGATCATTCGCAGCCCCCAGAGCAACGTATCCGACACGATGTCGCCCAGTGGCTTCCCAGTCTCTTCCGCCGCCTTCTGGAGCAGCTCAAAGGCAGATCGGTCGATGGTCAGCGGCAAGTCTTCGCCGCCCACCTCCTCAAGGATCAGTGTCACGGTTTTCGATTCCTGATCCACGTCCTGGAGATCATCTATGGTCACGCCCAGGGCCTCGGATAGCTTTACAAGCGCCGACAGGCGAGGAGATGAGGTGCCAGTCTCGTACCGGCCGATCTGAGGGACGCTTATTCCAGAAGCTTTTGCCAAGTCCTTTTGAGTCATTCCTGCATCAGCGCGGAGACGGACCAGTCTGGAGGGAAAGCCTTTGGGATGGCGCATGGTGATTCCACAGTTTGCTATGGAATGCATGATGTCCGCGAAACTCATTTATCGCAAGAGATGATGGGAAATGATGTTGACTAGAAATCAAACATGATGCCTAATGATGTCAAGTGATGGGTGGAGAGCAGCATGAACCAGCAGGCAAAGGCTCGATACCCCCTAAGCCTCGGGGCGTCAGTTAAAGCAGTAGTAGAGACAGAGGCCAAGAAGAATCGTCGAAGCTTGAACGCGGAGCTCGGCTTGTTGATCGAGGAGGGCCTGAAGTGGCGGGAAATGCAAAGCAAGCAGGCAGTAGCCTGAAAACGAAGAAGCCCCAGTGCGGGAACACTGAGGCTTCGGATATCAACGCAGTAATCGATCAGGAAAACAACGTCATGGCCAATACTACCACAGTGGTTGACATGCGCAAATTCGTGGAGGCGCGTGACGGCAAAGCCTTCACCACTACCCACCAAGTCGCCACTGCTTTCGAAAAGCTGCACAACCATGTGCTGGCCAAGGTGAGAGCACTGGATTGTTCTGATCAATTTTTAACCGACAACTTTTCGTCGGTTCAATTTGAGCATCGTGGAAACACCTACGAAGCCTTCGAAATGACCAAGGACGGCTTCATGTTCTTGGTGATGGGCTTCACTGGCGCCAAGGCCGCCGCGATCAAGGAAGGTTACATCTTCGCCTTCAACGAGATGGCGAAGCGACTGAGCCTGAAGCCGGATGTGCTCGTAGGTGATTTGGTTGGTGCCGTGATCGGCAGTAGCGGTGAAGTGGTTCTGGATCGCGTTATAGACCAGAAAGCAGCTGCTCTGCCTGTCGCGCTCCGTCGAAGCTTTAAACACACCATGAAGAGTCGCTTGCGCACACGTTTCAACGTTCAGAAAACCGCCCTTATCCCAGCGGAGGAGCTGCCGAACGCCTGCAACTTCGTCGCAGCCTACGCTCTTGAGGGCGAATTGCTGACGAAGCGCGAACAGGTCGAGATCGTAGGAGGTCCGCAAAAGCGATACTTGGTTGCCTTCAACAACAAAGGCGAGCAAACGGTTGAGGAAATCCCGCATGACGCTTACGTGCTTTCTCAGCACGAGCTGATGGAGGGCATGGTTGCTACCCCGGGTGATGTTCCTGTCTCGGTACCTGACATGTTCAATTTTCTGATGGCAGCTGTCGTGAACCTGAAAAGCCGGTACGAGCACATGACCCGTAGGACTGGGAAATGAGCATGGAGCTTCTGACCCTGAGCATCAAGGGCACCTCTCCTCTGATGATGCACTCTGACAAGCTGGCTAACCCGCTGCACCCGGCCACGAAGGCGCATCGGGAGCTCACCAGCAAGCGCAAAAAAGTTGATGACGATCACGTCGCCATCGCGAAGTCCGAGTTCATTGCTGGCGCCTATTTCGATGCGCGCGCAGGCATTCACATACCTGGAGCGAACTTCGACGCCACTTTCTTGGCTGGCGCGAAGCTTCAAAAGCTCGGCACGCACTGGAAGCGTGGCGCACTGGTGATGACGGACAAGGCATTGCTGGAGTTCGACGGACCGGATACGCCGGAGGCGCTATGGGAGGATCAGCGCTTCGTCGACTGCCGCGGCGTCAAGGTTGGACAGGCCAAGATCATGCGGTATCGGCCGATCTTCCTCGACTGGGCCTGCCAGCTTGAGGTGGCGATCAATACCGATGTGCTGGACCTTCAGGAGGTCAAGAAGGCCATCGAAGACTCCGGAAAGCTGATCGGTGTCTGTGAGTACCGCCCGCGCTTCGGGCGCTTCGAGGTAGCCTATGTCTGAGGTCACCAAGTATCCGGCTCACAAGCAGGTCGTGGAGGACTTTCTGGCGCAGTTCAAGTACGGAGATCTCGTCGGTCATGACTGGCTGGAGGCGCGCTTCGGCATGCCGTCGATGAGTGAGTCCAAGTCTCTGACGGTCGAGCAGTTCCGCGACCGGCAGTTCGAATGGCTGGCCAATGTCGAAGCGTTCAAGGCTGAATTGCTGCGCGATCACCAGGTCTGTCTGCAGTCGGTGCGTGGACGGGGCTACCGCTGGGTTCCGCCGCATGAGCAAACCGGTGTTGCAATGGAAGAACTGGGGCGTAACGTGCGCAAGGTGTTCCGCAGCACCGGACAGAAGCTGCGGCACTTGCGGATCACTGAGCTGACGGACGAGCAGCGGCGTGACAATCTGGACCAGGTCGCGAAATTCTCGGCGTTGCGCGGGATGACAGGCAAAGCGCTGCGATGATTTCACAGCGTACAGCGCATCCAGAGGGTGCGTTGTGCGGTGGCGACAGTCACTAAATGGCACGGTGTGCTCTGGTCTGCTCAGGTCAGGCGGGGTGGGGTCAGGTCTGCCAAGGTGAGGCATGGGCCGTAAACGGCATCGAGAGGGCACCTTCGGGTGCCTTTTCTTTTTGGATTCGTCACTCAGTTTGGTGCTGACGCCATGCGATGGTAGATTCCCCTCATCAACAAGGAGAGCATCCATGGCGGAACAAGCCAGCCCTGTGGCAGCATTCATCATGCTGATCGTAGTATTCGTGATTTATTTTTTGCCGACGTTTGTGGCCGCGAAGCGAGGTCACCCGAACGGGACATCAATTTTCTTACTTGATCTCTTTTTGGGTTGGACCTTCATAGGCTGGCTAGCCGCCTTAATCTGGTCCGCCTCAGCGATTAAGAAAACTGCAGAGATCTATTCAAGCGAAACCTCACCAGTCGCTCTGGACCGCTTTCAGAAGCTTGAGAAACTCGCCAAATTGAAGGAAAGCGGCCACCTAACCCAAGAAGAGTTCGAGTCTGAAAAGGCCAGGCTCCTAAAGGCTGACTAATCACATTTCAGTAAAAACCCGCTGCGGCGGGTTTTTTTATGCCTGGAGGAAAGCATGACAACCATTGCGGAGCTCGGTATTCGAGTTGACTCTGGGGATGCCGTGGGCGCTGCCGCGGATCTGGATCGCCTTGTTGACGCTGGCAGTAGAGCAGAGAAAGCCGCCGCTGGGGTCGAGCAAAGCGCCAAGAAGGCTGGACAGGCGCTCAAGGAACAGGCTGGCGACGTATCCGCTCTGCTAGGTGAGATCGACCCGACCACAAAGGCGCTTGGCAGGCTAGATGATCTAGAAAAACGACTGTCTCAGCAGCGAAAGCTCGGCAACCTTGATCCATCGACGTTCAATGAATACCGATCGAAGATTCAGCAATCTCGCGATGATTTAAGTCGCTTTGATGAGGCGCTTGGCAGAACTGGCGTTAGTGCCAAGCAAACTGCGGCGGCCATGCGAATGCTGCCCGCGCAGTTCAGCGACATTTTTGTAAGTTTGCAAGGAGGGCAGGCCCCGCTGACGGTTTTTTTGCAGCAAGGCGCACAAATTAAAGATTCGTTCGGCGGCATTGGGGCGGCGACTAAAGCGATGGGCGGCTATCTGCTGGAGCTCGTAAACCCAGCGACGGTCTCGGCTGCGGCCATTGCTGGATTAGGCTATGCCTTTTACGACGCTCAGAGAGAGATAGGGGCGTTCAGTCGCGCGATTTTCACGGGTGTGAACCGATCTGGTCAGACCGTCGACTCTCTAAATCAGATCGCTACTACCGTAGGAAAAGTTACCGGTAGTTTTGGAGGGGCTCGCGATGCGGTGATCTCGCTATCGTCAGGTCTGGCTGGCAGCTCTACCCAAATTCGAAACCTTGCTAGCGCTGCCGTAGCCATCAGCGAAATTACGGGCAAGGGTGTCGAGGATGTGGCAAGCGCGCTCGAGAAATCTGGGAAGAACGCCACCGATTCCGCTGCCAAGATCAGTGAGCAGTACGGTCTGCTGACGTTTGAGCAGTACGAGTTTATTAAGGCTCTTGATGACCAGGGTGAGCACCAGCGCGCACTTGACGTCCTCAGCGAGGATCTTAATACCGCTGCCCAAGAGCGATTGAGAAAGTATCGAGAATCTCTTTCCGATATCGAGAAGGATTGGAAATCGATCAAAAAAGCGATCAGCAATGCATACGCTGCGGTAAAAGCTGAAATTGCTCCGAACGAGGCGCAGCAGGTAGATATTGCTCGGCGAATTCTTGAGCGTCGACAGGAAGGCGGATTCCTAGGGTCGCTTTCTAACCTGTTCAGCTTCGGAGACAACTCGACGCAGTCCCTGAAAAAGTTGGTCTTGACCTCAGAGGAGAGGGCGCAAGCTGCTGAGCGTGAGACTCAGGCTCAAACGGAGCTTAGCAACGCGAATCGTGACCTCATCCGGATTAGCCGAGAGCTTGACAGTCAACTTGATAATGTCAGTCCGGCCAACAAACGAGCAGATGCTTACAAAAAGCTCAATGAGCAGTTCTTTGAGTTGATGTCTGCCGCTGCTCGCAGCGGAAAAGAAAGCCCTCTGCTGGAGGGTGTTCAATATGATGGAAAGAAGTTTTCCGGCGGTGCGTACGACATCTTGGCTGCCGGCATAGAGACGAGACTCAAGGACAAGAGGACTCCAACCTACCGGGAAGACGCCGGCACCAAGGCCCTAGACCAAGCCCGTCAGCAATACTCGGTGCTCCAGCAACAGAACACCCTCATCGGCGCCCAGGTTGGCGAGGTTCAGAAACTCGGCGAGGCCGGCCAGGCCCTGGTCAAATGGGAGCAACAACTCGCCGACATCAAGGACGAGAAGACCTTGACCGCCGACCAGAAGTCGCTTCTGGCCAATCAGGACCTGATCACTGCTCAGCTGAAGCGCAACGCTGCACTCGAGCGCGAAATGCAGCTGCGCAAGGTGGCTACCGAAGAGGCGCAGAAGCTTTCGGCCTTCGAGACCAACCTGAACAACCAGCTACAGCGTGATTCGGTGGGTCTGAGCAACGACCTTGCCGGAATGGGGCTTGGGGATGTCGCCCGCCAGCGCATGCAGGAGCGCTTTAGCATCGAGCAGCGATATCAGCAGCAGATGGACAACCTGCAGCAGCAGCGCAACGAGGGGCGGGTCAGCGAGAGCCTGTACCAGCGTGAAAACGCGGCCTTGCAGGACTCTCTCGACAAGCGCCTGGCCATGCAGGAGAAGTACTACGGCGACCTCGACACCGCGCAGGCTGATTGGTCTATCGGCGCGAGGGCTGCCTGGGCGAACTACCAAGAGCAGGCCATGAACGTCGCCGGCCAGATGCAGACCGCATTCACCTCCCTGTACGACGGGCTCACCGATGCCGCAGTGGAGTGGGCATTTGGCGCAGACGAGACCTTCGGCGACGTTGCAGTCAGCTTCGGCAAGATGCTGGCCAAGATGGCGCTTCAGGCTGCGGCATCGAGTGTGTTCTCCAGCATTTTCGGCACGGTTGCTACCGGCCTGATCGGCGCCAGCGTTGGCTCGGCGGCGTCTGCTGGTACGGCTGGCGGCGGGTTCGACTTCGGGTTGGGTAGTGCTTCTGCCGGGATGAGTTACACGCCGACGTTCTCCGATGGCGGCTACACCGGTCCTGGCGGCAAATACGAGCCGGCCGGCATCGTGCACCGCGACGAGTTCGTGATGCGCAAAGAAATCGTTCAGCAGCCAGGGATGCTTGAGTTCCTCGACTCGCTCAACACCAAAGGCTACGCCGACGGCGGCCTGGTCGGATCAGTGACGGCGAGACCGATCCCCAGCCAGATATCTGCAGCTGGCGGCTCAAACTCCGTGGTAGTCCAGCAGGAGATCTCTGTGGATGGCGGAGGCGGGCAGGCTGGCGGTGGGTCCGGTGATATGAGCGCAGTTGCCCAGGCCTATGCCAAGGCGGCCAAGGATGGCGCGCAGCAGGAGATCGCAAAGCAGCTGAAGCGCGGCGGCATGATCTGGACCGCGATCAACCGTCCGATGCGTTGAAAATAGGAGGGCCAGATGGCCGAACGATTCACTTGGAGGCCGAATCGTTCGGCCCCTGGCACTTTCCAAAACGCCGTGCGGTCAGCGAAATTCGGCAACGGCTACACGCAGACCGCCGGCGACGGCATCAACAACGAGACCCAGTCCTGGGATCTCACGTTCACGGGGAGGAAAGCCAAGATCGCTGCGATCCTGAATTTCCTTCGCGCCCAGAAGGGCTACAAGCCCTTCATTTGGAAGACGCCATTCGACGGCGACCTCTATTTCCTCTGCAACACCTACCAGCCGACCGATCAGGGCGGTGATATGTGGTCGCTTACCGCAACCTTCCAACAGACCCACCAGGTGACCTGATGGCCGAGAGCATTTACGAGGACATCCAGAAGCTCACGCCCGGGCAGTATGTCGAGCTGTACGAGATGGACCTGACGAACCTGGGCGGCGATATCTACTACTTCCACGGCTACACGCAGGTCGGCCCGATCTACTGGCAAGGCATGGAGTACACGCCCTGGCCCATCAAGATCGAGGGCATGGGGATGACCGGCGAGGGGCAGCAGAACAGCCCGACCCTCTCGGTCGGCAACGTCTCCGGGCTCCTGACGGCGCTCTGCCGGATCTACGACGACTTGGTGGACGCGAAGATCGTCAGGCATCGCACCATGGGGCGCTTCCTTGACGCTGCGAATTTTCCCGGCGGCAACCCAGAGGCTGATCCAGATGAGCACTTTGCCGACGACATCTACACGATCGACCAGAAGCAGTCGGGCGACAGTGAGCTGATGGTCTTCGTACTCAAGTCCCCCTTGATCGCCTCTGACCGCAAGCTGCCCGGCCGGCAGATCGTGGCCAACTGCTGCCAGTGGCTGACCATTGGCGGGTACCGTGGCGTGTACTGTGGCTACACCGGTTCGAACTACGCCACAGACAAAGACGTCCAGACAGACGACCCAGAGCAAGACATGTGCTCTGGTACGCTCACCGGCTGCAAGCTGCGCTTCGGCGCGAACAACCCGCTGCGATACGGCAGCTTCCCCTCCGCAGGCAACTGAGGTCTCCCATGAAGCTCTCCCAGGCTGTCATCGACGCCATGTACCAGCACGCCCGCGAGAAAGCTCCTGAGGAATGCTGCGGCTTGATCCTGAAGGTAGGCAGGAAGTCGTCGTATTGGCCGTGCCCCAATGCTGCGCCCGATCCGAAGGCAGATTTCCGGATTTCTGCCGAGGACTGGGCAGAGGCTGAGGACCTTGGCGTGGTTGCCGCAATCGTGCACAGCCACCCCGGCCAGTCGGCCAGGCTGAGTGCCGCGGACCGCACTTCCATGGAGGCCACCGCGCTGCCCTGGGTGATCATCGAGGTTCGTGAAGGGCTACCGGTTTCGCACTTGGTGCACGAGCCCACCGGCTACCAGGCGCCACTCGTGGGCAGGCCGTTTCACCACGGCGTTTTGGACTGCTACACCCTGGTCCGCGACTACTACCAGCGAGAGCTGGGTATCACGCTGCCTGACTTCGAGCGCGAAGATGGATGGTGGGACAAGGGGCAGGACCTCTATGCCGACAACTTCGAGGGCGCGGGCTTCTATCCGGTTGATCCGGCTGATTTGCGCCAGGGCGACCTCATCGTCATGCAGGTTCGAGCCCAGAAGGCCAACCACGCCGGCGTGTACCTGGCTGATGGGATCCTGAAAACCGAACCTGAACATTACCCAGTGCCCGGCGGGATCCTGCACCACCTTTACGGTCGCGACTCCAAGCGCGATGTTTTTGGTGGGTTCTGGCGGGAGTCGGCCCGGTTCTTCATGCGACACAAGGATTCTCCCTATGGCTGAGCGCATCCGTACCATCCGCCTGTATGGCGAGCTTGGCCGTCTCTTTGGTCGGGTCCACTATCTGGCCGTGCACTCTTCAGCCGAGGCCGTCAGGGCTTTAGGTGTGCTGTTTCCAGGCTTCAATGAATACCTTGCGTCATCCAAGGACAAAGGCTTGGCTTTCGCCGTGTTCTACGGCAAACGGAATATCAGCAGGGACGAACTCGCCGACCCTCCGGGCGCGGCCGACATCAGGATCGCGCCCATCGTCCAAGGCAGCAAGAGTGGTGGCGGGCTGCAGATCGTTTTGGGTATCGCTCTCATCGCTGCGGCGACCATTGCGACTGGCGGCGTGGCTGGCTTGGCGTCTGCATCGGCCTGGGGCGGCGCGTTCACTGCGGGCGGACTTGCAGGCGCAACAGCCATGGTCGGCCTGTCCCTGGCCATTGGCGGGATCGCCCAGATGATCACTGGCACGCAAGCCCAAATCGACAGCAGCGAATCAGCCGACAACCGTCCCAGCTACAACTTCTCTGGCATCAAAAACACCATCACCCAGGGCAATCCGGTCCCTCTCTGCTACGGCGAGATGACCTCGGGTTCCGCCCAGCTATCACTTGGCATCCGCGCTGAAGACCAGCAATAGAGGCCCCCATGACTGACCTTTCTATCTTGGGCTCCAAAGGCGGGTCCAAGCCGCACACGCCTGTCGAAAGTCCAGACAGCCTGATCAACACCAGTTACGCCAACATTCTCGACGGACTGAGTGAAGGTCCTATTGTTGGGCTGGTGAATGGCGCTCAGTCCATTTATCTCGACAGAACTCCTCTGGCTAATAGCGATGGCAGCCTGAACTTCACCGGCGTCACCTGGGAGCAGCGTACCGGCGAGCATGATCAGGATCACATCGCGGGCTTCCCTGCAGTCGAGTCCCAAACCAGCGTGGGCGTTGAGCTCAAGGCAACTCAGCCATGGGTGCAATCGTTCAGCAATCTGGAACTGTCGGCGGTGCGAATTCAGCTGGCCGTCGGCGCTCTGGTCAAGACTGAAAGCGACGGAGACCGTGTAGGGTATAGGGTCAATTACGAGATCGACCTCTCCACCGATGACAGCGACTATGTGGTGGTGAACAAAGGCGCCTTCGACGGCAAGACCACCACCGGTTACCAACGCTCGATCCGCGTAGACCTGCCGGCGGCAGAGACAGGCTGGAGAATTCGGGTACGCCGCACCACTCCGGATTCTGAAACCTCCAACATCCAGGCGCAGACGTCGGTGGGCACCTATACGGAGATCATCGACGCCAAGCTGCAGTATCCATACACCGCTCTGTGCGGGCTGAAGATCGACGCCAGCCAGTTTTCCTCGGTACCGGAGCGGGCCTATAGGATCCGTGGCCGTATTGTTCAGGTACCGACCAACTACGACCCGGCCACCCGGACTTATACCGGCACCTGGGACGGCACGTTCAAGCCAGCATGGACCGACTGCCCGCCATGGATCTGGCGCGACATTGTCCTGAATGATCGATACGGCCTGGGCCGCTTCATCGATCAGAGCCAAGTCGACAAGTGGGGCTTGTACCAGATCGCCCAGTACTGTGATGCGTTCGTATCGGACGGGAAGGGCGGACAAGAGCCACGCTTCACCTGCAACGTCTACCTGCAGTCCCGCGCCGAAGCGCTGACCGTGCTGCAGGACCTGGCCAGCGTGTTCCGCGGCATGAGCTACTACGCTGCGAACGAGGTCGCATGCTCGGCGGACATGCCGACCGACCCGGTCTACACCTACACCAATGCCAACGTCATCGACGGCAAGTTCAGTAGGGCAGGCTCCAGTGGCTCTACCCGCTTCAGCGTCGCCAAAGTGGCCTGGACTGACCGGGAGAACTTCGGCAACCAGCGCGTCGAGTACGTGCAGGATCGAACGGCTCTGGTGCGCTATGGCGTTCGCGAGACCGAGGTGACCGCATTCGGGTGCGTGTCTCAGGGCCAGGCGCAGCGGGCCGGCAAGTACATTCTGCTCACCAACCGGCTGGAAACCGGAACCATCAGCTTCAGCGTTGGACTGGACGGGACGATTTGCAGGCCTGGCGACATTATTCGAGTGGCGGATGAGAACTTCGCCGGCGCGCCGCTCAGTGGTCGGGTGAAAGCGGCGACCGCTACCACCATCACTATGGATAACGATGTTGAAGGTGCTGCCGGCGACACACTGGTAGTTATCCTGCCAAAGGGTGTTGCTGAGACCCGTGTCATCCGCTCGATTGCGGGCCGCGTCGTAACAGTGACCCAGGCCTTCACGGCGGTTCCAGTGAAGGAATCGATCTATACATTAGAGACCTCGCAGTTGGTCGCCGAGACGTACCGCATCCTCTCCGTGACAGAGAACTTTGGGGACGACAAGCTTCAGTACGACGTCGGCGCGGTACAGCACAATTCGAGCAAGTTCGCGGCGATCGACAACGGTGCACAGATCGTCACTCCACCAACCAGCGTACTGCCTGGGGCCATTCAGGCTCCGCCGACAAATGTCGAACTGAGCACCTTCGACACGGTTAGCCAAGGGCTTAACGTCGCCACTATGCGGATTACCTGGGATGCCCCGCGCGGCGCTCAACGCTATAACGTCTGGTGGAAACGCGACTCAGGTGACTGGGTCTATGCAGGCGTCGTTTACACCGCTGCAATTGAGGTGAAGGGGATCTACACGGGGGTGTACACCGCTCGTGTCTCTGCGGTAGGGGTAGCAGATAGCAGCTCGCTTTGGGCGTACTCGGAGCCGACCCAACTGTATGGGAAGACCGGTGAGCCGCCAGCCCTGGCATACCTAAGTACTACCTCGGAGATATTCGGTATCCGGCTCAATTGGGGATTTCCTCAAGGGGCGGAAGACACCGCCTATACCGAGTTCCAGGTGGCTTCCGAGCCAACCGGGCAGAACCCCATTGCTCTGGCGCAGTTTTCATACCCTACGGCAACCTACCTACACAGCGGTATGGCTGCGGCAGTGGTGCGGTACTTTCGCGGTCGTTTGGTCGACCGGTCCGGCAACATCGGTCCATGGTCGGACTGGATCTACGGCCAGTCCAGCGCAGACGCCAACGAAATCCTCGACTACATCACCGGCAAGATCACCGAGACCCACCTCGGCCAGAGCCTGCTCAGTGAGATCGAGAAGATTCCGGGCCTTCAGGAACAGATCGACGCCCTGGACGGGCTAAAGGGCTACATCAAGGAAGATCCGTACGAACAGGGCCAAATGGTTGTCGTAGATGGCCGCATCTACCAGGCCAAGCAAGATGTGCCAGCGGACCCGACCGGTGCCAGTGCTCCGCCGAATGCCACCTACTGGGTGGACGTGGGCCAGTCCTTGACCACGGCCAACGGCCTGGCGCAACAGGTGGCCACCAATACGGCAGACATCACGGATCTCGACGGGAAGGTGACAGCGCAGGTCACGGCCTTCGAGGCTCTGCGCGCGGCGTACCGGGATGACGACGGTGAGGGCGAACTGGCCGATGCTCTGAAAGGCTGGGACAGCACCGCGGCGATCGCTACTGCGCAGAAGGTGCAGGCATCCGACAACATGGCCATGGCTGAGAGGGTGACCACCCTCGACGCCAGGGTGGCAGGGAACGAGACGAGCATTACCGATCTCGATCGAGTGGTGACAACCAATGAAAGTGCGAATGCCACCAAGATATCGCAGCTCAGCAGTCGGGTGGGCAGCACCGAAGCCCTGATACAGGACACGTCCGAGGCCCTGGTAGACCTCAACGGAGACGTATCGGCCACCCGCAACATCAAGGTCGGCGTCGACGTGAACGGGCGGTACTACGGCGCCGGAATGGGCATTGGGGTCGAGAACACCCCGGACGGCATGCAATCCATGGTGGTATTCCTTGCCAACCTGTTCGCGGTCATGCACCAGCCGGGCGGAACACCGAAGTCGGTATTCGCCATCCAGAACGGCCAGGTATTCATGAACAGCGCGATCATCAACCAGGCCGACATCATCAACTTGATCATAACCGGCGAGTTGAAAAGTTCGAACTATGTCGCAGGCTCACAGGGGATTCGCATTAACTTCGTGACCAATGAGTTCGAGATCAACGGAGTGCGAGCCGGGCAAGGCCGTATGAACGTTACGAACCAGCTTCTGACCGTCTACGACCAAACCCGTATGCGTGTCAGGCTTGGGATATGGGGGTGATATGCCAGAAGGCCTACAAACATGGAATGCGGATGGTGTGCTGATGCTGGACCTTACGTCTCGCATCGGCCGTATCCATGAGACCTGGTCGAGCGGTACGGCCAATGGAAGTAGAACTGTTGCTGGGCTAGCGGATGGTGGTGAGCCGTTTGTGTTCGTCGAAGACAACTCGGCGGATCTTACGCTGGCCACCCTCTATGCCTATCCCAACGTCAGTATCAGCGGCAGGACGGTGACTTGGTCATTTGTCGATTTCACCAACCCGATGGGCGGCGCTAGCGTTCCGCGACGTGCTGTCAACATCTCAGCGGGAACGTTCTGATGCCAGCAGGCATGACGGTTTGGTTTGATGATGGCGTGTTCCAGATTGATTCGGAGACAAGAGTGGCGACCCTGGCCTATCAAGCCACGTTCAGCGGCCCGTTTGTAAGCAACACCGGGCCTTTCGTCAGCGCCAATTACTACTTCGATATTACGATCCCGACCTCGGTCAAATCTTTGTTCTTCTACTCCGATACCTCAATGTTCATCGGGCTGTGGACACGGGTAGGCACGACATGGCGGTTCAAGTGCTCAGCAGAGGGAACGATCAAAATCTATGGATTTGCTGATCAAACCATCGCCCCTTCGACTTCTGGCCTTCAGCTGTTCGATTCCGCTGGGATCCTCACCTTCGACTCCGACTGCAAGTTTTTAAGGGTGTCCGACATTGTGCGGGGCGCGCCGTCAGGCACCACGAGAGCATGGCCCAGCGCGACTAGAAATTATGCAGCTGGAATTGGCAGCTACCCGAAACGGGGAGTTGGGGCCGCGCTGGCTGGCGTGCCGTATTGGGTTCAAATGTCGTACGGCGTGAGCATTGGCCCGTCCAGCGCTGGGGTTGGCGAGTTGCCGATCTCGTCAAGGCCAACCGGCGGTGCGGGAGTGGCGCCACCGGCATCCTCTCCAGCAATGCAGCCCCCGACTTTGATGATCGTAGACGTTACCGGGTTCTAAACAGAAGGCCTGATGGCCAAGCAAGATATCAACCTGGGCTCGGTATACGAACTATTTCCGCTGCGCGCTTGATGCGCCAACTCTAATTCAAGGAAACACTATGCCCTGGTACAGAACAGGCACCGTGGCGATCACGGCTGGCCAAACGACGGTGAACGGCACCGGCACCGCATTCGCGCTGAACGCCCGGGTGGGCGATGCGTTTCAAGGCCCCGATGGCCGCTGGTACGAGGTGACCAACATTGCGAGCGCTACGGTGCTGAGCATTCTGCCAGCCTACCAAGGTTCGACGGTGAGCGGAGGCGCTTACGGACTGGCGCCCATGCAGGGTTACGTGAAGGAATCTGCCGACCGCCTTCGGCAGTTGGTGGATCAGCTCGGGGCGACCTTCGCCCTGTTCGGCGGCGCTACCAACATTGAGACGTTGCGGCAGAACATCCTGGCGGCCACCCGTGGCGCAAACAGTGACATCACCTCACTGTCAGGCTTGACTACAGCGCTGAGCGTTGCCCAGGGCGGGACTGGCGGAAAGACCCAGGCAGCCGCCCGCACTGGATTGGGGCTAGGCGCTGCGGCCGTTGCGGCAATCCTCGGCACGGTCAGCCAGAGCGGCGGAGTTCCAACAGGAGCCATCGTCGAGCGCGGCAGTAATGCCAATGGTGAGTACGTCAAGTTCGCCGATGGAACTGCAATAGCCATGCGGGACGGAACGACCTCGTCGTTTTCTGCCACCGGTTCGCTGTATGCCTCGGACGCTGTGTCGAGAGACCTGCCGATGACATTCGCGTCTGTGCCGAGAGTTTATTGCGCAGACGCTTCTACCGTATCGCTGTGGGGGACGGGTATTGCCACCACATCGACTGTATCGGCCAGACTTTACAGCCCAACTTTGCCTTCTCTGGTTGCCAGGGTCCTGCAGATTGTCGCAATAGGAAGGTGGTTCTGATGATCATCAAGCTTTCTCCAATTTCCCCACTGTCGCGAGATGTCACGCTGCAAGTATCCAAGAGTGGCGATGCCCTTACGATCAACAATGCGGTATTCGACTTCTCCAAGCTTGGCGCCGGCTCTACGCTTCCCGCGGAGGCGATCGGCTGCGATGCGATCCAAGCCCCGGTGTATCGGGATGGCGAAGAGCTGGTGGTGCAACTCGTTCTGCCATGCTGGCCGGACTCGCCCGACTCGGCCCTGTTCCCGGTGGATATTTTCCATCCCGTTGATGGGCCTATCCAATTTCCAGGCCTGGAGATGCTCGATCAACAGACTCCAGCGATCGGCATCATAGACTGGTCGCAGGAGGTAACTGCGGAAGCGAAGGCCAAGGCTGCTGCCGAGCAGGAACTGACCGAAGCAGTTGCGGAAGTTGCAAGGCGTCGAGCAATTGCAGACGCTGCTATAGCACCGCTCCAAGACGCTGTGGATCTAGGCGATTCCACCGAAAGCGAAGCGGCACTGCTCACCGAATGGAGACGTTACCGCGTCGCGCTCAACCGCCTCGCTGATCAGGAAGGCTACCCCGCCAGTATCGACTGGCCCGCGCCGCCGGCCTGACCCATACCGAACCCACCGACCGCCAACTGGCGGTATTTTTTTGCCTGGAGAAAACCCATGACCCAATCGCAGCCCCGCGGGGTGCGCAACCGCAACCCTGGCAACATCGATTTCAACCCGCGCAACGACTGGCAGGGCCAGATCGGCAAGGAACCTGGTGGCCGCTTCGCCATCTTCGACACGCCCGAGAACGGCATCCGCGCCCTGGGCAAACTGCTTATCAACTACCGGGGCAAGGACGGCATGCCCGGCGTGGGCGGGAAGGGCATCGACACCGTGCTCGAGACCATCAACCGCTGGGCGCCGAGCAACGAGAACGACACCCAGGCCTATGCCTCGGCGGTAGCCAAGCGGATCGGCGTGGCCACCACTGACCCAATCAACATCAAGGACCCGGCCACGCTGCGCGGGATGGTGGTGAGCATCATCATCCACGAGAACGGCGGCAACCCGTACCCGGCGGCGATCATCGACGAGGGTGTGCGGAGGGCGCTGGCATGAACGGCTGGCTGGCGCGTACTGCCGGGGCCGGTCTTCTGATCCTCCTGGGCATGGTGGTTGGCTCTTGGGCAACCACCAGCCATTTCCGTCCGGCGCTCGATGCCGCACAGGACGAGGCGACCACCTGCAAGGCGGCCCGCGACAACCTCGCCGGCCTGGCGCAGGAGCAAGGGAAAGCCCTGGGCGATCTGACCCTGGCCGCGAACGAGCGACAGGCCAGGGCCGAGGTAGCTGTGCAAGAAGCTGGGGAGCAAGCCCAGGCAGACTACGCCGCGGCGAATCGCCTGCAGCAGGAGCGCACCGGTGGTGACCAGTGCACGGCTGCCACATCGATCATCGACAAGGAGCTGGGGCTATGAGGCTGCGGGTGCTACAGGTGGCGATCGTCGGCGTGCTTGTGTCTGGCTGCGCATGGCAACCTGCGTCAGAGCGGCAATATGTTCGAGTCGAGGTACCAGTCCAGGTGCCGTGTCGCGCGCCGGAGGTGACGGTGCCGCCTTGGGCAGCTGCCGGCCTGCGCAAGACTGATAGCCTGGAGGTTAAGGTGAGAGCGCTGTTGGCTGAGCGCCGCCAGAGGATCGGCTACGAGCGCGAACTGGTTGCCGCCAACGCTTCTTGCCGATGAGCGTTTCGGCTGCGTGACTGCCGTTTAGTCGGTCCCAGGGGAGTGTCAGCGAAGCGGCCTATAATGCTCTGACTCAGTAATCGGAGCAGATCGTGAAGCGGACAATTGAAGGCATGGCGAAAGTTGGCGAACCGATGCTGCGAGAAGCCCTTGAGGCAATACGGGCGTACCGAGACGCCGAAGATAGTGGCGCCCCGCAGGATGAGGTGGCGCGCCTGAAGCTGCTGGCAGACTCGCTTTATCAAGCGGTAGTGGATTTCCAGTTGCTGGAAACAGGATACCTTCCCGATTCGATTCACTAAGCCAGGAGGCAATGTGAGTAATCCTCATGAGGTGCTACTGCCCGATCATCTGGTCTACGCCCAGGCGGTCGAGGCGATGCGTAAGTATCACGAAGCGAAGGACAACGGAGCCTCGGACGCTGAGGTAGAGCGCTTGAGGCTGATTGCGGAAGCCCAATTCCAGGCCGTCACCGAGTACCAGATGCGCGCATTCGGCAAGGATGGCGACAAGCCCCACTGAGGATCCGCTGGCCGGCTGTTGCCGAAGGCTCAATATCCTGGCTACGATACTGTATCTATATACAGTATCGGTGCAGCCATGTACGTCTACCTTGTCCGGCGCCGCGCGAACGGCGTGGCCATCCCTCCAGAGCAGCTGCGCAAGCTTCAGCCCCTGAAGGCCGACCTCCATATGGGCGCGAACCACAGCCGGCCACTGGGTCGGATCTCGACGCAGGCCTGGGTGTTCAATCCGACGCCCGGGCCTGACGTGATCCCGCGCCTGCACGACGCCAGGGTCACGTCCATGGCCCAGGGCGGCCTGAGCCTCACTGGCGTGGAAGAGATCGACGGCGTGCTGTATGCGCAGTCGTGGTGGTGCAGGTCGCGATGATGGGTAGCTCTCTGCCGCAGGCCTGGCTGGCCGAGCTGAACGACCAGAGCGCCCTGATTACCGATCCGGATGGCCGAGCGATGGTTCTTTGCGAGATGGCATTTGCCGCTCAGCGCCGGGAGGATGTGGATGCGGGCGGTCTTTCCGACATGCTGGAGTTCGTCGAGTCGGCCCGACTGTGGGCACTGCTCGAGCATGAGTTTGATATGGGGCCTGGGTTGCTCGGCCCGAAAGATCAGATGAGTGGTAAGTGAACGGTCCAGAACGGATCGTGATCGGCGGGACGCCGGGGAGGGTAGAAACGGTCCATGAGTCGCCTAGGAAACACTGGCCGAGGTGGTCGAAATCTCGTACCAATTTTTGTACCAATGAATGCGTTTTTGAGGGGAAAGCAGAGTGGCGGGGAGGGATGAAGAGCCCGTAAACACGGGCTTTCTCCACTTTCAGAAACTCGCAAAAACGCAAAAATCATCTCTGGAGTATGGCTCAAGCGCTGTCGATTGCTCGTTGTGCGCCGTCCGCCTTATGAAAAAACCTTCATGCTGGAACGGTTTTGCGGGCGCCGCTCGTCGGGCGAGTATTAAAGCAGAGCCCGCCGGAGGGCGGGCTCTGTTGGCCTGTGCAGCGGCTCACCAACGTGGTGGGCCATAGTACACCGGTGGCGGACCGTAGTAGCGATACGCGGGCGGTGGCGGCGGTGCATAGACGGGCTGGTAGTACACCGGCGGCGGTGGCGCCTGCACGTAGACAGGTGCCGGTGGGTAGTAAACCGGCTGCGGCTGGACGTAGACAGTACGGTCTCGGCCTCCATAGACTGCCGCACCCACCACTGCGCCTACCACCGCCGCACCGAGTACCGGCCCGGCGCCATGCCAGCCACCGCCGCCGCCATGGGCAGACGCTTGCCCGCTGATGGCCAGGGCGCCGACCAGCAGGGCGATTCCGGGAATGAGACGGTTCATGGAAAATCCTCGCAAAGACCCCCGTACCTGGGGCTCTATTACTATGACTGCGTGGACTGTCAATGGAGCACAGGGGAAGCGTAAAGGTTGTGTAAGGGACGACCGACGGCGACCTCTGTTACGCTGCAAAAACGTTTCAGTCGCGAGAGAGGAGCAGGTCATGGCGACGATCCCAAGCAGAGATACCGTGCTGTGCATTTCCCTGGCGGGACGCCCCGGCACATTTGGCGTGCGCTTTCACAATCATCTCTATCAGCAGTTGGGCCTGGACTATTACTACAAGGCCATGACCACCCAGGACCTGCCTGGGGCAGTAGCCGGTATCCGGGCCTTGGGTATTCGTGGGTGTGGGGTTTCGATGCCCTACAAGGAAGCCTGCATGGCGCTGGTGGACGAGATCGATCCGTCGGCGGCGGCCATCGACTCGGTCAACACCTTGGTCAACTGCGATGGCTGGTTGAAGGCCTACAACACCGACTACCTGGCAGTGCGCCAATTGCTCGAACAACACCAGATAGACCCCAGTACCGCGTTTGCCCTGCGTGGCAGCGGTGGCATGGCCAAGGCCGTGGCCAGCGCGTTCCGCGATGCGGGCTTCGGCGAGGGGGTGATCGTTGCACGCAACGAGCAGGCTGGGCGCCAGCTGGCGGACATGTGCGGATATCGCTGGGTCGCCGAACTCGGCGATCTGTGCCCGCCGATGCTGGTCAATGTCACGCCGATCGGCATGGCTGGGGGGCCCGAAGCCGACCAGCTGGCATTTCCCCAAACCGCCATTGACGCCGCCGAGCGGGTATTCGACGTGGTAGCCATGCCGGCGCGCACACCGCTGATTCAGCGTGCCGAAGCTCAAGGTAAGCCGGTGATTACCGGCTTGGACGTCATTGCCTTGCAGGCGTTGGAGCAGTTCGTGCTGTACACCGGCGTTCGACCGACGCGAGCGCAGGTGGCTGCTGCCGTCGCCTATGCGCGGGCAAGCTAGATTTCTGGCGCGACCTTGAGCACCTTCCGGCGCCCAAGGTCGCGATCGCTGGGTCAGAAGGCTTTGTGACCGCCGTCCAGTCGCTCATCGACCAGTGCCCGCCCGTAGGCCAGAGACACATGCTGGGCGTTTTCCAGGTCGGAGAAGAACTTCATCGGCATCGAGATGCGCCGGCTGGTATGCCTGTCAGGATCGGTGATCAGGCAGCCTGCGGCATAGGGCAGGGGAGAGTCGGGATGGGGCATCACGCTGGCGGTGATGGTGTGGTCGCGGTATTCACAGTGAAGAGATTGCATCGTCCTTACCTCGCTGTGGTTTGGAAGCCGTTACTTCCATATACCACAGCGAGAGGCCAGGAGTTCCCGGTCCGACGAATGCGAACGACTTGCGGTCAGCCTTTGAGTTCGCCAGGCTGGATCACTTCGACCCAGTAGCCGTCCGGGTCCTTGATGAAGGCCAGGTGGTTCATGCGCCCGTCTTGCAGGCGTTTCTGGAATGGCACACCCAGGGTTTCGAAGCGTGCACAGGCAGCTCGCACGTCTGGTACCGAGATGCAGATGTGTCCGAAGCCGCGCGGGTCGGTGTTGCCATCGTGATAGGCGAAATCGGCGTCGTTCTCGGTGCCGTGGTTGTGGGTCAACTCCAGCACGCCGGGGATCGACTTCATCCACTGATGACGTTCGGCATCGTCGGCCGGAATCTGTCCCGGGTCGACCAGGGCAAGGAAGTAAAGGCTGAACGCCGCTTCCGGGAAGTCACGTTTGTCCACCACGCGAAAGCCGAGCACGCGGGTGTAGAAGTCCAGTGATTTCTCGATGTCCTTGACTCGCAACATGGTGTGGTTGAAGACGAATTGCGCGGTGGCGGTATCCGGTTGCGCGGTGACGCCAGGCAGGGATTGCAGATCGTGCAGGCTCATTGGGGGGCTCCATCAACGGGGGCCAGGGTACCGGGCCCTGGCAAAACAGACAGGCCGACCATGATACGGCAGTGAACCGATTGCGCAAATGAAAGCGCCCTGCACGGGGCAGGGCGCTGGAATAGAGGCCCGCATGTGCGGGCGCGTGATGGGGTCGCTAGTCCTTTAGCTGTCTCGATACTGCCCAGTTCGTTGTGAAAAAAGTGTGAAGCACGCGTTGACGTTTCATCAGCGTACCCAACTTTCCACCGTACTGGCCCCGTACTGTTCCTTCCAGGCCTTGAGGCCACGGTGATTGCCGCCTTTGGTCTCGATCAACTCGCCGGTGTGAGGGTTTTCATACACCTTCACCACCCGTGGGCGTCGTTGTTGCTTGGCCGGTGCCGCAGATACTTTGGAGCCCGCCTTGGGGTCGAGAATGGCGACTATATCGCGCAGGCTCTTGTCATAGCTTTTCATCAGGCCGACTAGTTTCTGCTCGAATTCGATTTCGCGTTTGAGGCCGGCATCCTTTTTTAGCGCCTCCAGTTGCGCCATCTGTTCCTGGAGCGCTTTTTCGGCAGCACGAAACTCTGCAAGTCTGGACACTGTAATCACTCCTGTCTTTCGTCGGTGGCATGGCGTGACGAACATTGAAGAGACTAACCGCTGGCCACGCAGGTGGGTAAGGCTGTTCGCTAAGAATGAGTGTAGACGTTGAGTTACAGAGGGTAAACCGCAACTTTTTATAATGCTATCTGGAACTTTCCAAGTTTTCTGTACGCTGGGCTCAAGGTGTTCAAAGACACCGGGCGGCCTCGCTATACCAATGTCCAATGGTCTGAGATAGAGCCATCGCGAGAAAATTTCAGATGCCCGGCGAGAATGTTCGCCATTCTCGTTTCGACGCCACGGTCGCTCGCCAGCCTGGTGTTTTCTGTACTTTGATCTGGATGTTCCTCGCATGTTTGCCCCGTTTTTGCTCGTTCCTGGCCGCCGTGTTGCAGGCGTGTTGCTGTTGTGTACTGGCGCCCAGGCCCAGGCCGGCGGTTTTATTGAAGACAGCAGCGCCAAGCTCGAAGCGCGCACGATTTATTTCAATCGTGACTTTCGCGATGGTCATAGCAGTTCCGGTCAAGGGGCATCCAAGCGCGAAGAGGCCGCGCAGGGTTTCATTCTCAACGTACAGTCCGGTTATACCGACGGCCCCGTTCGATTTGGCGTGGACGCGCTGGGTATGATCGGTTTCAAGCTCGACTCCAGCCCGGGTGACAGTAACAGCGGCTTGCTGCCGTCGTTAGGGCACGATCCGCGTGGCTCGGCCGACCGCTATGCGAAGTTGGGGCTGGCGGCCAAGCTCAAGGTCTCCGACACTGTACTGAAGGTCGGCTCGATGATGCCGGACGTGGCACTGTTGAAATACAACGACGGACGTTTGCTGCCGACGTTGTTCCATGGCGCCTGGCTGACCTCCGAGCAGGTGCACGACCTGAGGTTCACCCTGGCCCGGCTGAACGCCTACACCGCGCGCGACTCCACTGACCGCCAGGACATCCGCGTGCACTGCAAGAACAAACGCTACGCCTGCGCAATCGAGGCGGATCACTTCGATCTTGCCGGAATCGACTACCGCTTCAATGACCGGATCAGCGCCCAGTACCAGGTCGCCAGGCTCGAAGATATCTATCGTCAGCACTTTCTCGGCCTGGTTGCCGCGCAACCGCTGGCTGTTGGCCAGCTCTCGGCCGACCTGCGCCTGATCAAGAGCGATGATATCGGCAACGCCCGCGCCGGCCAGATCGAGCACCGCGCCTTCAGCGGCATGCTTGCCTACGGCCTGGGCGGTCACAAGCTCAGTGCCGGCTGGCAGCGCATGTACGGCCAGAGCGCCATGCCCTATCTCGATGGCAGCAACCCGTATCTGGTCAACTACGCCCAGGTCAACGACTTCGCCGCGGCTCAGGAGCGATCCTGGCAATTGCGCTACGACTACGATTTCAAGGCGCTCGGCGTACCCGGCCTGACGTTCTTCACGCGCTACATCAACGGAGACCATATCAAGGTGCCGGGCAGCGTCGAGCAAGGGAAGGAGTGGGAGCGCGATACCGAGCTCAGGTACCAGGTGCAAAGTGGCGCGTTCAAGAATGTCAGCGTGCGTCTGCGTAATTCGACCTACCGCAGCAACTATGAGCAGTGGGCGCGCGACATGGATGAAACCCGGGTCATCGTCAGCTACAACGTCTCGCTGTTCTGAGGCACTTTGCCAATTCGATGCCCGCAGCGGACAATGGCTGCAAGGCGTAGCAGGGCGAATTCTTGACATGAAAGATCTGTTGCTGATTGGCATCGGCCCTGGCGATCCGCGTCAGGTGACGTTCGAAGCGGTGGATGCGATGCGGCGTGCCACGGTGTTTTTCGTCCTCGACAAGGGCGAAGGCAAGGCTGCGCTTTCGACGCTGCGCACCCAGATTCTCGCGCGCTATCGTCCCGAAGGCGGCTACCGCCTGGTTCACCTGGCCGACCCTACCCGTGAGGTTGGGCGCGTCGATTACGTGGCGGCGGTGCGGCAGTGGCACCATCGACGTGCGGCATTGTACGCTCGGCTGTTTCTCGATGAGCTCACGCCGGGGGACATCGGCGCCTTTCTGCTGTGGGGCGAGCCGGGGTTGTACGACAGCACCTTGCGCATACTCGACCTGGTGCGCGAGCGTGGGATCAGTCTGCGTGTGGAAGTCATACCCGGAATCAGCAGTGTCCAGGCGCTGGCTGCCCGGCACCAGATTCCGCTCAACCGCATCGGCGAGCCGCTGACCCTGTTGCCGGGGCGGCGGCTCGCCGAGCTGGGGGCGATCGACAATGCGGTGGTGATGCTCGATGGGCAGTGCGCCTTGGCCGCGCTGGACGATCCGCAGCTGATGATCTATTGGGGGGCTTACCTGGGTACCGAGGACGAAGTGCTGATAGCCGGGCCGTTGCTGGCAGTGAAGGCTCAGATACTTGAAGTGCGTGAACGCGAACGTCTACGCAAGGGGTGGATCATGGATACTTATCTGCTACGCCGTCAACTGTGAGGGGGCGACCGGCTCAGGGCTGACCGATGATCGCCGATACCTTGTCTCGCAGTTGGTCAATGCTGAACGGTTTGCCGATCAAGTGCATGCCCTGGGGCACGTTGACGTTTTCCGCGTAGCCGCTGGCAAACAGCACCGGCAACTGAGGGCGCAGTTTGCGGGCCGTGGTTGCGAGTTCCTCGCCACGCATGTCTGGCAGACCGACATCGGTCATCAGCAGTGCCAGTTGCTGGTCGGGGTTTTCCAGGACTTTCAAAGCGGCAGAAGCAGTCTCCGCCTCGATGACGAGGTATCCGAGCTCGGTGAGCACTTCGACCATGAGCATGCGTACGATACCGTCGTCCTCGACAACCAGAAGGTGCATGGTTTGATCCTGTACAGATGATGAATGTCTTTGTTCTGTGCGTCGGGAAGCACCAGAAGTTCCGTAAAGGATACAGACCGATGCAAGTCGATGGAACGATTGCGACATGGGCGATTCAAATACTGGCTAAATGCCCTGCCGAATGTGGCAAAGCTGGTTAGACTCGCCTAATGCCGGTGAGGGCAACGGGCATCACAACAGGCACTTCTGGCCATATCGATCAATGGAATTCTTTCGCTCGGGCGTTACTACATGATTCAAGCAGCCACGATGGACCAACAAAGCTTCCGCAAGCTGTTGAGCCGCAATATAGGTCTGCCCCTGGGGGTGGGCTTGCTGGGAGCCGTGGCGTTCGTCGCGGTCATCTACTACCTGCTGTCGGCCATGCAGTGGGTCGAGCATACCGACCGGGTGATCGGCAACGCCAATGAAACGCTGAAACTGTCGATCGACATGGAAACCGGCATGCGCGGCTTCCTGATCACCGGTGACGAGCGCTTTCTCGACCCCTACGAGGTCGCCAAGCCGCGCATCTCCAGCAGCTTGCGCAGCCTGCGCGGCCTGGTCGAGGACAACCCCCAGCAGGTCGACCGTATCGACCGGCTGATTGGTCTGCAGCAAGCCTGGAATGATTTCGGCGCTGAAATGATTGCGTCGCGTCGTGCCCAAGGCGATTACCAGACGGCCCTTACCAATGGACGCGGGAAGCGCATCACCGACCAGATCCGGAGCGAGTTCGAAAACTTCGTCGCCACCGAACAGCAACTGCGCATGGCTCGCAACGAAAAAGTCAGCGCCGTGACCACGTTCGTCATCTCCGCCTTCGTCCTGCTGATCGTCGGTCTTTCGGTGCTGTTGGCTTACCTCGGTCGGCGCGATCTGCTGGCGCTGTCGACCAGCTATGTGGAAAACCTGCAGGCCCAGCAACGTTCGGCGGCGGGCCTGGAGCACCAGGCCTGGCTGCGTAACGGCCAGACCCAACTGGCTGAGCAGGTTCTGGGACAGTTGACCCTGCCGATGCTCGGCGACAACATCCTGCGCTTCTTTGCCGGCTACCTGGGCAGCGTGGTCGGGGCTTTCTACGTGCGTGATGAGCATGGCTGTCTGCGACGCGTCGCCAGTTATGGTCTGGATGCCCAGGAACAGGCGCGCGAGCAGGTACTGGGTGAGCATGAAGGTTTGCTTGCCCAATCGGTACGCCAAGGCAGGCTGATCGAACTTGACGGTGTCCCCGACGATTTCTATCCGCTGAGCTCCGGCCTTGGCAGTGGCTTGCCGCGCAGCGCCCTGGTGGCACCGGCGGCCCACGATGGCCAGGTCAATGGCGTGCTCGAACTGGGCTTCCTGCGCCCGTTGCAGGCTCGCGACGGCGAGTTGCTCGAGCACGTCGCCGACAACCTCGGTACCTCCATCGAGAGCGCCCGTTATCGCCAGCGGCTGCAGGAAGTGCTGGCCGAAACCCAGCAGCTCAACGAAGAACTGCAGGTTCAGCAGGAAGAGCTCAAGACCGCCAACGAGGAGCTCGAAGAGCAGTCCCGTGTGCTCAAGGAGTCCCAAGCCCATCTGGAGACTCAGCAGGCGGAGCTGGAGCAGACCAACGAGCAACTGGCCGAGCGTACCGAGGCACTCGACCGCAAGAATGGCGAGTTGAGCCAGGCCCAGCAGGAACTGCAGGCTCGCGCCGACGAACTGCAGCGTTCGAGCAAGTACAAGTCGGAGTTCCTTGCCAACATGTCCCATGAGCTGCGTACGCCGCTCAACAGCTCGTTGATCCTGGCCAAGTTGTTGGCCGAGAACGGCGAGGGCAACCTCAGCGCCGAACAGGTCAAGTTCGCCGAATCCATCTACTCGGCCGGTAATGACCTGCTCAACCTGATCAACGATATCCTCGACATCGCCAAGGTCGAGGCCGGCAAGCTCGAGATGCGCCCCGAGACCACTCAGCTCGAGCGTCTGGTGGAAGGGCTGCGGGGCATGTTCCTGCCGTTGGCCGAGCACAAGGGGCTGGCGTTCGAGGTCACGGTCGATCGCCAGGTGCCGGCCACTTTGTTCACCGATCGCCAGCGCCTGGAGCAAATTCTCAAGAACCTGCTGTCCAATGCCATCAAGTTCACCGAGCGCGGGCAGGTTAGCCTGAGCATCAGCCATGAGCCTGCCAACGGTATCGTGTTCGCCGTGCGCGACAGCGGCATCGGCATCGCTCCCGACCAGCAACAGGCCATCTTCGGTGCCTTCCACCAGGTCGATGGCACCAGCAACCGCCGTTATGGCGGCACGGGCCTGGGCCTGTCGATTTCCCGCGATCTGGCCCATTTGCTGGGTGGCCAGATCAGTGTGCAGAGTGCGCTGGGCCAAGGCAGCGTGTTCAGCCTGGTGGTGCCCGAGCGCTATGAGGTCCAGGACGAGGAGGTCGAAGCGCTCAGCCTGCGTCCGGCCGTCGACAGCCTTCCTCCGCCTCCTCAAGCCGCACCGGCGGTGCCGATGCGCCTGGCTCCGACGTTCGCCGATGACCGCGAGCGGGCGCCGTTCGCCAATCGCTGTATCCTGGTGATCGAAGATGAACCGAACTTCGCCCGCATCCTCTACGATCTGGCACACGAGCTAGGCTACAGCTGCCTGGTGGCCCAGGGCGCCGATGAAGGTTTCGAACTTGCCGCGCAGTTCGTCCCTGATGCGATCCTGCTCGACATGCGCCTGCCTGATCATTCCGGCCTTACCGTGCTGCAGCGCCTCAAGGAGCTCGCCGGCACCCGACACATCCCGGTGCATATCATCTCCGTGGAAGATCGGGTCGAGGCGGCCATGCACATGGGGGCTGTCGGCTACGCGGTGAAACCCACCAGCCGCGAGGAGCTCAAGGAAGTGTTCGCGCGCCTGGAGGCCAAGCTGACCCAGAAGCTCAAGCATATCCTGCTGGTGGAAGACGACGACCTGCAGCGCGAGAGCATCGCCCGCCTGATCGGCGACGACGACATCGAAATCACTGCGGTGGCGATGGCGCAGGATGCGTTGGCGCTGTTGCGCGAGAACATCTACGACTGCATGATCATCGACCTCAAGTTGCCCGACATGCTGGGCAACGAGTTGCTCAAGCGCATGACCGCCGAAGATATCCGCGCCTTCCCGCCGGTGATCGTGTACACCGGACGCAATCTCACCCGGGAGGAAGAAGCCGACCTGCTCAAGTATTCGCGCTCGATCATCATCAAGGGCGCACGCTCGCCGGAACGTCTGCTCGATGAGGTAACGTTGTTCCTGCACAAAGTCGAATCGCAGCTGTCCCATGAACGCCAGCGCATGCTCAAGACTGCACGCAGCCGCGACAAGGTGTTCGAGGGGCGGCGCATCTTGCTGGTCGACGATGACGTGCGCAACATTTTCGCCCTCACCAGCGCCCTGGAGCACAAAGGGGCGATCGTCGAGATCGGTCGTAATGGCCGCGAGGCGATCGAGCGTCTCGAGCAGCACGAGGACATCGACCTGGTGCTGATGGACGTGATGATGCCGGAGATGGACGGCTTCGAGGCTACCCGCTTGATCCGTCAGCAACCGCGCTGGCGCAAGCTGCCGATCATCGCCGTGACCGCCAAGGCGATGAAAGACGACCAGCATCGTTGCCTGCAAGCCGGTGCCAATGATTACCTGGCCAAGCCGATCGACCTGGACCGCCTGTTCTCGTTGATCCGCGTATGGCTTCCGCAACTGGAGCGAATTTGACTAGCGAACGCAACACCGATATCGAGATTCGCTTGCTGATCGAGGCCATATACCTCAAGTACAGCTACGACTTTCGCAATTATTCCGGCGCTTCGATCAAGCGCCGGATCGCCCATGCCTTGCGTCAGTTCGACTGCCGCACGGTATCGGCGCTGCAGGAGCGGGTGCTGCACGATCCGAGTATGTTCATGCAATTGTTGCAGTACCTGACGATCCCGGTCAGCGAGATGTTCCGTGACCCCAGCCACTTCCTGGCGCTGCGCAACGAGGTGGTGCCGCTGCTGCGCACCTGGCCATCGATCAAGGTGTGGATCGCCGGCTGCAGCACGGGGGAGGAGGTCTATTCGATGGCGATTCTGCTGCGCGAAGAGGGTCTGCTCGAGCGCACCATCCTCTACGCCACCGACATCAACCCAAGCTCGCTGGAAAAGGCCAAGCAGGGCATCTACTCGATGCAGAACATGCAGCAGTATGCCGAGAACTATCGCCTGGCTGGCGGCCGGCGCGATTTCGCCGAGTACTACACCGCCGCCTATGGTAGCGCCATCATGGACAGCAGCCTGCGCGACAACGTGACCTTCGCCGATCACAGCCTGGCCACCGACAGTGTGTTCTCGGAAACTCAGCTGGTTTCCTGTCGCAACGTGCTTATTTACTTCAACAAGGCACTGCAGGACCGCGCCTTGGGCCTGTTCCACGAATCGTTGTGCCACCGCGGCTTTCTTGTCCTGGGCAGTAAGGAATCGGTGGACTTCTCGTCCTACCATGACCGCTTCGAGCCTTGGGTCAAACCCGAACGGATCTTCCGCAAATCATGAACACTGTACGAGCGGTGGTCATCGGTGCCTCGGCGGGCGGCGTCGCAGCGCTGTTCAAGGTACTTGGCGGGTTGCCGATGGGCTTCGCCCCGCCGGTGCTGTGCGTGCTGCACCTGCCGGGTGACCGCCATAGCCAGCTTGCCGAGGTGCTGCAACGACGCCTGCGCCGGCCGGTGCGCGAGGCGCGCGACAAGGAGCCGATCGAGCCCGGGCTGATCTATGTGGCAGGCCCCGGTTATCACGTCTCGGTGGAGCACGACCTGACCTTCTCGTTAAGCCAGGAGGACCCTGTGCATTTCTCCCGACCGGCCATCGACTTTCTCTTCACCTCGGCGGCCGACGCCTATGGCAGCGACCTGCTCGGCGTATTGCTTACCGGTGCCAACGAGGACGGCGCCGAAGGCCTTGCCTACATCCACAGCCAAGGGGGCCGGACAGTGGTCCAGGACCCCGACGACGCACAGGTCTCGCTGATGCCGGAGGCCGCACTGGCCCTGCACCAGCCGGACCTGATCCTGACCCTGAGTGGTATCGAGCGTTTGCTCTCGACCTTGGAACCCAGCGCATGCCAAGCACCATCCTCGCCAAACTGCTGATCGTCGACGATCTGCCGGAAAACCTGCTGGCTCTCGCCGCCCTGATCCACGGCGAGGACCGCGAGGTGCACCAGGCACAGTCGGCTGAGCAGGCCCTGTCGCTGCTACTCGAGCACGAGTTCGCCCTGGCTATTCTCGATGTGCAGATGCCAGGCATGAACGGCTTCGAGCTGGCCGAGCTGATGCGCGGTACGGAAAAGACCCGGCACATTCCCATCGTCTTCGTCACCGCCGCCGGGCGTGAAATGAATTACGCCTTCAAGGGCTACGAAAGCGGCGCGGTGGACTTCCTGCACAAGCCGCTGGAGACCTTGGCGGTCAAGAGCAAGGTCACCGTGTTCGTCGAACTCTATCGCCAACGCAAAGCCCTGGATCGCCAGTTGCAGGCGTTGGAGCAGAGCCGCCAGGAGCAGGAACAGCTGCTTGCCCAGTTGCAGGTGGCGCGTGGCGAATTGGAGCACGCGGTGCGCATGCGCGACGATTTCATGTCGATCGTCTCCCACGAAGTGCGCACGCCATTGAATGGACTGATTCTGGAAACCCAGTTACGCAAGATGCACCTGGCGCGCGGCAACATCGACGCTTTCAGTCAAGACAAGCTGCAGGCCATGGTCGAACGGGACGAGCGCCAGATCAACAGCCTGATCCGGCTGATCGAGGACATGCTCGATGTCTCGAGGATCCGCACCGGCAAATTGTCGTTGCGGCCCAAGGCTTTCGACCTGAGCCAACTGGCGCGTGGCCTGGTGGAGAGCTTCTCGGCCCAGGCCGCGGCGTTGGAAACCCAGATAGAATTGCAGTCCTGTGAACCGGTGGTGGGGGAGTGGGACGAGTTCCGTATCGAGCAGGTGCTGGCCAATCTGCTGTCCAATGCCTTGCGCTATGGTGAGCGCAAGCCGATCCAGGTTCGGGTGTTCGAGCGCGACGCCATGGCTTGGGTGCAGGTGCAGGACCAAGGCATCGGCGTCAGTGCGGCCAACCAGCAACGGATCTTCCAGCAGTTCGAGCGGGTCGCGGCTCATCAGGCCAGTGGCGGTCTGGGTCTTGGACTGTACATCTCCGAACAGATCGTCCACGCCCATGGCGGGTGCATTCAGGTCGACAGTACCGAAGGCGAGGGCGCCACGTTCAGCATTCAGTTGCCGTTGGCGAACAGCACCGAACAAAACGCCCAGGCGCGGGCAACCTCTGCCTGAACCTGGGGTCAGATGGCCAACTTCGAGTTTTTCAAGGCGTTATCATGAGTGAAGATGCACAAGATGTAGTGTTGGTTGTCGAGGACGAACCGGCCATTCGCATGATCCTGCGGGACTACCTGGCAGGGGTGGGCTACCACGTGTTGGTGGCCGAGGACGGCGAACAGGCGTTTGCGATCCTGGCAAGCAAACCTCACCTGGACCTGATGGTCACGGACTTTCGACTTCCGGGGGGCATTTCGGGCGTTGAGATCGCTGAGCCTGCGGTAAAGCTGCGCCCGGACCTCAAGGTCATTTTCATCAGCGGCTATCCGGCGGAAGTGCTCGAGTCCGGCAGCCCGATCACCCGCAAGGCGCCGATCCTGGCCAAGCCGTTCGATCTCGATACCTTGCACGAGCAGATTCAGGCGTTGCTGCGCTGAGTCTGACCGGCACGGCTCGGCAGGGTGCGCTCGATGCTCACCGTCAGCAGGCTCTCCATCAAGTCCAGCGCCTGCTTTTGCGGCAAGGCGTGCAACATCCCTGGCAATTGGTTCAACAATGTCGCCAGTACTTGCGCGGTAGTCTCCAGCGCCGCTGCGTCCAGCGTCGTCCGTGGCGCCAGCAGACACAGCAATCCAGCTTCGTAGTGCTTGCGCTGCAGCGTCAGGCACGCTTGCTGCGCCTGACTCAAGCAGCAGAAGTCGCGCTCGGCCAGGCGAAATTGCAGCGGCCGCTCGGCATGCAGTTGCCAGTGCGCGGCAATCAGGCATGACAACGCCGAACCTCCGCGCGCCATGGCCCTGCGCCCAAGCTCCAGGCTGGCCTGGAGCTCTTCGTAGAGCTCCTCGATCAGGTCGAACAATAGCTCCTGCTTGCTCGGAAAATGGTGGTAGAGCGACCCGGCCGTCAAGCCGACATGCGCTGCCAGTTCGCGCATGCTGACCTGGCCGAAACCCTTCTCGGCGAACAGCGCCAGGGCCCGGTCGCGTCGCTCTTCGAAGTTGGCACAGCGCGGAGCGGTATTGGCGGCGGGCATGGCGCTCTGACCTCAGTAGGTGAAGAAACCGCGGCCGCTCTTGCGGCCGAGCCAGCCGGCCGCGACCATTTCCTTGAGCAGCGGCGCAGGACGGTACTTGCTGTCGTTGTAGCCCTCATGGAAGGCCTCCATGATTGCCAGCAAGGTATCCAGGCCGATCAGGTCGGCCAGGGCCAGCGGGCCGATCGGCTGGTTGCAGCCCAGGCGCATGCCGGTGTCGATGTCTTCGGCGCTGGCCAGGCCTTCCTGGCGCACGAAGATCGCTTCGTTGATCATCGGCACCAGGATGCGGTTGACCACGAAGCCAGGGCGGTTGCCCGCAGTGATCGGAGACTTGCCGAGCTTCTCGGTCACCAGCAAGGCCTGGGCGTAAGTCTGGTCGCTGGTCTGCAGGCCGCGGATGATCTCGACCAGCGCCATCATCGGCACCGGATTGAAGAAGTGCACACCGATGAAGCGCTCGGGGTGCTCGATGCTCGCCGCCAGCTGGGTCACCGATAGCGAGGACGTGTTGGTGGCGATCAGGCACGTGGCCTCGACGTTGGCCGCCACCTGCGCCAGGATTCGCTGCTTGAGCTGCAGGTTTTCCGTCGCTGCCTCGATCACCAGCTGCGCACCGGCCAGCTGGGAATAGTCGGTGCTGGTGCGGATACGGGTCTTGGCCACCTCGGCGAGATCGGCACCCAGCGTGCCCTTGTTGACCTGACGCTCGAGGTTCTTGCTCAAGGTGGCGACGCCACGTTCCAGCGCTGCGTCGGACACGTCCACCAGCAGTACCTGATAGCCCGCCACCGCACACACCTGAGCAATGCCGTTGCCCATGGTGCCTGCGCCAATCACTGCGATCTGTTCAATGCTCATGTCGTCGTCTCTCTCAAACGCGCTCGAAGACCACGGCGATGCCCTGGCCGCCGCCGATGCACATGGTGGCCAGGGCGTAGCGGCCCTGGATACGCTGCAGTTCGTGGATGGCCTTGGTGGCGATGATCGTGCCGGAGGCGCCGACCGGGTGGCCGAGGGAGATGCCGGAGCCGTTCGGATTGACCTTCTGCGGATTGAAATCCAACTCGCGAGCCACGGCGCAGGCCTGGGCGGCGAAGGCTTCGTTGGACTCGATGACATCCAGATCGGTTACGCTGAGACCGGCCTTTTTCAGCACGGCACGGGTCGCCGGAATCGGCCCCAGGCCCATCAGTTCCGGCTCGACGCCAGCATGGGCGTAGGCCACCAGGCGTGCCAGTGGCTTGAGGCCGAGGCGGCGCACCGCTTCAGCGCTGGCCAGCATCAGACCGGCGGCGCCATCGTTGATGCCGCTGGCATTGCCGGCGGTCACGGTGCCGTCCTGCTTGAACACGCTCTTCATGCCGGCCAGTTGCTCGGCGGTGACATCGCCACGGACATGCTCGTCGACGCTGAACTCAATGGTCCCCTTACGGTTTTTCAGTTCGATCGGCACGATCTGGCTGGCGAAGCGTCCTTCGGCGATGGCCTGGGCGGCGCGGCGCTGGCTGGTGAGCGCCAGTTCGTCCTGCATCTGGCGAGTGATGCCATGCTTGGCCGCGACGTTTTCCGCGGTGATCCCCATATGGAAATGCTCGAAGGGGTCCTGCAGGATGCCGACGGTGTAGTCGATACCCTTGAGGTCGCCCATGCGTGCACCCCAACGTGCCTGGGGCAGCAGGTACGGACCGCGGCTCATGGATTCGGCACCGAGGGCCAGCGCCACTTCGGCATCGCCCAGCAGCAGGCACTGCGCTGCCGAGACGATCGATTGCAGGCCCGAACCGCACAGGCGATTGACATTGAATGCGGGGGTGTCTTTCGGGATGCCGGCGTTCATGGCTGCCACCCGGCTCAGGTAGGCATCGCGGGGTTCGGTCGGCATCACGTTGCCCATTACCACATGGCCGACTTGCGCGGCTTCCAAGCCGGAGCGCTCGATGGCGGCACGGGCCGCGAGGGTGGCCAGATCCGCCAGAGGCAGGTCCTTGAGTGCGCCGCCAAAGCTGCCAATGGCAGTGCGCACGGCACTGACGACGTAGATTTCCGAGTTGTTCATAGGAGCTCCGAATGCGAAGGCGTGGCGGGACCGACCCAGGCTCTGCGAGAATGGCGGATGTCCCGAAGTGTGGTCTGAGTCTAGGCAAAGCCCAAGTTGGCGCCTATGTCGTAACTGCTCAGCCACCGTGGCACTTTTTACCACTCGATCCCAACAGCGAAGCCTGTCATGCGCGAAAGCGATTCGGTCGCCGTGTACTTCCTCAATGCCATGTTCCACGCGCTGCGCGACCGTCCTGAAGTTCGCGATGCGCGTCTGCGCGCGGTCGGTATCGACCCGAACGTCATGGCCGACCCCCTGGCCCGGGTGCCGGCCCAGGCATTCGCCCGGTTGTGGCTGGACATGATCCATTTGCTCGACGATGAATTCTTCAATCTCGACAGCCACGGCATGCCACTGGGCAGCTTCGCTCTGATCTGTCGTGGTCTGATCCTCGAGCCGAACCTGGAAAAGGCCGTGCGCCAGTGCATCGGTTCCTTCGCGCTGTTCCTGCGTGACTTTGAGGCGGGCGTGACGGTGCGTGGCGGGCGTGTGGTGATCAGTGTGCAGTCGCACATCGCCGACCCTTTGACCCGGGTGTACGCGGAGGAAACTTATTTAGCGTTGGTCGTCAGTCTGCTCTGTTGGCTGGCCGGTCGACGCATCGCCATCGATCGCACCGAGTTCGCCTTGGCGCGCCCGGCCCAGGAGGACGACTTGCTGTTGTGGGGGCCGGACCTGCGTCTGGGCAGCGGACGCACCGAGGTCGAGTTCAGCAGCGATTACCTGAGACTGCCGGTGGTGCAGGACCTGGCGGGCCTGAAGAGCTTTCTGCGCACAGCGCCCCAAGGCCTGGTGATCCGCTTTCGCAACCAGAACGACCGGGTCGCCGAGGTATATCGCCACTTACGTGCACGGCGCTACGGCCAATGGCCAACGCTGGCCACCCTGGCCGAGCAACAGGGCCTCAGTGCCAGCACTTTCCGCCGTCAGCTGGAGCGAGAGGGGCGCTCGTACCAGCAGATCAAGGACGAAGTACGCCGCGCGATGGCCTTCGAGCACTTGCGTGAGGGTGTGTTGAGCATTGCCGAGATCGCTGAGCAGACCGGTTTTCAGGAACCCAGCGCATTTCACCGGGCGTTCAAGAAGTGGACCGGGCACAGCCCTGGTAGTTATCGGGCGCGGTTGCTCGGGCGCTGAACATTGCTTCGCAGGCCAAGGCTGTATTCAGAAGCGTGTGGTGCTGACGGTGATGTAGCCTTGATCGGCCAGGGTGATGCGGATCACTGTCTGGTCATCGGCCACCTTGCGCTTTTCCTTTATCAGCACGCCGTCGACTGCAATGCTGCGCAAGCGTTGGGGGATGGCGCGGCCGCAAGCATCGAAGAATACTTCACTGGCCAGTAACTCGATGCGCTCGATCAGTTGGCGGGTACGTTCGTCGGTGACGCAAAAGAACATCACGCCTGACCAGTGAGGGTCTTCATCGGGATTGCTGACGTCGTGTGCAAGCAATTCGCGTAGATTGCTGCGCAATTCGGCTATCGAGCGGTTGTGGGGGTGCATGCGGGCCTCCTCTGGATTGCGAGCTGGCGCCGGGCCGCTGTATCCCTGCGGCCTCGCGTCATCCAGAGGCGATGATGTTTTTTGCAACGATGGGCGACAAGTACGTCGCGTCCGAAAAACCTGAAGGAAAAGTCCGAAAAGGATTTGAGTCCTTGTGCTGGTTCGCTTGGAGGCTCCAGGCCAAGCAGTCGAGCGCCGCTTCAGCGGCGCTCGACCTCGTTAGCGCAAAAGAACAGCGACAATACCCTTAACGGCCCGCTACTGGCTCGTCCTGCGAAAGTATCGCTTGGGCCAGTTCTTCGTCACTGGCCTGCAGGCCTGGGTTGTCCTTGCGCACTTGTTCCAGTGCGGATTCGACATACGCGCCACGAATCTTCCCACCGCTGGCGACGAAAGCCGACAGTTCGTCACGGGCAGGGATGATGCGCTTGTCGTCCTTGAAGGTCGAATACAGCGAAGCCGAAACACCGGCCGAAGTGGCGACATCGCCTGCATCGACGCGGGCCAGTGCGGCACCGGCCGGAAGCAGGAGCAGCAGTGCGGGGGCGAGCAATAGGTGGCGCATGTTGGATTCTCCAGGAATGTGAGGCCAGATTGGTTACCGCTCATTACATGAGAGAGCTGGAATCGTTGCGGAGTTCCCTGCGCCATTCCCGGCTGACCTCCCTTCCGGCCCGCGGATGGCGTTGCGCCGCGGCAAAAGTGCGGACTTTGCGGTAAATAAACTTACGGCTTGTTTCTGGGGGTATCTTTTCCTATCTGGTAGATATACCAGGTTCGACTGAAAACTTGCATCGGTAGTATTTGTTCGGGTGTTCGGTGCTTCACGCTGAATATCACTGTCGATAACTTACCGAGAAAAGAAGACTATGTCCGATACCTACTCCCAAGAAAATATCTCTAAAGTAAAAAAAGCGGGATTCGAATCATTGGCCGCGATGGCGGAACTGTCGACTGCCGAACTTCAGTCCGCTTTGGAAGCGGATGCGCCTATCGATGATGTTCAAGTCGAGGTGCTACACGCCGACGCGAGCGATGCCCGTGACAATGCGTTGATCATGGAAAAGAAAGTGCTGACCCATGCTTCGCCACTGTTGCCTACAGTGATTCAGCAGACCCCCGATCCTCACACTTCCAATTACCTGGATCTATTCGGTAACCGCGCGATCCGCTATGCCAGCCCGAGCGATGTCGCTTCGAAATTCTCGCCTGCCGCCTATCTGGTGCAGTTGTATCACCATGCGCAGTCCCTTTATCCCAAGGAGAGCGCTTGGCACATAGATACGCGTCGCCCGGACCTGAAGACGCTGGTGCTCAGCCAGACCAACCTGGATGCGCCGGTGAGCGCACTGAGCCTGTCCAACGATATTCTGTTGGACAAGGCCATAAGCCTTGTTGAAGAAGGCAATGAAAGTGCAGTGCTACGCGGGCTTGCCGATGATTTGGCTAACAGTTGCCTGCCCTATCATCATCATTACGGCAGGCTGCGCGCGGTGTTGACCCACAAGAGCCCCGATCTGCAGTATCTGAGGGAGGCACCGCTGGTCTTGCAGAAAATTCCCAAGGGCTCCCTGGCGAGCATCCACTATGATATTCCGCCAGCCTTGTACCAGTTTCTCATCGACCCCATCAACGACGACAACGCCAGCGAAAAGTTTACCAAATATTTTCCTGAGACAAGCCCTGAGACGATGATGCATCCGTACCAGCTTCGAGCCTGGTCGGGTTTGTCGGATGCCGAGTTGCAGGATTTCATGGGATCGCTGGACCACTCGGAATATGTTGACAATACTTTGAATGTCCGGCTTGACGGCAAAATAGTAAAGCTGACTGTCGAGGCAGTTAGAGACCAGGGGCGCGTTGAATTTTTACGGCTATATCCGATTGGTAATGATCGCTGGGAAGTTGCGGTAAAGTATAAAAAAATTGTCAAAGGTTATGACTGGTTTCGAGTTAGTGAGTTCAACGGTGAAGCAAAATATTGGGCAAAGCTTTCGTCGTCGGACCATGGCGACGAAACGTTAATTGAGGGTAAGGAGTACAGGACGACTTTTAACTATGCCTATGATCTCCTAACCGAACCTTTCATCGTCGAAACCCAGTGCGGTGCGTCAAAATATTATACTTTCATGCACCGCTTCCATTTTGAACGCATAAGCCCAGCCCTGTATCTGCTCAGGTTGTATAAGCTCATCTGTCTGCACAAAGCCACGCAACTCCCCCGCCGTGTGCTCGAAGACATCATAGACAGTGTCGATCCCAAGCAAATTACCGAAGACACGCTGGCAGTCCTGTTCCAGTCGGCCCAGTCGGTACGTGAATACGGTATCTCCCATGAAGACGCACTGCTGCTGGCGGGCGGGGACATCTCGACGACTGCCCGCCAGGGCGAGACCAGCCAATTCGATCGGCTTTTCAACAATCCTCCCTTGGTGCCTGGAGGTTTCCTGTTTGACGAAAAGCCGGTGTCTCTGAACCCGAATTTGGCGCAACAGAAGGATGGCAACGCACTGGCCACTTTGCGAAGAGCTTGTCAGGTGGACGAGGAGGGGCTAAACGAACTCGGTTTGTGTTTGGCTGCAGCCGAGGGCGCAACCGTCTCGGTCCGAAAGACAAAAAGCCAGGTTTCCAGACTTTATACCCTGAGCCTGTGGGCACGCCTGCACCGTCTGAGGCCTGCCGAGTTGCGCCAACTGCTGACCTTGATCGGGTTGCCGGACAGGCTTTTCAACGAGTCGGCGGATGACTGGCTGCAATTGTTGCAAAAGCTTTCGGCAGCCGTGAAGTGGTTGGCCAAGCGCAACTGGACGGTACATGACCTGCACTTGATGACACGACCGGTAACCGACATCGCCGCCAGTGCCCAGATCCTCAACCTGCAGCGCGACATGAAGGCCGCGCTCGATCGCGTCCAACTGCCTGATGCGCCCTCGGATGCCCTCTGCCTCGAAGCGTATAGGCGCGCCCTTGCTCCGGTGATCGCCTCTACGTTCAATCTTGGCGCCGAAAAGGCAGCGCTGGCGCTGTTGCAGTGGGCCGACCAAGGTGAACCGGGTGGTCTCACTCTGTTGAGCGCCTGTACCACCTTGCGTGAAAACGATGCTGCGGTGGGTCTTGCGGGTCTTACTGCCTTCATTTACGGCCTGGCACAAAGGGCGTTGATAGTGCATGCCTGCGACGTGGGCGCCGATCCCCTGGACATGCTGGTGAAAAGGCCTTGGCGACTGATGGGTGCCCCGCAAAGCGAAAGCGAGCGCGTAACCGTACTGAAGCTCTCGCTGGACACGGTCACGGCCTTGGCCGACTTCAGCGACTGGTTAAAGCATCTGCCCGATCCGGAGGGTGCCGGGGGCGCATTGATTGCGGCCCTGAGCGCGGAGGAGGATGTAACGGTAGATATTCTGGCCAAGGCCAGTGGCATGGCGCCGGCAGCGCTTGCCCAGGCAGCGGAACAAGCGCAACAGTGCAAACAGGTGAAAGATGCGAAGAAGCTGTCCCACTGGGGCGAAATCGATGCGTTGCGTCAGTGGACCGGGCTGGCCAGTGCGCTGGACGTGATGCCTGTCGCGCTAGGCGATCTGCTGAAACTGAATTTCGCGAAGTCAACAAACAGCAAGGAGGACTGGGCTTTGTGGGCCAAAGTGGCCAATGCATTCGTGGCCGGCCTGAACGCTTCGCGAATGGCGCAGGTCCAGTCCGAAGTGCTTGCCCCCATGAGCCATGCGCTGAGCGGATTCGTCGCTGCCCGAGAAAAGCTGACCCGTGACCGGCTCGATCAGTACCTGCTGCTCGATACTGCCAATGGGTCGCAGGTCATCACCTCGCGTATAGCCGAGGCAACGACGGCGGTGCAAGCGTTCATTCACCGCTGCCTGACCCAGCCGGAGGACAAGTCGGAATTGGTCAGCGAGGTCGTGAGCCGCGATTTCTTCCGTGACTGGACACGTTGGAACGCCCGCTATGCCACCTGGTCTGCCGGGCAGATGCTGATGTACTACCCGGAGAACTACATCGACCCCATCGTGCGGATCGGCCAGACCCAGGCCATGGACGACATGCTTCAAGCCCTGGGGCAAGCACAGATCAACCACGACACGGTCGGCGATGCGTTCCAAGGCTATCTCAGCGCCTTCGAGCAGGTAGCGGACCTTGAAACCGTCAGTGGGTATCATGACAGTCGTAAGGAAGACAGTGGTCGATCTTATTTCGTTGGGCGTGGTCGGGGCACAGTGGGTGAGTATTGGTGGCGTACGCTAGACGAAAGCAAGCGGGGCGTGGATGGAGTGCTGCCGGCCAACGCATGGAGCAGTTGGACCAAGATCGACCTTACTCCCCAGGTAGTGGGAGGCCTCATTCGGCCAGTGGTGTTCCGCGAGCGCTTGTATCTGGGCTGGGTGGAGCGCGAGAGCCAGGTCATTGACCGCGATGAAAAGGGTGCACCGAAAACCACCGTATCGCGTTGGTCTTTCAAGTTGTCGTGGCGGCGCTACGATGGCAACTGGAGCACTCCACTGGCCTACCCTATCGACATCCATGGGGCCATTGAGGAGCAAGACCTTGCATTGCTGCTCTGCGCCAGGCCTGGACGTAACTGCCTGACGATGGCGCTCTACAGCCGTAAAGGTGATCCGCAACCGCGTAACGTCAGACTGCCGGGGCTTGAAATTCATGACGATCTGAAGTCGAAGCCGATAGAAATAGCGCCTGTCGTTACCCGGGTCAAAGAATGGCTGGACACCGAGCGCCATGTCGGCATGTGCGCAATCTATGACGAAAGCAGCGATCCGGTAATCCAGCCGGGTATGTTGCCGGCGGCGGGGTCGGTTCCACCCACAGGTTTCTCGGTATTCTCCACCAGGCTGTCTCAGCAGCCACAGATCCACTTGGATGATCATTGCCAGAATTATGAACTGACCTTCGGTTGCACATTGGACGTTGATGCTCAACGGCCCCGTTTTCCCAACAAATGGGCAACAGCTTTGGTGACGCGTTATCCGGAATTGGCCAACGATAACTCGATGTGCGAGATGCTGGTCGATAGCCCGCATGGTGCTGCCATCTCGCGCTCAGAAGGCAGCGCGCGGTATGTGTACTTCTGCGTGAAAGCGTGGCATTTCCGAGAGGCGGTGTTCGGCTCTGACTTCGTAACGAGCGTCAGGGATCATCATCATAAAAAAAGCGCTGACATCGAGGATGTCCTTGATGATACCGGTCATTATCGCTGCATGAAGTTTCAGGTGAACATGTCTCTTAGTTTAGCGTCTGCGAGCGTTGATTTCCAAGGAAGGTTTTCGGTTGTCAATAAAACATATAGCTTGCTTCAGTTGCTGAACGCTGTGCCCAGCTCCGTCAGGAAACTACAGCCGAGTTCCTATGTAAGGAGGATGGGGATAGTTCCGGCTTCGCAGGTGTCGTGCACCGTCTACAGCGCTGACCGCAGTCACTTCTATACCAGTAAAGCGACGCGAAACTACGACCCTTTCGAGAGTAGCTACTCGATTCACTTCAATATCCGCGCGCCCATCGGGAGTATGGCGGATTGGAAAGATACGGACGGAGCCGCGCATAAAGTCCGGTTCCAATTTGGCACCGGTAATTATCGCGACTACTTGATTCATGTTAACAAGGCTCCGGATAATCTGCGCACCGCTGTTATCGGCGCCACAGCGGATGGCGCCCAGTATCTAGAACGCAGGGGTTGGGTCACTCGGCTGAACACGCTGTTTGCTCGTCAGTTGACCGAACGAGCGGTTTCCGGCCTGGACCAGATCCTCAGCTACACCACCCAGAATCTGTCCGAGCCGGGCATCGGTGTGACGGCGCGCCTGACGCTGCCTAACTACATCGAGAAGTCCCACGGCAACCGTAGCGTCGAGATCGTACTGGCTCACGCGAGCAAACAGCATACGGTGCTGTGGAAAGGGACGCTCAGTGATGAAGCGGAGACAGTTGCGGATGTGACGTTCGCTTCGGGTGCAACATATCAGGAAACCAAGCGCTACTATCTGCAAATTCGCTACCACAAGCAAAAGCACAACACTGAAAGGCAGTCGATCATCATCGACAGTTCCGATCTGAAAGTGCTGCAGAGTTCCGACACAGACCTGGCCGGCAATGGCACGCTGAGCAAGAACAATGTCAAGACTGTGGAGGTCATGCCACGCGGTGCGCCGGTGCCGATGGACTTCACCGGCGCGAACGCGCTGTATTTCTGGGAGTTGTTCTACTACGCACCGATGATGGTGATGCAGCGGTTCCTCCAGGAAGAACGCTACGACCACGCTGAACAATGGCTCCGTTATATCTTCAACCCACTGGGTCATGTCAGTGGGGCTGGGCACACCTCGCGCATGTGGAACGTACGTCCTCTGGAAGAAGACACTTCGTGGAACGATGAGCCGCTGCGTTCGCTGGACCCGGATGCCGTGGCCCAGAACGATCCGATGCATTACAAACTCAATGCATTCATGCGGCTGTTGGATATCAATATCGGCCGTGGCGATGCCGCGTATCGCAAGCTGGAACGAGACAGCCTGGCGCAGGCCAAGATGTGGTACCAGCGAGCCCTGGAGCTGCTGGGGGACGCGCCCTGGACGCCGCCGGCAACCGGTTGGAAAGAGCCATTGCTGGGGCAACTGGCTTCGTCCGAAGCATGCAACCGACGGCTCGACCAGTTGGAGTGCCTGACGCGTGGCGGGCAGAGCACCGCAGGCAAGGCGTCTGGGCAGGTGGATTTCCTGCCAGAAGCCAACCGGGTGATGTTGGGCTATTGGGAAACCCTGCGCCTGCGGCTTTACAACCTGCGCAACAATCTGAGCCTGGATGGCCAGCCTTTGAACCTGCCGTTGTACGCCGAGCGCGCCGACCCCAAGGCAATGCTGGCCGCGGCAGTCGCTGCCCAGGCTGGAGGCGAGGGGACGCTGCCTGAGTTCAACGATGTACCGGCCCTGCGTTTCACCCACCTGCTCGACGGCGCTCGCACCATGGTCAGCCAACTGATCCAGTTCGGCAGCACCATGCAGGGCATTCTCGAGCGCCAGGACGCCGAGGCGCTGGCCAGCTTGCTCACTACTCAGGGCGCGGAGCTGGCGCAGAACAACGTGGCGCTGTTCAAGCAGAAGCTCAACGAGCTCACTGCCGAACGCGTGACCCTGGAGAAATCGCTGGAAACCGCGACGTTGCGACGTAACCACTATCTGGATCTGTACGAAGAGGACATCAGTAGCCGAGAAATGCACGCACTGAACCTGCAGACCGCCGCCGGAACGATATCAGCGGGTGGCAGCCTGCTCATGGCGGCGAGTGCTCTGTTCGATACCGCTCCAAACGTTTACGGTATGGCCAACGGAGGCCATAGGCTTTCCGCGCCGCTGAAAGCAGCATCCCACGGCGCTGAAGTCTACGCCAGGATTCAGACCATCGCGGCTTCGCGGATCAGCCAGGAAGAAGCCTATCGACGCCGGCGCAATGATTGGAATTATCAGTGCAAGACGGCAGAAAAAGACATGGCGATGATCCAGGCGCAGCTCGAAGCCTTGGACGTGCGTGAAACTTCCGCCCAGATGCAGCTTGAGCTCCTGCGTACGCAGTCTGCCCATGCCGAGGCGCAATTGGCCCTGCACCATGGCAAATTCACCGGCAAGGCCATGTACAGCTGGCTGCGCGCCCGCCTGGCGAGCATTTTCTACACCTACTACGACCTTGCGGTGACTCGCTGCCTCATGGCGCAGAAAGCGCTGCAATGGGAGATGGACGACCCCACCACCACCTACCTGCGCACCGGCACCTGGAATGGGGCGTGGGCCGGCCTGCTGTGTGGCGAGGGATTGATGCTGGCGTTGGGGCAGATGGACAACGCCTGGACCCAGTGGCAAATGCGTGAGATGGAAGTCACCCGCACCGTTTCGTTGGCCAAGCTCATGCGCGGCAATCTCAAGGTGGGTAAACAGGACGTCACCCTGGGTGAGGCGGTCAAGGCGCTCATTACCGGGAAAACCGTGGATGTCGATGCCAGCCTGGCACTGTGCGAACTGTCCATGACTAGCGAAGGCTTGTTGTCGATCCAGGTTGGCCTCAAATCGCTCAACCTTGCGGCGGGCTTCGAACAATCCAAATCGCGGCGTATTCGCAGCATCGCCGTCACCCTGCCTGGGTTGATGGGACCGTACCAGAACGTGCATGCACGGCTCACGACCTCTGCCAGAGGCTTGCCGATCGGGTGCAACCAGAGCGCCATTTCCCATGCCGTCAAGGACACCGGGTTGTTCAACGAGCTCAATGGCTATCCGTTCATGCGCCAGGGCGCCCAGTTGTTGCCGTTCGAAGGGCTGCACATCCCGGCGCGGGCCGATGCTAACGAGACCTCGCTGACACTGGAGTTCCGAAGTGCCAACAAGGACCAGAAGGCCCTCCTGGAGAGCCTGAACAACATCATTCTGGACGTGCAGTTCACCGTTCGCTGAAGCCTGGGAGGGTGCGCCCGTGCCCTCCCGCTCATCTCTTTCAATGCTGGCTGTCCCGCTGTCGCGGGATGGCCGCAAGGAGCAAGACCATGACCGATACAACTGACACCGCCGTCGGTGCCAGCCGCGAGCCTATGTTCTCCCCGCCGTCTTTGCCCAAGGGCGGCGGGACGGTATCGCCAGACAGCGGCATGCTGTCCATTGGAGGCGCCGACGGCGCAGCAGGCTGGACACTACCGTTGCCATTGCCAGCAGGGCGCACCCTGACACCCTCGTTGACGCTTGCCTATAGCTCCGAAGGCGGTAATGGTGCGTTCGGTGCTGGCTGGCGGTGTAGCCCCGCCAGCATCAGCCGCATGACCCGCCTCGGCACGCCCCGGTACAGCGACAGCGACCGCCTGCTTGGTGCCGACGGCGATGAGATCCTGCGTGACGCGAAAGGCCTTCGCACCGAGGCCAACCTGCCTTTTTCGACCGTCCCCGCAGAGCACCACGTAACGCCTTGGGTGCGCCGCAGCGGTGGCCGCGACGAGCGTCTGGAGCACTGGCGTGCCACGACGCAACCCGATTCGCCTGGGTTCTGGTTGCAGTACCACGCCGACGGCAGCATCACGCTGTTCGGCTGGTCGCCCTCGGCCCGCCTGGCCGATCCGCAAGCACCGGCGCATGTGGCCTGTTGGTACGCCGAAGAGACCGTCAGCGTGACTGGCGAGCACGTGGTGTACGAGTACCGCAAGGAGGACGATGCCGGTTGCGAGCCAGCCGAGCTGGCCGCTCACGGTCAGGCCACCGACTGCTATCTGAGCGCTGTCCATGCCCTGAATGCGACGCCCTGTGACTGGCTGCTGATTCCACAAGGTGCCTTCCGCGCCCAGGATTTCATGACCCTGATGCTGTTCGACTATGGCGAGCGTGGCACCGATGTGCAGACACGCCCGACGTTTCAGGCGACAGCGCCGTGGCCCGCCCGAGAGGACTGTTTCTCGCATTGGCGCTGGGGATTCGATCAGCGTGTGCGTCGGCTCTGCCACGATGTATTGCTCTGGCATCGCACCGGGATGATGGCAGGTCAGGCGGACACGACCCCGGAGCTCGTGTCACGCCTGCATCTGAGCTACGAGCAAAGTGGTGTGACCTCGTTGCTGCAGTCGGCGCAGCGAGTCGCCTACGAGGCCGATGGCACGCCGTTGCTGCTGCCCCCAGTCGAGTTCGAGCTCAGCGAGCCTGGGCGCGAGGGTTCGCATTGGGAGTCCGTGCCCGAACTCGACGGGTTCCATGTGCCGCGCTGGCAGTTGGCCGACCTTTACGGCGAAGGAATACCCGGCCTGCTGTATCTGGATGGCAATGCGTGGTGGTACCGGGCGCCAAAGCGCAAGGCGGATGAAACAATCGATGCCGTTACCTGGGGGCAGCCGCAACTGCTCCCGCAGGCGCCCAGCGCCCGGCTCGGCATCGGGCAATTGGCCGACCTGGACAGCAGTGGTCGGCCCCAATGGTTGGTCAACCTACCGGGTATGCGCGGCAGTTTCACACTGGGTCCCGACGGCCAGTGGAGCGATTTCATCAGCATGGACGCGATGCCGGGCGAATTGGCCCATGGCGCCGCGCAGTTGGTCGACCTCTCGGGCGATGGTTGCCAGGATCTGGTCATGGTCGGCCCGCGCAGTGTGCGTCTGTATGCCAAGCAACGCGGAGCAGGTTGGAGGGCTGCGCAAGAGGTCAACCACGGCAGCGCGTTGCCCATCGTCGGTGGCGAGGACCGCATGGTGGCCTTTGCCGACCTGACAGGCAGTGGCTTGCAGCAGATGCTCGAAATCACCGAAAGGGGTGTGCGCTACTGGCCTGCCAAGGGGCATGGCAGCTTTGCCGAACCGGTCGAGATGCCGGGTTTCGCCATCGAGGGCTTCTCCGCGAGTCGGGTACTGCTGGGGGATACGGACGGCAGCGGCACGGTGGATATTCTGTATGTGCAATCCGACCGGGTGCGGGTGTTCGTCAACCAGTCAGGTAACTGCTTCGTCGAAGGGGCGTGCGTGATGGCGCCCGATGGCGTGGTGCTGGATGACACCTGCAAGCTGCAGTTGGTCGATCTGCGGGGGCAGGGCAGCGCCGAACTGGTGCTGACCCGGACGCACATGCAACCCCGTTCCTGGGTTTATCGCTTCAATGGTCGACGGCCTTGGTTGTTGGCCGAGGTCTGTGACAACAGCGGCAGTCGTGTGCTGTTCGACTATCGCAGTTCCGCGCAAGCTTGGCTCGATGAAAAAGCCGAGCTGCAAGGCCAGGGCCGCCCGGCGGTGTGCCACCTGCCGTTCCCGGTCCATACGTTGTGCCAGGTGACCACACTCGACGAAATCAGCGGTTTGCGCACCGTCACCGGCATGCGCTACCAGGGCGGGGTGTGGGACTGTCAGGAGCGCGAATTTCGGGGCTTTACCCGCTTGATCCAGACCGACACCCTGGAAAATGCCCAAGGCAACGCAGCGGAACGCTCACCACCGGCCCAGGTGCACCACTGGTTCCTCAGTGGCAGCGACGCGCATGACACCGATACTCCAGGGGCATTTTCCAACCCTGACAGTGTCGAGTCTGCGTTTGCCACCCGAGCGCTACGCTTCACCCAGCTGCAAGGTGGGCGGGAGGTGCCGTTCGAGCCGGAGGGGGCCGCGCGTCGTTGGTTGCTGCGTGCCCTGCGGGGCAGATCGCTGCGCCGCGAAACCTATGGGCTCGATGGCAGCGAGCGGGCATCGATACCCTATGCCATCGAGCGCCGTCGCTGGCAGGTACGGGTGTATCCGACCGCTCACCCTGACCGGCCCGCGGCGCTGGTCACGGAAGTGGAAACCCTGACGTTCGCCACCGAACGCATCGCTCAGGACCCGGTCGTCACCCAGCGCGTGATCCTGGCCCAGGACAGCCAGGGCCACGTTCTGCAAAGCGCCGAACTCTGCTATCCGCGCCAGTCCCGCCCAGGCGGATCGATTTACCCCGAGGACCTGCCAGAGGGGCTGGAAGCAGCGAGCCGTGATCCGCAGCAAGACAAGCTGTGGCTGACCCTGTCGCGGACCAAGGTGCACAGCCTCGAGGATGGTCACTGCCATGTCTCCGGCCTCGCCGAAACCGTTCGCACCGATGTCCTGGCGTTGCCTGCCACAGCAATCGCCCAGGGCGGCTTCGATGTCGAAAGCCTGCTGGCCGCGGGAGGGCCGTTGGCGAGCCTGGGTCAAACGACGCTGATAAGTTACAGCCGCGCCCGTTGGTGCGACGCCCAAGGCGCGCTCAGTGACCTGCCGGTGCGCCAGGCATTGGTGGCCTTTACCGAGACCGCTTTGCTCGATGAGGCCGCGTTGGATGTTCTTCGGGATAACCTGCCGAGTCAGGGGGTGGGAGCTTGGTTGGAAGCGTGTGGCTACCACCCGGTGACCTTGCCGGAGGATGGCACCCAGGTCCATGTCGGTCGCCATGACTTTGCTCGTTACGACGGTCCGGAGATGTTCTATCGGTTTTCCGGCACCCGTGAGAGCGAAATGATGGGGCAAGGTCAGGTCGAATGGAGCCCGCATGCAGTGGCGGTAACCCGGATCACCGATGCGGCTGGCCTGCAGAGCTCGGTGCGCTATGACTGGCGTTTCATTACTCCGGTCTCGATCACCGATGCCAATTCGAACGTGCAACAGGTGTGCCTCGATGCGCTTGGCCGGGTGGTGGAGTCTCGCATGCGTGGTAGCGAGAACGGTGTCGCCACGGGCTATGGCAGCCAGTCGTTCACCTTGCCGCAAACCGTGGAGGCCATGCTGGCCCTGCGCGGTGGCGATGTACCGGTGGCTACTGCGCACCGGCAGGTCACCGACAGCTGGATGCCGTGGGCCCGTGACCGCGATGGCCGGGTCCTGCCGACCCGCATGGGCGAGCTCGCCTTGCGTCGTCATCTGCAACGCCATGGCTTACCGGCACCAAACCTGGCAGAGGAACGTCAACCGCCCCATGTCATTACCTTGCAGACCGACCGTTACGATGGCGATCCGCAGCAGCAGGTGCGCCTGAGCATCAGCCATGGCGATGGGGCAGGGCGCGCGTTGCAGAGCGCGGTGCTGAGCGCCCCGGGCGAGGCTCTGGTGCGGACTTCCGAGGGCCGGTTGCAGACCGACGCCCAAGGCAAGGCCGTCTTCGCCCACGCACCCGTGCGCTGGGCAGTGAGCGGCAAGACCGAGTACGACAACAAGGGGCAACCGGTGCGCACCTGGATGCCGTATTACCTCAACGACTGGCGCCTGGTGCGTGACGACACCGCCCGTGAAGGTCTGTACGCCGATACCCACCTGTACGACGCCCGTGGGCGTGTGATTCGCGTGGTGACTGCGGCGGGCTGGGAACGGCGTACGCAGTTCTATCCCTGGTTCACCGTCTCGGAAGATGAAAACGACACGGTTCAATGAATTGCCCAGGCAAAAGGAGTACATCGATGCCTGTCATCACCCACAACGCTGTACATCGCAACACCCCGACCGTGACGGTGCGGGACAATCGCGGACTGGTCGTACGGGAAATCAGCTACCACCGCCACCCGACCAGACTGCAACAGACCGACACCCGAATCACTCGGCATCGTTATGACGCGCGAGGATTCAAGGTACAAAGCTGTGACCCGCGGCTGCACGCTGCGGGCCTGAACAACTTCACCTGGCAATACGACCTCGGCGGCCAGCCACTGCGCACCCGCAGCGTCGATACCGGTGTGACCGTGCAATTGGTCGATGCCGCAGGCCGGCCCAGATTGGCCGTCACTCAGGTTGCGGAAGACGAGCTGGGCCAGGAAGACCGCAGCCAAGCAGTGACCCGCACCTGGCATTACGAGACCGCCACCCGGGCCGGGCGCCCACTGGGCATCAGCGAGCAGGTCGCAGGCCGGCCCGAGTGTCGCATCGAGCGCATCGTCTATGCCGGCACCAGCGCAGCGGAACAGGCCGTCAACCTGGCCGGTCAAGTCAGCCTGCATTTTGACACCGCGGGATTGACGCAGACCCACGCCATCACCCTCACGGGCGTACCCCAGCGGGTCACTCGCCGCCTGCTCGCCGACGCCGACGACCCGCTGGTGACTGCCGATTGGCAAGGCCGCGATGTCGAGCACTGGATGGCCGCATTGCAGCCACCCGACCAAGCGGCGAGCACTAGCGCTTCTGCCGATGCCACGGGGGCGGTGCTGACCAGCACCGATGCCGCGGGCAACGTTCAGGAGCAAGCCTACGATGTGGCGGGATTGCTCAAGGGCACCTGGTTGACCCTGCAGGGCAGCCGCCGACAGGTCATTCTCAAGACCATGAGTTACTCGGCGGCGGGCCAGAAACTGCATGAAGAGCATGGTAACGGGCTGATCACCCGTTACCGCTACGAGCCACGCACCCAACGTCTTGCCGGGATCCGCACCGAGCGCCCGCAAGGGCATGCTTTGGGCGCCAAGGTATTGCAGAACCTGCGTTACGATTACGACCCGGTCGGCAATGTGCTCAAGGTGCGCGACGATGCCGAGGATATTCGCTTCTGGCGCAATCAGAAGATAGAACCTGAATGCACCTACAGCTACGACAGCCTCTACCAATTGGCCAGCGCGACCGGACGAGAGATGGCCAACGCCGCTCGGCAAGGCCGCCAGCTGCCAGAGCGCCAGGCGCTCGATAACGCGACGTTCACCCAGTACACACGCACGTACGACTACGACAGCGCCGGCAACCTCTTGCGCATTCGCCACAGTGCCCCGGCCAGTGGCAACAACTACACCCTCGACATCACCATCAGCGACCGCAGCAACCGAGGGGTGACCAACGCCTTGACCGAAGACCCGGGCCAGGTCGATCGGTTGTTCACGCCAGGCGGGCTGCAGAAAGTGCTGGCGCCGGGGCAACAGTTGGCCTGGACGCTGCGTGGGGAGCTGCACAGTGTCGCATCTGTCATCCGCGAAGGGGGCGTGAGCGATCAGGAAAGCTATCGCTACGATATCGGCAATCAACGCATCCTCAAGGTCAGCTCGCAATTGCATGCAGGGACGACGCAACGCCAACGGGTGCTCTACCTGCCTGGATTAGAGCTGCGCCGCACCTCGAACGACGACAGGCTCAGCGAGGATTTGCAGGTGGCGTCGGTCGTCGCTGGCGATGCGGCCCAGGTCCGCGCGCTGCGCTGGATCAGCGGCAAGCCAGACGATATCGACAACGATCAGCTGCGCTATGCCTATGCCGACCATCTGGGCAGTGCCAGCCTGGAAGTCGATGGGGACGGGGCGGTCATCAGCCAGGAGGTGTATTACCCGTTTGGCGGCACCGCTGCTTGGGCTGCTCGTAGCGAGGCTCAAGGGCGCTACAAGACCGTGCGCTACAGCGGCAAGGAGCGCGATGCCACTGGGCTCTACTATTACGGGTACCGCTACTACCAACCCTGGGCTGGGCGCTGGCTGAGCGCGGATCCGGCGGGCACGGTGGATGGGCTGAACCTGTATGCGATGGTGGCTAACAATCCTATGGCACTGGTGGACAATGACGGCTTGATGCTTTCGGTTTTCAACGCGGCTAAAGGGGCTGTCAACGCGGTCAAAGGTTTCATGGGACTCGGGGAGCAGAACGCATCGGCAAGTAGCAGTTCGAACTCATCCCCAAGCCCATCTCCTCCGGCGTCTCCTGCACCAGAGCGAAGTCCATCACCTGCGGCGTCCACTGCACCCGAAGACAACGAATCGCCGCATCCTGGTCCGTCAAACGCCTCGGTAGATCCTCAGGCGACGGCTGACAAGAAGACGAACACCGAGAAAAACAGGAAACGAAAAGAGCTGCGTAAAGCAGCAGCTGCTAGAGATAAAATTGATGCCGACGATGCAGGCATGCAAAGGGTCGAGCGGCGTGCGCGCGAGGTCAGACCTAGAGTGGAGCGGGTCCCGCAAATAAGCTTGAATGGGCAATGGGGCATGCTCGATTCAACGATTCACAGACAGATTCGACACCACAGACCCGAACTACCAGCGGATCTGGTAGCCGTAGGTCAGCGGCCCGGCCGAGATGCGGTAGGTGCGGTGGTGCACATGCGTCTTGGCGAAACACAATCCAAGGGTAATCATCAAGGGTGGGGCGAACGCCACATCCTCGAGGAGCACGAGGACGAATTCAACGAGAGAGGGATTGCTAGCGACCAGATAACGCCATTTATTATGACAGCGTTGGTCTCGGGTGATGTAATAGGTAAGCCCAACTCCGGCCCTACTAACGCGAGGGTATATAGGGTCGACTTCAATGGCGAGCCGAAAAGGGTAGTAATCCTGATGCTAGGTAACACCGTCCATACAGCGCGTCCCTACACTAAACGTACGGTGGTCCCTTTGGAAGCGAACGAAAGACCGTGGTAAACCCCAGAACTTGAACTTTCTCGTTTTTACATGGTATCCCGGACATCTCACAGGACTTAGAACGGTGTAATCGCGTATGTGGTGAGAGCCGTGAAATGGTCGTGAACAACCAATGACACGGCGTCCGAATTCCGCCTCCGACTCGCAGAATCAGCCTGGACTGCGGGTCGGTTGCGTCTTCGCTAGCGCTGTGCCAGGCCGTTCTATTACCGCCGAGAGCGTGACGACAATCCATCCAGCACCACCTCGCATGCCGTCCCCCAGCTCGCGCTTCCCGGCTGTTGCCTCAGCACCGCCAAGCCATCCGCGGTGAACGTACCCGGTGTGGCGATCGCTTCACCGAGTGCCTTGAGGCTTTGCTCCGGCTGCCTTTTTCCAGCGGTGATGCAGTCCTGCATGTTGCCCAGCACCAACGCACGCGCCTGTTCAGGGGGCAGGCCCTTGTCGCTCAGCCACTGCTGCAGATCGTCCAGCAAGAAGTAGAACCAGCCATTCATGCAGGCCGCCACGGTGGCCAGCTCGAACGCGGGCTCATCCGCCAGCACCACCAGCTCGCCCAGCAGGCTCAGGCACTGCTCCGTCTGGGGATCCGCTGGGCAGACAACCACCGTCGACGCGTTGTACTGCGCACTGTATGACAGCATGCCGCGCAGGCAATGAGCGCCTGGGAAAGCGGCCGCAAGGTGCGCCAGATCGATACCCGCGACCAGCGACACCAGCCGCTGCCCCGGGCGCAGGCTGACTTCGCTGGCCAGTTGCGAGAGGGCGTCGGGGCGTACACCGACAATCACCCAGTCCGCCTCGTCCACCACCGCCTGATTGCTCGCCAGCACCTGGCAACTGTGCTCGGCTTCCAGGGCCGCGGCACGTGCGGCGTTACGCGGTGACAGCAAGATGGCCTCGGCGAAGCCGGCACGGCGCAGGCCATGCACCACTTTCTCGGTCAACTCGCCAACCCCGAGAATGCCCAGCTTATGCATGCAACCTCCTTGTTCAGCGTTGTCGGTCAGCTCAGTGCAGACGTTTGCGCACGCCCTCGCAGGCCTGTGCCTGCTCGGTCAGGGCGTCGAGGTGCTCGTCGCGTTGCTGCTCGGCCTCGAGCATCGCATCCTCGCCCTGTTGGTTGAGCAGGTAAGTGTGAATCTGCATCACCTCGGCGCTTTGGTAGATCGGGGCGATATCCAGGCGGCCGATCAGTGCGCCGCTGGCCTGGCCGGTGCTGCTCATCAACACCTGCGGCCCATTGGCAGCCACCACCTGCATACCCAGCGCCTCGAACCAGGCGACCTGGGCTGGCAGCGAGTCGAGCTCCACACAGGCGTAGCGCGCTTGCAGGTCTTCGAGCAGCGCGCGGGCGATGCCCTGACGGCGATGCGCGGGCGACACCACCAGAAACGCCAGGACGCAGGCCTGCGGATCGTCCTGGGCCGGCAGGGTCAGAGCGAATCCGAGCATCTGCTCGGGGGCTTCTGCGTCCAGCGCCAGGGTCAGCTCGACCTTGAGCCCACGGGTGCCGTCCATGGCTTGCAGGTACTGATGCACCTCCATGCCGACGCCGTACTGGTACAGCGGGTAGAGGGCGTTGTCCGGGCTGATGGCGACGCTGCTCAAGGTGCTCACGTGATGGATGACCAGCTCGCGGATCTGGTTCTGGAAGGATTCGGGCGGCACGCTGTCGAGGCGGCTCAGGATAAACATCGGTAGAAAGGCTCCGGCTCGGGGTGAACAGGCGCGGCTTGGCGCGCGCTGCCCAGTTTAACCGTTTTTGCCGAGCAGGCCTCAGAACCAGCGGTCGTTCTTCTTGCGGCCACGGGTCAGCGCCGGCAAGATCAGCCCCGCCAGCAGGCCGGCCCCGGCGATGCTGCCGCCGTAGACCATGTAGCGCATCATCACCTGCTTGTTTTCGTCGCCCAGTCGTGCCTGGGTGTCTCGCAGGCTCGATTGGCTCTGGTCGAGCTGCTCGCCCAGCGCCTGGTTGCGCGCTTCCAGTTCGTCGATCAGCTTCTTGCGCGAGTCGAGGGTTTCCTGCATGCCCTGTACGCGGTTCTTCCAGCTGTCATCGATGGTCTTGAGCTGTGCGGACAACTCGGCGACCTGGGCGTCGAGCTGGGGCAGGCGTTCGCCCTGTCCGGGCACCGACTGCAGGTCGCTGGTGAGGATCCAGACCACGTCGCCATTTTGCCCTCGCACCTGGCTGTAGTTGCCCTGGCTGCCGAGCAGGGTGAGCTTCTGTCCGGATTTGAGCGTACCGACGATGCGATGACCATCGGTGGGGCCGCTGCGCACATAGGTGCTCAAGCTGTCGCTGACCCAGCGCGCGTCGCTGGCCGGCTCTTCGGCATGCGCCGGGATAGCCAGGGCTACCAGGGCGGCGAGAAGGCTGCCACGCAGCACGGGCAGGGCGGAGGAAGCGGGACGGGAATCAGGCATGTGGGGTCTTCGCTGCAGCAGGACAAAAACAGGCCCGGTGATTGGGCCAACGAACCGGTCGGTGAGTTGACCGTCAGGCAAAGACCGTTTTTTTGCGGGCTGGTTCACTGCTTTAGGTCGGAAATGTCTGCAGGATGTTACAGGTTGGGGGTTGCCGGGTCGTTGCCGGTGGCCATAGAGGCCGGCGCGACCAACTGCATTCTGCCGGTCGGACCTGGCGCCTAAACTCAGTGTTCACGCTGAGTCAGGAGTCTTGCCATGATTGCCAAGAACACGGTCTGCCTGTGGTTCGACCGCGATGCCGAGGAGGCCGCCAACTTCTACGCCGCAACCTTCCCCGGAAGTCGAGTAACGGCCGTTCACCTCGCCCCCGATGACTATCCCTCGGGTAAGCAGGGCGATGTGATCACCGTGGAGTTCAGCGTCATGGGTATACCCTGTGTCGGGCTCAACGGCGGCCCGACGTTTCGTCACAGCGAAGCGTTTTCATTTCAGGTCTGCACCGAAGACCAGGCCGAGACTGACCGCCTGTGGCAAGCGATCGTCGACAATGGCGGTCAGGCAAGTGAGTGCGGCTGGTGCAAGGATAAATGGGGCATATCGTGGCAGATAACCCCGCGGGTGCTTCTGGCCGCCATCGCCGACCCCGACCCTGCTGCCGCCAGACGAGCCTTCGCGGCGATGATGACCATGGGCAAGATCGACGTGGCCCGGATAGAGGCGGCGCTGCGTGGTTGAGTGCTAATTTCAGGCTGAGGGCCTTCAGAAGTCGAGCGGTGGTTGAGAATTGGTATTAATCGCAAAGGAGATTTTCACATCTGTCGTGTCCCCTCGACGGACTGGGTCCAGCGAATGATCTGCCGGGCGCAATAGGCTCCGGTGAGGATGACGCCGAACAGCCGCAATGTCTGCATCGCCAATACCAGGCCGACATCGGCATGGGTTTCCACCGCGATGATCGCCATCGCATCCAAGCCGCCCGGGCTGGTCGCCAGGTACATGGACAGGAAGTCCGTACCCATGGCCATGGCCAGTCCCCAGGCGCACGCTGCGCACAGCAGGATCAGCGCCACTGCACCGGCGACCATGGTCGGCAGGCGTTTCCACACGTAGCGCACGGTCGGGCGATCGAAACGCAGGCCGATGTAGCAACCGATAGCGCCGTAGGCGAAGGCCAGCAACGGCTCCGGGAGGGATATTGTGAGCGCTCCGCTCAGTTGCAATGCTCCCCCGATCAGCAGCGGGGCGAGCAATGCACCGGCAGGCATGCGATTGCCTACGACCAGACCCAGCAGCACCACTGCCACGCTTGCCAGGATATTGATGAGGTGCGGGCCTTCGTTCAGCGCCGGAGCATTGGCGACCGCGCCACTCCCGGGGGTGGCCCCCAACAGATGACTGACCAGTGAACCGATCATCACCACGCACACCACCCGCACATACTGCATGGTCGCCACCACACGGGCATCGGCGCCGTTTTCCTCAGCCATCGACACCATCGCCGACGCCGCTCCCGGCGCCGTGCCCCAGGCTGCGGTGCTACCGGGAATGCCGCCCAAGCGCACGGTGCCCAGGCCGACCAAGGTGCTGAGCACGACGGTGATCAGCGTCGCGAGCAACATCAATGGCCATGATTGCGCCACAGACACCAGCACCGCCCAGGTCACCGAATGGGCGACCAGCAGACCGACGCAACCTTGGCCGAAGCGAAATACCTGTCGATTCAGGCTCAGTCTTGCACCCGATACGCCGAACAGGATGGCCACCAACATAGGGCCGAGGAACAACCCGGCCGGTACGGCCAGATGATGCAGCAGTTGCCCGACAGCTGCCGCGCAGAGCAGCAGGGCGAGCCATTGGAAGAGCGTCTTGGATGAGCCGGATGGGGCGATCTGCAATGTCGATACTCCTTGCACAGCGATAACGCAGGCTGACAGCGCCAGCGCGGAAAATTATCGACGGCGCAACCGATCAAGTCTATTTTCTACTTTTGATGAACCTATAACTGACATTCATGAATCATGGACCTGCGTGACCTGACCTATTTCGAAACCATCGCCGAGCTCGGCCATCTCGGGCGTGCTGCCGAACGCCTCAATCGCAGCCAACCGGCATTGAGCAAGAGCATCCAGCGCCTCGAGGAATCGCTGGGCACGCGGCTGTTCCAACGCGATGGCCGGCGCATCAAGCTGACCGAGGTGGGCCAGTTGCTGCTGACCCGAGGCAAGCAACTGCAGCTGAACATCGCCGAAACCGAGCGGGAGGTGCGTGACTTCGCCAACGGGCTGGTGGGCAACATTCGCCTGGGCTGTGCGGCGAGCATGTCCGATCACCTGTTGCCTCACCTGACCGCCGCGCTGCTGGAGCGGGCGCCGGACGTCACGCTCAAACTGTCGATTGCCCAGGATGACGTGCTCAAGGCGTCGCTGCGAGCAGGGCGCCTGGATGTGATCATCTCGCCGCAGATCGCCGACGATCCGCAGTTCACCACCCACGCCATCCTCGAGGACGAAGCCATCGTGGTGGCCAGTGTCGATCATCCGGTGTTCGCCGGACCTGTCGTCCTGGAGGATCTGTGCCAGTACCGCTGGGTGCTCGGTGGTCCGACGGTGATGGCCAGGCGCTGGATCGACAACGTGTTTCTTGCCAATCGTCTGCCGGCGCCCCAGGTGCAGATCGAAACCAATGCCCTGTCATTGTTGCCACGCCTGATTGCGCGCACCCAGCTGCTGAGCTTCGCCGCGCGGGAAACCTTGGCGTATGGCATCGGCCAGTCCTGGCTGCGGGAAGTGCCCTTGGAGGCGACCACCATGCGCCGGACCGTGGCGGTGTCGGTTCGCAGCGAAGGTTACCTGCCGCCAGCGGCGGCGGCGCTGGTGACATTGCTCAAGGAGCAGGGGCGCAGTTTTTTCGAGCGCGACTGAAGCCGACGCTACCCTCTGGCCGGACTCAGCGTTGGCCAAGCAAGGACAGGCAACGCTGGACCATCGCGCTGCTGTCGCCCTTGCGACGACTGAGAATGATCGGGCTGACCGCACTGCTGTCGAGCAGGCTGGCGTAGGCGATATCCGGGCGATGCTGTTGCTGTACCGACTCCGGCACCAGGGTCACGCCAAGGCCCACGGCAACCAGGCCGATGGCGGTTTGCAGTTCATTGGCCCATTGGCTGACCTTGACGCTCAGGCCGTGGTGGGCGAACAGCGCCATCACGTGGTCGGCATAACTTGGCCGAGGGTTGGCCGGGTAGAGGATGAACGGTTCCCGCGCCAGTTGTTCCAAGGTCAGCGCTGTGCCTGCCAGGGCATGGCCCTTGGGCAGTACCGCTACCAGCGGGTCCTCGCGCAGCACCTGCTGGGTGATAGCCGGGTCGTCGATACGGATGCGGCCGAAGCCGATGTCGATGCGCCCGTTCTTCAACGCCTCGACCTGTTGCACAGTGGTCATTTCGTTTAGCCCGAGTTCCAGTTCGGCATCCTTGCGCAGCTCGCGGATCAATTCGGGCAGCACCGTGTACAGGGTCGAGGGGGCAAAACCGATGCCCAGCCATTGACGCTGGCCCTGGCCGATGCGCCGGGTGTTGTCGCCCACGGTCTGCAGTTGCTGCAACAGCGTGCAGGTCTGCTCGTAGAAGTAGCGCCCGGCCTCGGTCAAGCGTAACGGTCGCTCACGCACCACCAGCAAGGTCCCCAATTGATCTTCGAGCTGGCTGATCTGCCGGCTGAGCGGAGGTTGGGCGATGTGCAGCAATTCGGCGGCGCGGGTGAAGTTCAGCGTTTCGGCCAGGACCTTGAAGTAGCGAAGGTGGCGCAGCTCCATCAGACCTCCAGGGTATCGTGGGAGATTCATTTGATATTGGACGATGGGCAGGGTCTCGCGCAATGCTTGAATCATCAAGTAAATGTGGCGGCCGCGCAGTGTGCGCGCCGACTAGCCGGAACCTGTGAACCATGACTCATGCCCTGATCGAGCGCATCGACGCGATCATCGTCGACTTGCCTACCATCCGCCCGCACAAGCTGGCCATGCACACCATGCAGCAGCAGACCCTGGTGGTCTTGCGCCTGCGCTGCAGCGACGGTGTCGAAGGTATCGGCGAGGCCACTACCATCGGCGGCCTGGCCTATGGCTACGAAAGCCCCGAGGGCATCAAGGCGAACATCGATGCACACCTGGCACCGGCGCTGATCGGCCTGCCGGCGGACAATATCAATGCGGCCATGCTCAAGCTGGACAAGCTGGCCAAAGGCAACACCTTCGCCAAATCCGGCCTCGAGAGTGCCTTGCTCGATGCCCAGGGCAAGCGCCTTGGTCTACCGGTCAGCGAACTGCTCGGTGGACGGGTGCGTGACAGCCTGGAGGTGGCCTGGACCCTGGCCAGTGGCGATACCGCCCGCGACATCGCCGAGGCCGAACACATGCTGGAGGTGCGCCGCCATCGTCTGTTCAAACTCAAGATCGGCGCCAACCCGCTCGAGCAGGACCTCAAGCACGTGGTGGCGATCAAGCGTGAACTGGGCGAGCGTGCCAGTGTCCGCGTCGACGTCAATCAGTACTGGGACGAGTCCCAGGCAATCCATGCCTGCCAGGTACTGGGCGACAACGGCATCGACCTGATCGAGCAACCGATCTCGCGCATCAACCGCGGTGGCCAGGTGCGCCTGAACCAGCGCAGCCCGGCGCCGATCATGGCTGACGAGTCGATCGAAAGCGTCGAGGACGCCTTCAGCCTCGCCGCCGACGGTGCGGCGAGCATTTTCGCCTTGAAGATCGCCAAGAACGGCGGCCCACGCGCCGTGCTGCGTACCGCGCAGATCGCCGAGGCGGCCGGTATCGCGCTGTACGGCGGGACCATGCTGGAAGGTTCGATCGGAACCCTGGCTTCGGCACATGCCTTCCTCACCCTGCGCCAGTTGACCTGGGGCACCGAGTTGTTCGGGCCACTGCTGCTGACCGAGGAAATCGTCAACGAGCCGCCGCAGTACCGCGATTTCCAACTGCATGTGCCGCGTACGCCGGGGCTTGGTCTGACGCTCGATGAGCAACGCTTGGCGCGCTTTGCCCGCCGCTGAAACCACGGGTTGAGGTCATACGCCGATCCCTTCGGGATCGGGCCGCGTAAGCCTCCAGACATATCGCAAGACAGGAGAGAACTACATGCTGTTCCACGTGAAGATGACCGTGAAACTGCCCGTCGACATGGACCCGGCCAAGGCTGCACGACTGAAGGCCGACGAGAAGGAACTGGCCCAGCGTCTGCAACGCGAGGGCACCTGGCGCCACCTGTGGCGCATCGCCGGCCACTATGCCAACTACAGCGTGTTCGATGTGCCAAGCGTCGAAGCATTGCACGACACTTTGATGCAACTGCCGCTGTTCCCCTACATGGACATCGAGGTGGATGGCCTGTGTCGCCACCCGTCGTCGATCCACGCCGACGACCGCTGATCCGACCTGACCCAGCGACTACCTGACAAGAACAATTCGAGGTAAACACCATGACCGTGAAAATTTCCCATACTGCCGACATCAAGTCCTTCTTCGAAGAAGTGGCAGGCCTAGGCCATGCCGAGGGTAATCCCCGCGTCAAGCAGATCATCCTGCGCCTGCTGCAGGACACCGCGCGCATGATCGAAGACCTGGAGATCAGCGAGGACGAGTTCTGGCACGCCGTCGACTATCTCAACCGCCTCGGTGGGCGTAATGAAGCCGGCCTGCTGGCCGCAGGTCTGGGCATCGAGCACTTCCTCGACCTGCTGCAGGACGCCAAGGATGCCGAAGCCGGTCTCACCGGTGGCACTCCACGTACCATCGAAGGCCCGTTGTACGTCGCTGGCGCGCCGCTGTCCGAGGGCGAGGCGCGCATGGACGACGGGACCGACCCAGGTGTGGTGATGTTCCTCCAGGGCCAGGTGTTCGACGCCGAAGGCAAGCCGCTGGCCGGAGCCACCGTCGATCTGTGGCATGCCAACACCCAGGGTACCTATTCCTACTTCGATTCGACTCAGTCCGAATACAACCTGCGCCGGCGCATCGTCACCGATGCCGAGGGCCGCTACCGCGCCCGCTCGATCGTGCCGTCAGGCTATGGCTGCGATCCCCAGGGTCCGACCCAGGAATGCCTGGATTTGCTCGGCCGTCACGGCCAGCGTCCGGCGCACGTGCACTTCTTCATTTCCGCACCGGGGCATCGCCACCTGACCACGCAGATCAACTTCGCCGGTGATCAGTACCTGTGGGACGATTTCGCCTATGCGACCCGCGACGGGCTGATCGGCGACCTGCGCTTCGTCGAGGACGCCGCGGCGGCGCGCGACCGTGGCGTGCAGGGTGACCGCTTCGCCGAACTGGCGTTCGACTTCCACCTGCAGGCGGCCAACGCTCCCGAAGCCGAAGCCCGCAGTCACCGGCCACGGGCCTTGCAGGGTAACTGATCGAAGCGGATCGTGAAGGTTTGGCCCGGGTCTTTCCGTGCGGGGAGGGCCTGGGCTTTTTCGTTTTGCGTCATCGCGATCAAGGCCATGGGTACTGGCCAGTGGATATCTCGGCAAAGCCGATTATGCTTCAGATACCTTGCTGTGATCCGAGGCCCGGCATCTTGTGCCTGGTGATCCGCTGCAAGCCCTGAGGCCTGGGTACGAAGGTGAAATGGGTGTGAGGTGCTCCGGCCTGCGACAATGACAAGACGGAGGCAACCCATGGCGGTTCTCGACAGCGCATCCACGGGCAGTAGCGCGCCCCAACGCGGTATCACCAAGGAGGAGCGCAAGGTCATCTTCGCGTCGTCCCTGGGCACGGTATTCGAGTGGTACGACTTCTACCTCTACGGCTCGCTGGCGGCGATCATCGCCAAGCATTTCTTCGCCGGCGTCAACGAAACCACCTCGTTCATCTTCGCCTTGCTGGCCTTTGCCGCAGGCTTCGCCGTCCGACCGTTCGGGGCCATCGTGTTCGGCCGGCTCGGCGACATGATCGGGCGCAAGTACACCTTTCTCATCACCATCGTCATCATGGGCCTGTCCACGGCAGTGGTGGGCTTGCTGCCCAGCTACGCGGTCATCGGCGTGGCCGCGCCGGTGATACTCATCACCTTGCGTCTGCTGCAAGGCCTGGCGTTGGGCGGTGAATACGGCGGCGCTGCGACCTACGTGGCGGAACACGCGCCCAAGGGGCGGCGGGGCTTCTTCACCGCCTGGATTCAGACCACCGCGACCTTGGGCCTGTTCCTGTCCTTGCTGGTGATCCTCGCCTGCCGCACGGCACTGGGTACCGAGGCCTTCGAAGCCTGGGGCTGGCGCATCCCGTTCCTGCTGTCGATCCTGTTGCTGGCGGTCTCGGTATACATCCGCATGCAGCTCAACGAGTCGCCGGTGTTCATGAAAATGAAGGCCGAGGGCAAGGCGTCCAAGGCGCCGCTGACCGAGTCCTTCGCTCGCTGGGACAACCTCAAGGTGGTCATCATGTCGCTGCTGGGCGGCACCGCCGGCCAGGCTGTGGTGTGGTACACGGGGCAGTTCTACGCGCTGTTCTTCCTGTTGCAGATGCTCAAGATCGATCCACAGACGGCCAACCTTCTGATCGCCGGGTCGTTGCTGATCGGCACGCCGTTCTTCATCTTCTTCGGTAGCCTGTCCGACCGAATCGGGCGCAAGAAGATCATCATGGCCGGTTGCATCATCGCTGCGCTCACCTACTTCCCGATCTTCAAGGCGTTGACCGAGTACGGTAACCCCGACGTGTTCGTGGCTCAGGAGCAGAACCCCGTGGTGGTGGTGGCCGATCCTGACCAGTGCGCGTTCCAGTTCGACCCGGTGGGTAAGGCCAAATTCACCAGTTCGTGCGACATCGCCAAGAGCCTGCTGGCCAAGCGCGCCATTCCCTACACCAACGAGGCAGCCGAGCCAGGTAGCCTGACCCAGATCCGCATTGGTGAGCGTGTGTTGCCGAGCTTCGATGGCACCGCGCTGGCAGCCGCCGACTTCAAGGTGCAGAACGATGCGTTCACCGCCACCCTCGGCGGGGCGCTGAAGGAAGCCGGTTACCCCGAGAAGGCCGATCCGGCGAAGATCCATTATCCGATGGTGTTGTTGCTGCTGACCGTGCTGGTGATCTACGTCACCATGGTCTACGGACCGATCGCCGCCTGGCTGGTGGAGCTGTTCCCAGCGCGCATTCGCTACACCTCCATGTCCTTGCCGTATCACATCGGCAACGGCTGGTTCGGCGGGTTCTTGCCGACGGTGGCGTTCGCCATGGTGGCCGCCACGGGGGATATCTACTACGGATTGTGGTATCCGATCGTGATTGCAGTGATGACAGCGGTACTGGGGATTTTCTTCCTACCGGAAACCAAGGACCGGGATATCCATCACGCGTGAAGTCGTCATGCTGCGTACCGGCGTCGTTGCTCGGCGCCGGTCTGCAGGCTCAATCGAAATAGCCGCGCAAATTGAACAGATAGCTGGTGTCCACGGCTGCCTCGCCCTGATGCGTGCGCCTGTTCAGCACGAACTCGAACGCCGGCTCGTACAACCCGTCGCGCACCACGGCCCCCGCGAGCACTTCGACATCGTACCAACCGTTGTCGATCTCGATGATCGGCCGCCCCGGCACCTGGTAGCGGGCCAACAGGTCGCCCAGCGTCTTGTTGGTGAAGTGCTGCAGGATGCGCCAGGTATAGAGCATCACGGCACGGTGTTCGACGCGCAGGATGTAGCCGGTGCGCTGGTGCTTCAAACGGCTGCCCGGTTCCCGCAGCGCAGGCTTGTGCCCGTCGAGGGTGAAGAGGATGTGGTAGGGCAGGTTGTCGACCCCGGCCAGTGGTACCACCACGCCTTCCCGCACGGCTCGGTCACCGCTGTCGGTGCGGGTGAATTCAGTGGCCAGGTCGTCGGGCAGGTGATGATCGAGCTTGAAGCGTTCGAGCACCTGGATGTCGCCGAGCAGGAAATAATCCACCAGGTCGTTGAGGACTTCGCTGAATTCGTGGCGCATCTGTTTTCCTTGTTGTGGCGCACAAGTCACAGCTGCAAATGTAGCGAACCCAACTGCGCCCTGCCAGAGGCCGCGCTCAAAGTGCCGAGCTTGGTCCATCGGACCGGCTCGGCTGCGGGGGGATCAGAAGGTGGCCTTGACTTGCAGGCCCAACACCAGGGCATTGTCGATGTCTTTGCCCGAGAAGGCGCCCGGCTCGATGATGTATTGCACATCAGGGCGCAGGTTCAGCCACGGGGTGGCTTGATAGCCATAGCTCAGTTCGATCAACCGTTCGGCATTGTCGATGTTGGGGAACTGCTCGCCGGCGTTGAGAGCGGCGTCCTCGAGCACGTCGCGGCTGCGTGGATTGGGCACCGCACGGCCATAGCCCAGGGCCACGGTATCGCGCGGACGACCTGCGAACGGCTTGTACAGCACGACGCCGGCGCCATACCACTTGGTGAACGGCGAAGCCGCCTTGCTCGATGCCGAATATTGACCGAAGGCATGCAGACTGCGGCCTGCAGAGTTTTCATCGTTCTACACGGCCTGATCGATCAACAGGTAGTGGCCGCCACGTCCGGACACTTCCTTGTCGCTGCCGATGCGCTTGACGTCTGAGCTGTCGTAGTAATAGCCCAGCTTGTACTCACCCGGCAGCTCGCCCTGCAGCTTGTACACCAGCTCCACGGGCACCACGGTACCGGTGGTGTGCTTGGGACCCAGGTGCCAGGCACGGCTGGAGTTACCATTGCTTTCAGGGTCGACGTTGAACGCCGCCACGCGAAGTTGCCACGCGGGTGACAGATCGTATTTCACCCGCACGCCCAGATGGGCGTTGGGGTAGTTTGCCCAGCCGCTGCCACCGGACATGTTCAGCGGGTGTCCACAGAAACCGGCGTTTATGAAGTTGCACAGGATGCCGCTGTCCAGTCCGCCGACGTCGTTGCCCATGGCCATGTAGCCAAGCTTGACGTTGAGTGCCGGGGTGAACAGGGTGCGCTCGTAGCTCAGTTCGGTCAGGCGCGTGTACAGGCCGCCGAAGTTCTCCTGAATCGGCAGGCGGTTGCCGACCAGGTCTTCGGAGGCGCTGTTGCCGCGCCGGTCGTTGATGGTCAGCTGGACCTTGCCGCCGTTCTCCAGACCATACAGTTTCGACAGGTCGAACTGCACGCCCAGCTTGACGTTCTGCGAATAGCGCGCCGAGCGATGCAGACCGCCGTGGGCGTTATAGGCGGTTTCACCGCTGTAGTCGCCGGTGAACTTGATGCCTTCATCTTCGAGCTGGTGGCGCAGGCCGCCCCAGTCGCCGGTCATCGTACTGCGCGAGAGCAGGTCGCCGTCGGCCAGGGCAGAAGTGCTGGCCAGGGCCAGCAACAGGGTAGGGGTGATGCGAATAGCGGATGGCATTGCTGTGTCTCGTAGTGTTTCTCAGGGCCCGTTCGCGGCGGTTCATCGTCACGAGAAACCCGCTCTACAGGGATCACAGTGACCTGTAGAGCGGGTTTGCCGTGGCGACGAACGCCGTGAAGGTTGCGACGAAGTGTTATGGCAGTGCGTAAGAGATCACGTAGTCGCCACGATCGGTCGACTGGCGAGCACCGCCGGCGGTGACCACCACGTATTGCTTGCCGGTCTTGGGCGAGACGTAGGTCATCGGGCCACCTTGGCTACCGACCGGCAGGCGGGCCTTCCAGATTTCGTTACCGTTGCTGCTGTCGTAGGCGCGCAGGTAGAAGTCCTGGGTGCCGGCGATGAACACCAGGCCGCCTTGGGTGGACAGGGTACCGCCCAGCGTTGGCAAGCCGATCTTGATGGGCAGGTGCATGCGGATACCCAGGGGGCCGGTGTCCTCGACCGTACCGACCGGAACCTGCCAGGCCACCTGACGGGTCTTCATGTCGATCGCGCTCAGGGTGCCGAAAGGCGGTGCCTGGCAAGGGATGCCTGCGACCGACAGGAAGCGGTTCTTGTTCACCGCATAAGGGGTACCCTTGAGCGGCACGGCACCCATGCCGGTGTTCAGCGCTTCACCGCCGGAAGAGGTTTTGCCCTGGTTCTGCGACGGAATCATCTGGATCCACAGGCCCAGGCGCATGTCATTGACGAAGATGAAACCATGCACCGGATCGGTCGAGATGCTGCCCCAGTTCATGCCGCCCAGCGAGCCTGGGAAGCTCAGCGACAAGTCGGTGCCCGGTGCAGTGTACAGGCCGTCGTAGCGCATCTTCTTGAAGTCGATGCGGCACAGCAGTTGGTCGTATGGGGTAGCGCCCCACATGTCCGATTCGGTCAGGGTCTGCGCGCCGATTTGCGGCATGCCCACCGATTTCGGTTGGGTCGGGGAGTAGGGCTCGTTAGGAATGTTGCTCGGCTTGACCGGTACTTCGTCCACCTGGGTCAGCGGCTTGCCGGTGGCCCGGTCGAGCACGTAGATCTGCCCGGCCTTGGTGCCGATCACTACTGCAGGGACGGTTTTACCGTCATCCTTGGTGAAGTCGATCAAGCTCGGCTGCATTGGCAGGTCGAAGTCCCAGAGGTCGTTGTGCACGGTCTGGAACACCCACTTCTGGTTGCCGGTGGTGGCGTCCAGCGCCAGTACCGACGCACCGTAGGTGTGGTCGAGCTTGCTACGTTCGACACCGTAGATGTCGGTGGACGAGGAGCCCATCGGCAGGAAGACGGTATTCATGTCTGGGTCGTAGGACATCGGTGCCCAGCTGTTCGGCGTGCTGCGCACGTAGGTGCTACCGTCCGCGGGCGCCTTGCGGTCTTCTGGATTGCCTGGGTCGAAGGCCCACTTCATGGCCCCGGTGATCACGTCGAAGCCGCGGATCACGCCGCCTGGCATGTCGGTCTGGACGTTGTCGGCAACACGACCGCCGACCACTACCGTAGTGCCGGCCATGAGTGGCGCGGAGGACAGTTGGTAGTAAGAGTCCGGTACGTCACCCAGGCCCGCCTTCAGGTCGACCTGGCCGTTGTTGCCGAAGCCCTGGCAGAACTCACCGCTGTCCGCATCCACGGCGATCAGGCGACCGTCGATGGTGTTGGTCAGCAGGCGACGCTGGCAGTTGGCACCGGCCGGGACGCTGACGCTGGTGATCGGCGAGCTGTTCGGCTGGGTCGGCTGAGCGATCGCGGCGGTGGCGTCGAAGTAGGCCATGCCGCGGCAGCGTTGCCAGACCTTGGACTGGGCGTTGATCTCATTTTTCCACAGCTCTTTGCCAGTGTCGGCGTCGAGTGCGATGAGGTTGTTGTGCGGAGTGCAGATGAACACCTTGTCGCCGACCTGCAGCGGGGTCAACTGGTCTTCGGCACCGTTGCCGTCGCTGATGGCGACGTCACCGGTGTGGTAGGTCCAGGCCACCTTGAGCTTGTCGACGTTGTCGCGGTTGATCTGGTCCAGCGCGGCGAAGCGGCTGCCACCTTCGGTGTTGCCGTAGTGGGCCCAGTCCTTCTGCTCCTTGCCAGCTTCGACCGGGGTGATGCCCGGGCCTTTGCCGTTAGGTGCAACGCTTGGGTGCGCGACGAACATGTTGCCGATGGCGATCGCCAGCACCACGGCCAACACGCCGGCCAGACCATAGGCGCCACGCCCGGCGCTAGCACCGCTGGCACGGGCCAGCATGGGGTAGACCAACGCCACGACCATGCCGATCGCGGCGAACATGAACAGGCGAGAGAACAGCGGCCAGAATACCAGGCCGGCGTCGATCACCGCCCAGATCGCCGTGCCCAGCAGGAACGCGGCGTACAGCCAGGCTCCGGCAGGCTTGCGTCGGGCGATCAGGACCCCGGCAATGGCCATGACCAGTCCGCCGATCAGGAAGTACCAGGAGCCGCCGAGGCCAGCGAGCTTGATGCCGCCAGCCGCGAGAAGGAGGCCAAGCAGGGCGATGATCACGCCCAGGCCGGCCAGGATGAAAGTGGAGGCGCCAGAGGCGCGCGGTGTTTCGTTCATGCCAGAGATCTCAGCTGGTGGAATCGGCGCAGTTTAAGCCCTTAGCAAGCTAATTAACAAGTTAGTACATTGTCTTGTGGGGCTGATTGTCGCAGGCGTGAACTTGCGTCAATGTGCTGAAAATTCTAGAAAAAGCGGCGAAAAATGCACGTAGGACGCTGAAACGGCACAAATCAAAACGACTTGAACTTCACGCATTCATCTAACGCCGGGCCTGCCATGCGAAGGCAGGCCCGGATCGTTCAGAAGTGATAGCTGGCGGTTACGACGGCTGCGCGGGCATCCCCGTACTCGATGGCCGAGGAGCGTGCTGCAGAGCCGCTGCGTTGGCGGACCCGCTCGACATAGGTCTTGTTGAAAAGGTTGTTGACGTTCAACTGGATGTCGAATCGTTCCTCGACCCGATAGTTCAGCATCGCGTTGTGCAGCCAGAAGGCGTCGAGCTTGGCGTTGGTACTGGAGGTGACATTGCGCCGGCTGACATGGTGGGCGCCGTAGCCCAGCGTCCAGGCGTCGTTCAGTTCATAGGTGGTCCACAGGTTCAGCGAGCGCGGTGGCGTGTTGGCCAGCGCTTGTCCTTTTCGCGCCGAGCTGGCATTGCCCGGAGCGGCTGCGAGGACCTGACTGTCGAGGAAGGTGAAATTGGCGAACACATTCCACTGCGGGCTCAGGCGACCGGTCAGACCCACCTCCAAGCCTTGCACCCGCTGCTTGCCAGAAAGTTGTGTCGAGCCATCTGACAGTGTTTCGCGGGCGTTGTGCTTGACGATGTGGAATAACGCGGCATCGAGCTCCAGCGCGTGCTCCAGCAACGCCCACTTGCTACCAAGCTCCCAGGCTTGGGAGCGCTCGGGTGAGAGCACTTGGGTGTCGCCATCCAGGCCTCGTCCGTTGCCTGTGAGGCGTTCCACGGTCGGGTCGAAGGAGTTGCCCCAGGAGACGTAGATGCGGCCGATCTCGTTGGGCTTGTAGATCAGCCCGGCGCGGCTGCTGAGCACGCTATCGCTGGTCTTGAATGCCGAGGTGCGGGCATGTGCCGGGGAATAGGCAGCGGTCTTGCCGACGAGGTGGTCCTGGCGCAGGCCCAGGTGCAGGTCCCAGCGCTCGTCCAGGGCAATGGTGTCGAACACATATAACGCATAGGCGTCCAGGGTGTTTTCGTTGTAGCGCGTGGTCGTCCGAGCGAGGTGGCCGGACCAGTGGCCCGGTGGGTTGCCGAGGGCATAGCCGTTGGCGGGGTAGCTCGTTTTATCAAGGCCATGGTTGTAGGTTTCGAGATCCAGTGTTTCGCGGGACAGCTCCACCCCCGCGACCCAGTCATGGGTCATGTTCAGCCAGCGGGCGTTGCCGATCAGGCTGGTCTGGTTCATCCACAGTTCGGTGGTGGCGTCGCGGCCGTAACCCTGTGGCCCCGCCGGGCGATAGCGCCCAGCGGGTAGCCCACGGGTTTCGACCTGGGCGGCGGAGACCACGGTATCGCGCTCGAGGCGGCTATAACGATTCATGTGCAGCAGGCGTACTTCATCATTGAAATCGTGCTCCAGCTTGAGGGTGAAGAGGCTGTGCTCGACCTCTTCCTTGTCCAGACCTTGCAAGCCGAAATACGCGTCGCGCTCAACACCTGTCAGGCGCCGGCCATCGAGCGCTGGCACGCCGTAATCGGGGAGGTTGTCGTCGACCTGATGGGATGCGCTGAGTGTTAGCCGGGTACTTTCATTCAGGCCCAGGCTCAGACTGGGGGCCACGCCCCAGCGCTCGCGTCTGATGCTGTCCCGGCCAGGCACCTGGTTCTTGTGCTGCATCAGGTTCAAGCGAACAGCGCTGTTGTCGCCGATGGTCTGCAGCGGCTGGTTGGTGTCCAGGGTCAGGCGCTGGTAGTGGTCGCTACCCAATCCTGTACTCAGGTGGGTGAACGCGCGCTGTGCGGGCTCCTTGCTGATGACATTGATGCTGCCGCCGGTGGTACCGGCCCCGGCGAACACCGAGTTGGGCCCCTTGATGACTTCGACCTGCTCGGTGTTGAAGGTATCCGATCGGGTGGTCTGGGCAGTATCGCGCAAGCCGTCGAGCAACAGATTGCTGTCGGCCGAGAAGCCGCGGATGCTGATACTGTCACCGGAGCCGCCGCCACCTTCGCCGGCATTGAACGTGATGCCCGAGACATTGCTCAGCACCTGGCGTAAGCCCAGTGCCTGCTGGTTGGCGATCAGTGGCGCGGGTACCACGGTGATGGTCTGCGGGGTGTCGAACAACGGGGCGGGAAGCTTGTGCGAAGCCGAGAATTCGGTACGCAGCCCGGGTGCCGGTGCAATGATTTCGGTGGCCGCCACTTCGAGCGTAGAGGGTGGCTCGAATAGGCTGTCGGCCCATGTCGAGGTGGAGCCCAGGCCGAGCGCGGAGGCGGTGAAGACATGACGAAGACGGCGGTCGGGGATCGTGAGGTGCATAGCGGATGTCCAGATTTCAGGCGCACGAGCGCACTACCACTGCCTGGTAGGCCAGGCAGGCATCAAAAGGAGGGTCGGTGGGTTTTGGGGTCAGGCGGAAGGGGCGGGCGCGTCGCCGCGGTAGAACACGGCCAGCCAGACGGTTGGAGTGGGTAGGGGCGTCGGCAGTTTGGTAGGTGTCATGGGGAAACTCGCGGTAGAGGTGGTACTCCACTATGGACGTATTGCCTCAATGTCGCGCTTCTTGACCGTCCACGCTGTTTGTAGGACCGTTCTCTGATTTGGATGCCGAGACACTTATGGACAAATTCTTGGCGATGAAGATGTTCATGGCCACCTGACAGGCTCAGCGTCCCAGTGGCAACGCCACGCCGATGAGTGCGAACAAGCTGCCGCAGCAGCGGTTGAAGCGTTTTCCCCCCCGGGCCAGCCAGGGGCGGATGCGAAACGCCATGCGCGCCAACAGATACTCGACCACACACTCCACCCCTGCAAAGGTCGCAGCCATCACCACGAACTGCAGCAGCAGGTCACGCTGCGGATCGATGAATTGCGGTAGGAAGGCGCCATAGAACAGCAGCACCTTGGGGTTGGCCATGGCTGACAGCAAGCCATGGCGCAGTAAACCGGCGTTGCTCAACCTCGGCGTCTGCGCGGTGCTTTGCAGATGCAGCGCAGGGCTGCGCCACAGCTGAATGCCAAGCCACACCAGGTAGGCCCCGCCCACCCATTTCAGGACGGTCAGCAGCGAGGCACTGGTTTGCAGCAAGGCGGTCAGGCCGAACATCGCCAGGGCGATCAGCGCACTGAAGCCAATGACGCCACCGGCGATGGTGAACAGCGTGCGTCGGCCGCCGTAGATGGCGCCGTGGGTCAAGGCGAGCAAACTGTTGGGGCCTGGAGTGAGGGACAAGCCAATGCTGGCAAGCAAGTAGATGAACCAGGTGTCGAGCGCCATGCGGGTCAGCCTTGTGCAGTCATGTAGCGGCCAGTGCGGCCGGGCGTCGGCCCGGGGTGATCATTGCGGGGTTCCGAACAGGCCCGTCCAATAGATGCCTGCGTCGCTCTTGGGGTCGGTTGCGTAGGCGGCACCCATTTCCCGGAAGTCCGGGTTCATGAGCGTGGCGCAGTGGCCCGGGCTGGCCAGCCAGCCATCGACGACCTTGCGCGCGCTGTCGCGTCCCGCGGCGATGTTCTCGCCGATCTGCTGGTACAGGTAGCCTGCCAGCTCGGCACGATCCCCCGGGGTGCGATTGTCGCGGTCGATATGGTCGAAGAAATTCTGGTTGGCCATGGCTCGGGTATGGCTGGCTGCGACACCGGCCAGCGTGGTGTTCCAACTGAGGGCCGGTGCCGCAGCGAACGGCTGCCCACCGCACTGGCGGGGAGCCTTGCGTGCGGCGTTGACCTCTTGCAACAGTTTCTGTCCTTCGGCCTGCCAGTCTCCCAGGCGTCCGCTGAGCAAGGGGCGGGCCAGCACGATACGCCAGTCGCGACCTTCCTGGCTGACGCCGATGTCGACGAATTGCGGGTCCAGGACGACTTGGCAGAAGCTTTCTTCGATGGCATGCATGGCCGCCCGTGCGTCGCGGGGACCCGACAGGCTGATCGCCTGGACATTGACCATCGGATAGGCCGCTCGGGTCATGGCCTGCTGCAGGTCGCGGGTGCCTTCCGGCGACAGGGCCAGCCGCGTGTCGCTGTTGAGCGGGGGCAGTTCCAGCGACGCGCCGTCGCCGCAGGGTTGGGCCTGGCTGCGGTAGACGTTGATCGAATCGATCAGTTGCGCCTCTTCGCCGGTTACGGCCAGGGCCGAGGTCGAGATGACCAGCCCTGCCGACAAGGCAGCAACGGATGACAGGACGCGCATGTGGATCTCCCTATGACTGGCAGCGTCGTGGTTTGCGCTGCTCATCCTACACAAGCCTGGCGCTTTTGGCCCCGGTCATGTGCAAAGCGAAAAAAAGCCGGCAAAGGGTGTTGGCGGCAAAAGCATGGATAGACCTCCCTGGTAGGGAAAAGTGCGATCAAGCATGAATCGTTCTTGTTGCCATCTGGCGTGTTGCCTTCAACCATCGACCGTAGCGGGCGCTGGCCGTTCCTTGCGCCTGGGTTCAGCGGGCCAGGGCCTGGTTGGGTTTGTAGAAGATGAAGTGGCGGGTCTCGGCTGTCTTGCGATAGACCTTGGCCCAGTCCGGGTGGACCTGGCGGTCGTGGAAGTACAGCGCGCCACCGGTGGAGTCCTGGAGCTGTTGGTTGAGCGCCTTGCGTGCGATCTCCTTGGCGATGTCATAGCGCTGCGGCTCTTCGACCTGGTCGGGGCGTCCGTCGCACCACCAGGAAAACTGGCAAGCGCGATGTTCGACGCCCTGTTTGACCACGCCGCAGATGGTGTCGGGAAAGCCTTCATGACCCAGGCGATTGAGCACTACGCTGGCGACGCCACGCATGTCCTTGTCGTCGGCGCCCTTGGCTTCCCAATAGAGGGTGCGGGCCAGGCAGGTGATACTATCATCCATCGGCGATTGCCCGGCCGGGTCCACCGCGCGTACTTCGCCCGAGGTGAGCTTTTCGTCCGATCTGGGGGGCGAGGCATCCTCCACCACCTTTTCTTCGAGCGCCTGGGCCTTGTCTTCGGCGACGGCCGCTTTGTTTGCCTCTGCAGCGGACAAAGAGGCAGCCAGCAAGGCTGCGGTCAAACCGATCAGCATTCCCGTCAGGCGCATGGACGAATACTCGAACTGTGGGCTGACTCACAGTCTAGCCAAACGGAATCGAACTGGCCTGAGGGGGCAATGGCCTCTTACAACCCAGCCTCGACTTTGGCCGCACGCTCGGCCGGTAGCCACGGTTTCCAGACGTCCGGGTTGGCACGCAGGAACTCGATCGCGGCTTCTCGGGAGGGCTGGCGGGTTTCGCTCATCTGTGCCAGGGCTTTGTTCAGGCGGTCGATGGGCAGGTCGACCTTCTCGAAGACCGCGACCAGATCGGGGTAGTCATCGCGAAACGCCTTCGACACGCCAATCGACAGCTTCGCCGGCAAGGATTGGCTACCGCGCGGTTTGGGGTTGCGCGGATCCATCAGCGTAGACCAGGCGTCGGCGTCATAGGCAGGTTCTGTCAGGCGCACCAGGTCGTAGCGGCCGATCAGAGGCGCGGGGCTCCAGTAATAGAACAGTACCGGTTGGCCGCGGCGGATGGCCGAAGCGATCTCGGCATCCAGCGCAGCACCGGAGCCGGTGCGGAAATTGCTGTACAGGTCATCGAGACCGTAGGCCTTCAGTTTCTGGCTATTCACCGTTTCCGAGGTCCAGCCGCTGGGGCTGTTGAGAAAACGGCCTTTGTCGGGGCTCTCAGGATCGCGGAACACTTGGGGATAGCGCTTGAGGTCATAGACGCTGCGCAGGTCTGGCGCCAGGGGCGCAAGGTCACGCTTGGGGTCTCCTTTGATCACATAGGCGGGTACCCACCAACCTTCCTCGGCGTTCTTCACCGTGTCGCCCAAGGCGAACACCTCTCCCTCCTTTTCGGCCTTGATCCAGGCAGGGCTGCGTCCGGCCCATTCCTCGGCGATGACCTGCAGGTCGTTGCGGGCCAGGGCGACTTCCATGCTCACGGTGCTGCCGGGCAGGGTGTCGGTCGGGTAGCCGTAACCGTGCTCGGCGATCAGGCGCAGGACTTCGGTGGTGAAGGCGCCACTTTCCCAAGTGATGGCGCCGAAGTGAATGGGGTCGCGTTGGTCTTTCGAGGCGGCGGATTCGCTGCTGGCCAGGCCGATGGCCAGCAGCAAACCAGCCACTAGGGTGGACATTCTGTTCATGAGCCCTCGTCGATGGCAGATACTTGCGGTTCGCCAAGTGTAGACGACGAGCGTGCGGGGCCGTTCAGGCCCCGCCGACGCGGTCAGACGCGGAACTGGTCCATCAGCGCCTGCTGCTGATTGGCCAGGCTGTTCAACGACTGGCTGACGCGGGCCGATTCATTCGCCTGCCCCGACAGCGACTCGGTGACATCGCGGATGGTCGCGACGTTGCTGTTGATTTCCTCGGCCACCGCGCTCTGCTCCTCGGCGGCCGAGGCGATCTGCAGGTTCATGTCGGTGATCACCGTCACTGCCTGGCCGATACGTTCGAGCGCAGTCACTGCCTGGCCAACCTGTTCGACACCGCCCTGGGCCTGACGATGACTGTTGTCCATCGCCCCGACCACCTCACGGGTACCGTTTTGCAGGGTTTCGATGACTTGGCGGGTTTCTTCCACCGACTCCTGGGTACGACGTGCGAGGTTACGGACTTCGTCGGCCACCACGGCGAAGCCGCGTCCGGCTTCCCCGGCCCGGGCAGCCTCGATGGCCGCGTTGAGGGCTAGCAGGTTGGTCTGCTCGGCGATCGAGCGGATTACCTCGAGCACCGAGCCGATGCGCTCGCTGTTCTGCGCCAAACCCTCGACCTCGGTCATGGCATTGGCCATCTCGGCGGCCAGGGTGTCGATACTGCGAGTGGTGTGCTCGATTACCGCCAGGCCCTCACGGGTTGCCTGGTCAGCGTCACGGGCCGCCTGTGCGGCTTGCGCTGCGCTGCGGGCGACATCTTGCGCAGTGGCGCTCATTTCATTGGACGCGGTGGCCACCTGATCGACCTGGCGATACTGCTGCTCCATGCCTGCACTGGTCTCGGTGGCGATGGCCGAGGAGCGGTCGGCGGTGCCCCGGGCATCCTGCACCGAGCGCTTGACCTCGGCGATGATCGGTTGCAGCTTGTCGAGGAAGCGGTTGAACCAACTGGCCAGTTTGCCCAGTTCGTCCTGCTTGTTGTAATGGAGGCGGCGGGTGAGGTCGCCTTCGCCACTGGCGATGTCTTCGAGCATGGCAGCCACGCCGAGGATCGGTCGTGTCACACTGCGGGCCATCAGCCAGATCAGCAGCAGTCCGGCCACCGCTGCGGCCAGGCCCAGGCACAGTTCCAGCAGTGTGCCGCGGGTGTTGAGTCCATCGAGTTCTCGCTTGAGGCTATCGGCAGGTCCGGTCAGGGCCTCTTCCGGCACATCCAGAATGACGCCCCACGGGCGGCTGCCGGGAATCGGCGCGAAAGCAGCCAGCACCTTGAGGCGTTGCTGGTCATGGGCAATGGTCATTTTTCCATTGGCCAGCTTGCCGATCAGCTCGGCGCCCTGGCGTGGGTCGACCTGGTCGAATCGCTGGGCCAGCTTGCTCGCATCGGCGCTGTAGCCGGCGAGCAGGCCTGCCGGGCTGAGAATGCCGACAGTGGTGCGGCCTTGGTAAAGGCTGCGGCTGGCCTCCTGGCTCACTGCCTGCAGGCTATTGAGGTTGATATCCACCGACAGGGTGGCGATGACCTTGCCGTCGACCTGCAGCGGGAAGGCGATGCTGGTCATCAGCACACGCTGGCCTTCGATGTCATAGAAGTAAGGTTCGATCAGGCAGACTTTGGCGGTTTCCCGTGGGCAGGTCCACCAGGCATTGGCCGGCTGGCCCGCTGCGCCGACTTCGGTATTGGCCATGTCATGTTCAGGCAGGGCCATCGAGGTCAGTTTACCGGCCTGCGGCTGCGACCAGTACAGGGCGAAACGGCCGGTCTCGTTGCTGCCCAGAGCCTCCTGGTTGACGAACAGGCTGTCCTTGTTGTCCAGGGCGTTGCGCTCGAACACCAGCGACAGGCCGAGCAGTTCGGGGTTGGCCTGGAGGGCGGCGTGGACCTGGCGGGTCATGTCCTCGCGCAGGTCGAAGGCATCGATGAAGCGCTTTTCCGCCTGTTCGCGCAGGAATAGCACCTGCCGGGCAAAACCGGCGCCATATTGATAGGCATCCATGAATTGCCGACGGATGTTCAAAGCCTGCACTTCGCCTTGCGATTCGATCCGTGCCTGGGCTGCTTCGGCGAGCATCTGCGAGCTGCTTGCCTTGACCAGCTCGGAGCTGTGATCCATGCGGTAAAGCGAAAGGCCGACGAGCAGACTGACGATACCGGCCAGGCAGAGGCCGGCGAGCAGCGTGATCTTCCACTGGATGGAGAGTTGACGCAGAGGCATGAAGTGACCCTTGTAGATGAAGTGTGGCTGACTTTGTATCGGCAGCGTTGACGCCGACTTTATTGAGGCGGGAGCTTGATTTGGTTGTTCCTGGATTGGCCGGGGGCCTGGCTGGTTTGGCATTGAGACTGGGGGAAGATCCGTTTTGTGTAGCGGCGCTACTGGCCCCTTCCGCCTTCGGTGGCCTACTTTTCTCTTGGGAAAAGTAGGCAAAACCGCTTGCTCCCACATACGGCCCCTACGCTGCGCTTCGGGGTCCCCTCGCTCCGGCGGCTTGCGGGCCCGC
>NZ_JAHWIW010000022.1:0-101968 GCF_025377065.1 Pseudomonas sp. HD6422 | reverse complement strand
CCCCGGCTCGGCGCCCCTGCGGCGCCCGTCCTGTTCCCGCCCCGGCGCCGCCCGCCTCCGTGGGGGGGGGGGGGGGGGGGCCCCCCCCGCCCCCCGCCCCCCCCCCCCCCCCCCCCCCCCCCCCCCCCCCCCCCCCCCCCCCCCCCCCCCACACCTCTCAAGCGAACCCCTAAAACCCAAACAACCAAGGCACCATCAGCACAGTCACCACCATCACCAGAACCGTGAATGGCACGCCGACCTTGATGAAGTCAGCGAAGCGGTATTGCCCGGGTCCGAGCACCAGGGTATTCACCGGCGACGAGACCGGCGTCATGAACGCGGCCGAAGCTGCCAAGGCCACGGTCATGGCGAACGGATACGGTGACATGCCCAGCTGTGCGGCGGTGCCGACGGCCACCGGTGCCATCAGCACCGCCGTGGCCGTATTGGAGATGAACAGCCCGATCAGTGCAGTGACCGCGAACAGGCAGGCCAGGATCGCCACCGGCCCGGCGCCGCCCAGCACGCTCACCAGGCCACTCACCGCCAGGTCGATGCCGCCGGTTTTCTGTAGCGCCTGGGCGAAGGGCAGCATGCCGACGATCAGGACCAGGCTCTGCCAGTGGATGGCGCGATAGGCGCTGTTCATGTCGATGCAGCGGCCAGCGCCCATCAGCAGACAGCCGATCAGGGCCGCGAGTACGTTGGGTATCACACCGCTGACCATCAGACCGACCATCACCGCCAGGCTGATCAGGGCATAGGGTGCGCGTTCCCGAGCGGGGGCGACCTGGTCGATTTCCGCTGGCATGCTCAACACCAGGAAGTCGTAGGGGCGGCTTTGCAACTGACGGATGGCTTTCCAGGGACCGACCACCAGCAAGGTGTCGCCCAGGCGCAGTTTTTCCTCCAGCAACTGCGCCTCGATGGCCGACTGCTCCCGGCGCAGGCCCACCACGTTGAGGTCGAAGCGGGTGCGGAAGGTCAGCTCCAGGACGCTCTTGCCGATGCATTGCGAGCCGGGAGGCAGCGAGACTTCAGCCATGCCCAGGTCCTGCGACTGGTCGATGAAGTAGGCCGCCTTGAAGCGCAGCGGTTCGAGCTGCATGGTCTGGCACAAAGTGCGCAGGTCGTCCCCGTCGCGCGGCCCGAACAGATCGAGCAGCAGGACATCGCCAGGGTGCAGCACCGTGCTCGAGTCGGCGGTCATGACACGGGTGGTGAACTTGTGCTGACGCTCGATACCGATCACGTTGGCGCCGTGCCGGGTACGCAGTTGCAGTTCGCCCAGGGTGTGGCCGATCAGCGGCGAGTGCGGGCGGATGCGCAGGCGTCGCTCACGACCGCTGAGCTTGTAGTCGAGCACCAGGTCAAGCAAGGTGCGTCGGGTTTCCACGCGACCGTCCTTGCGCGCCTCGCCCTTGAGCCAGTTGCGTGTGAGCAGCATGTAGCCGACACCGAGCGCCAGCACCACCAGGCCGAAGGGGGTGAAACTGAAAAACTGGAAGCCAACCTCGCCACTGCGTACCAGTTCACTGTGGACCACCACGTTTGGTGGCGTGGCCACCAGGCTGAGCATGCCGCTGATCAGGCCAGCGAAGGCCAGTGGCATCATCAGGCGGCTGGGTGAGATGTGCAGGCGGGCGGCAATGCTCAGCACCACGGGAATGAAGATCGCCACTACGCCGGTGGAACTCATGATCGAGCCCAGGCCTGCTACAGATACCATCAGCAGCACCAGCAGGCGCGCTTCGCTGTTGCCGGCCCGTTCGCTCATCCATTCACCGATGCGGTAAGCGATGCCGGTGCGCACCAGGCCTTCACCAATCACGAACAGCGCCGCGATGAGCACCACGTTGGGATCGGCGAAACCTGCCAAGGCCTGTTCGACGGTGAGGATGCCCGACAAGGGCAGGGTGAGGATGACCAGCAGTGCGACCACGTCCATGCGTGGGCGATTGATGATGAAGAGGATGACGACGATGGCCAGCAGGCCGAGGACCCAGAGCAGCTCATGGTTCATGGGGAGAGGGTGTTCCTTCACTCAAGGGGCACGATAGACAGTAGCAGTCAGTGTGCCAGCCTGCGGTGAAGGGATTATTGACATGTTGCAGGAATTGCCCGCAAGGGGCAGGCCAGGGGCAGGCGCCCTGGCCGCGACGGATCAGTGACGGTGACGGCGGTGCTTGTGCTTGTAATGGTGGCTGCTGCTGCGGTTGTTGTCGCCGACATGGTTGCCCAGTGCACCACCGGCCGCGCCGCCCAGACCGGCACCGATGGTCGAGCCGGTCGAGCCTCCGACCGCGCCGCCCAGCAGCGAGCCGCCGGCCGAACCCAGGCCGCCGCCGATCGCCGCTTCGGTGCGGTTCCCTTTGCGTGCGCCCACGGCACTGCCGGCTGCGCCGCCCAGGCCTGCGCCAATGGCGGCGCCGGTCTTGCCGCCCATCGATTGGCCGACGATATTGCCCAAGGCTCCCCCCAGGCCACCGCCGATGGCGGCGGTACCGTCACCGGCGAAAGCGCCTTGGCACAGCAGCAGGCCGAGGGCGAGGGAAGGCAAAGTCAGACGCATGATATGAACCTCAGAGGAATCATCGGGTGAAATAGGGTTGAAAGGACGCTTCAGCGGTAATAACGGTCACGGTATTGACGGTCATCGTCATCGCGGTCATGGCGGCGATGGTGGTGGCGGTCACCGCGGTCGTGGTCACGCCAGCCATCGTCGTCGCGGTAGTGATGGTGATAGCACCCGGCGCTGAGCAGGATGGCGGCGAGCAGGGAAAGACTGGCAATGCGCTTGATCACGATATAGGTCCTTGATCCGCAAAGGTTTACGGGACACCCACTATGACTGGCAACGATCCATTTGGTTTCCTTGACGCACAATATTTTCAGGCGCCAGCGATGAGCGGCGCCTGTCGACAAGGGGGATTGGCTGGGGACGAGACTGCTGGCCGGGCCGCTGCGTAGAGCGGCCCGGGGTATTTCAGGAGGCGGGATGGATGGCCAGGATGACGCCGTTGGTGATCTGCACCAGCACGTAGTGGTCGCCCATGCGTACCCAGTGGCTCTCTTTTTCAGGTTCAGGCAGGCCCTTGGCCTTCCAATCGCGGATGGTCTGGTCGTCGCGCTTGTACTGGTCGGGGGCCTTGTCACCGACCTTCACTTCGCGGTTATGGGTTTCCGGGCCCTGCATGCTTTCCTCGGCCGAGGGCGCCGCCGAGGCGGTCATGGGCAACAGGGGCAGGCCGGCGAAGAGCAGGGCGCAGGTCAGGGGAAGCAGTCGCATGGCAGTTCCTTGTGCAGTGATAGGTCTTTATTGCGACAGCGCCAGGCCCATGACAATTCACTCCAATCACCAGGCAGTGCTAGAGTCGCGTTCTTTTTTCCTAGCGAGGGTGGAACATGCGAGCGATCGTGCCGATGGCCGTAGTACTGATGCTGGCCGGTTGTGCTTCAGCGACCATGGAGACCGCGCGTGGCGGCAAGCCGACAGCCCAGCTCGACTCGCAGAAAGCGCCGCAACTGGTTGCCCAGTGCATCCAGTACAGCTGGCAGGATGAGGTGCGTTTCGGCATCGACGCCAGCGGCTACCTCGAGCCGCGCGCCCAAGGCGGGCTGACGGTGTACACCCGTGGCGCCGAGTCGTTCGTCGATGTCTACCCGCAGGCGGGCGGCACCCACGTCGACTACTACGCCAAGCAGAACGACGGCGTGGCCCTGCAGCGTCGTGCCGCCGCGGCGACCTGCCTGTAGCCCGGGGCAGCGTCGCCATGGCTGAGCGGTCTGCTCAGGACAGGTAGCCACCGTCGACGTTGAGCGCGGTACCGGTGGTATAGCTGGACGCTTCGCTGGCCAGGTACAGCACGGCGCCGGCCATTTCTTCGGGCGCCGCCACGCGCTTGAGTGGGATCTGCTGAAGCGCGACGTTGAGGATGGCGTCATTCTTCACCAGGGCCGAGGCGAACTTGGTGTCGGTGAGGCCCGGCAGCAACGCATTGCAGCGGATGCCGAACGGTGCGCACTCCTTGGCGAACACCTTGGTCATGTTGATGACCGCAGCCTTGGTCACCGAGTAGATACCCTGGAAATGGCCGGGTGATACGCCGTTGATCGACGCGACGTTGATGATGCTGCCACCACCGTGCTCGCGCATCAGCTTGCCGGCTTCCACCGACATGAAGAAGTAACCGCGGATGTTGACGTCCACGGTTTTCTGGAAGGCCCCTGGGTCGGTGTCCAGCACGTTGCAGAATTGCGGATTGGTGGCGGCATTGTTGACCAGGATATCCAGGCGTCCGAACTGTTCCCGGATGCTGGCGAACACCTGTTGGATCTGCTCCAGCTCGCCGATGTGACAGGCGACTGCGGTGGCTTTGCCGCCAGCGGCGATGATCGCGTCGGCGACCTGTTGGCAGCCTTCGAGCTTGCGGCTGGACACGATCACATGGGCGCCCTGCTGGGCCAACAGGTGCGCGATGGCTTCGCCGATGCCACGGCTGGCGCCGGAAACGAAGGCGATCTTGCCGTCGAGGTCGAACAGGTGGGTCTTGGGCATGGGGTGTTCCTTGTCGGTCGTCGGGGCGGATGTCAGAGCGCGGACTTGTCGATGACCTGCAGGGTCATCTGCTCGAGCAAGCGGTTCATATGAATGAACTGGGCGAAGCGCTTGTCCTGGGTCTGGCCGTGGTAGTAGCGGTAGTAGATCTGCTGAACGATCCCCGCCAGGCGGAACAGGCCGTAGCAATAGTAGTAGTCGAAGTTGTCCAGGCGAATGCCGGCGCGCTCAGCGTAATGATCGACGAACTGCCGGCGCGTCAACATGCCCGGCGCGTTGCTGGGCTGGCGGCGCATCTGCTGCACGGCGGGCGGGTCGGTTGCCTCGATCCAGTAGGCCAGGCTGTTGCCCAGATCCATCAGCGGGTCGCCGAGAGTGGCCATTTCCCAGTCCATCACCCCGATGATGCGCATGGGGTTGTCGGCGTCGAGGATGACGTTGTCGAAGCGGTAGTCGTTGTGCACGATACCTGGGCGCGGGTGGTCGGCCGGCATCTTTTCACGCAGCCAAACCATCACCTGCTCCCAGGCTGGTGCATCCGGCGTCCGGGCCTTGCCGTAGCGGCTGCTCCAGCCCTCGATCTGGCGCTGCACATAGCCTTCAGGCTTGCCCAGGTCGGCCAGGCCGCACGCCTGGTAATCGACCTGGTGCAGTTGCACCAGACGCTCGATGAAGCTCTTGCACAGTCGTTCGGTGCGTGGTGCATCGAGGCCGAGTTCGCTGGGGATGTCCGAACGCAGGATCACGCCCTTGACCCGCTCCATGACATAGAACTCACTGCCGATCAGCGTGGAGTCGGTGCAATGCACATAGGCTTTTGGGCAGTAGGGGAAGCCGCTGTTGAGCTGGTTGAGGATGCGATACTCCCGGCCCATGTCGTGGGCGGACTTGGCCTTTTCGCCGAAAGGCGGACGGCGCAACACGAACTCACGGCCAGGGTAGCTCACCAGATAGGTCAGGTTGGAGGCGCCACCTGGAAACTGGCTGATGCCCGGCGAGCCCTCGAGCCCGGTGATGTTGGCCTTGAGAAAGGTGTCGATGACCTGGGCATCGAGTTCTTCGCCGGGGCGTACCTGGGTGGACGGGTCGGTGAGCGTCATGCGTTTTCCTTATTATCTGTCACGAGGACTATTGGCTAATCTAATGGCCGACCGGGGTTGGAACAAGCGTGCCAACGTTCATATAGGCGCGGGTGTTGCCGGCCGATCAACTGCCTTGATGACGCTCCCATCGGCCGCGCAAAAAAAAACCGAAGCCGCCCGGGCTTCGGTTCTCGTCTGGCTCGACAGACCCACCAATCAGGCTGGGAACAGCTCGCTCAGCTTCATCGACAGCATCATGTCGCCTTCGACACGCAGCTTGCCGCTCATGAATGCCTGCATGCCGTCGGTTTCGCCGCTGACGATGCCTTTGAGGGTTTCGCTGTCCATCACCAGGGTGCAGTTGGCATCCGGGTTTTCGCCCTCCTGCAGGTCGCAGGTGCCGTCCTTGACGATCAGCGCGTATTGCTTGTCTTCGTCGGTCACATTGAAGCCGAACACCAGGTCCAGGCCGGCGGCAGCGGATGGGTTGAACTTCTCTTGCATATTTTTAACGGCATCAGCTACGGAGGTCATGGTGCATTCCTTATAGAGTGATTTTCACGTCCCCGAGAGGACTCAACAGGCCGGGTCATCGATAGGTGATGAGCTCCGGCGCCTTCAACAGCTGCACATGGGCCTGGCTGTTGAAGGTGGCCAGGGACACGTCGCGGCCACGGAACTTCAATTGGCTGAGCGACGTGTTGATGATCTGCCAGTTCAGCGCGAAGGCTTGGCTGGGGGTGATGCGGGTGACCAGGTGGAGCAGGGCGGCGATGGTGCCGCCAGAGGTGAAGATGGCGATGTTGTCGCCGCTGGCGGCTTGGTCCAGCACCCGCTGCAGGCCGGCTTCGACCCGGCCGGTGAAGGCCTCCCAGGATTCCAGACCCTCGCTGTGATGCTGGCCGTCGTGCCAGCGTTGCACCATCAGCGCGAACAGGCGCTGAAATTCGCTGCGGTGTTGCGCGCCGTTGCGCAGGATGTGCAGCGCGTTCGGCTCGTCCACCAGCAGGCCCGGCGCTAGAGCGCGCACCACGCCGTCGGCGTCGAACTCATTGAAGGCCGGGTCGGTCTCAATGACCGGGGCCGGGCAACCGTCGGCCTGCATCGCCTGAAGTGCGAGGCGGGCGGTGTCTTGCTGACGCCGCAGGCTGCCGGCCAGGCAACGATCCAGGCGAACCCCCAGCTGTGCCAGGTATTGGCCCAGGGCGTGGCTCTGGCGCGCTCCAGTGGCCGACAGGACATCGTAGTCCTCGGCACCGAATGAGGCTTGGCCATGGCGGATCAGGTACAGGTTGCCCACGAAAGTGTCCGGCGCAGTAAGGTTGTTGCGAGGTTAGGATGCGCCAACCAGGCTGTCAACGAAAAAACATACAAGCGTTTGAAAAGCTTGTTTGAACTGTGTTGCCAGCGTTTGCGCCGGCTGGCAGCGTCACAGGCGCACCGGTATGCTTGCAACAGTTTCGCGCCGTTCAGGCGCAGGTCTATCAAGGAGTCAACGTGGAGTTTCTTGCCAACTGTCCTTGATCTCGGGTAAAGCCAAGCAACACGGGGCTTCCACCCAAAATGACCATCCTCACCGTTGAATCCAGTGTCACAAATCGTCCCAACGTGTCACAAATCGCAGTGCCCTACGTCTACCGTAGAGCCTCGGGTCGGTATCACCTTCGGGTCCGCCTCAAGGGCTGCCACGACTCCTGTACGATCTCGCTCAAGACCACTAATCGACCTGCTGCCATGACTACCGCAAAGCACCTCCTTCAGACCCTCAAGGCTTTTCACCTCGATAAGCCTGACGCAACGTGGGAGGAACTACGGAACAACCTTCGGTTCATCGCTGAGGAAGCGTTAGGCAATCCTCAGGGTGATGCCTACGGGCTGGTACTGGATGAGGTCTCTGAGAACCTCGCTGAGATTGCCGAAACGATGCCCCTGGGGTTAGCTCAGGCGCAGACCGTTCTAATGGCTCAAAGAGTCCTTGCGGCTGCTCAAGGCAGGCACAGTGGGGACCTGAGAGGGCTGGTCGAGCTGCTCAATGGGGACCTGAAGGGGTCTATAGGTAGCATCAATCAGAGTGGCTGTATTGATAGTGACGAGCTTGTGCCTGTCCCTATCTGTAAGTCGCTCTCTAAGGGCACCTCAGCGACCTCTTTCAGCGGCCTCTACGAAGCCTTCAAGGCAGAGCGGGGCGGTGATCTGTCGGCCAACACCCTGAAGAACTGGGAGAGTTGCACCAAGACCATCGTCGGGCACCTCAGGGATGCCGATATGGCCAAGCACTCAAGGGCGACCTTTGTGGGGCTCCGTGACGCTCTCTTGGCTGATGGTCGCAAGCCATCATCTGTTAACAAGATCATGACTCATGCTTCCTCTGTCATTGGCTGGGCTGTGGCCACCGGTCTCATTGACCGTGACTACTCCAAGAAGCTGGCCATTGCCAAAGGTGCCGAGAGCGCCCGTGAGGCGTTCACTGAGGACCACCTTAAGGCTCTACAGGTCTGGGCTGTGGGCAACCTCGGTGAAGACTGGAAAGCATCAGCCATTGCCCTTGGGGTTGCCACTGGGGCACGCATTGGGGAGATTCATCAGCTCACCGGCAGCGATATCTACAAGGTCGAGGGCCAGGGTACTGGCGATGGTCAGTGGGTCATGGACATCAACGACAAGGAAGGGAAGACCCTGAAGAACTCTTTCAGCCGTCGCATCGTTCCCTTGCTGGGCATCCCTGAGGACCACCTTGAGAAGCTCTCGCAGACCCAAGGGCGGTTGTTCACTCAGTCCAAGAGTGGATTTGATCAGCTCATCAATCAGATGATCCGCGATGTATTGGGCACCAAGACCGGGGAAGGGCTGTCGTTTCACTCGCTTAGGCACTCGATGGCGTCTGACCTCAAGGCCGCTGGCGTGTCCGTGGGTATCGCTCAGGCTATCTTAGGGCATAGCTCCGGATCGCTTGCGTTCGATGTCTACGGGGGCAATGCGGCTGCTTCGAGGGGCCTTATGGTAGGGGCGCTGAGGATGGTTCGATAACGGGGCGCGTCTCAGGGAACATCACTTACGACCTTTACGCGAGGTCTCAGAGGGTTCTTGTGGGCGCTCCATGAGGCTTTGGTGCAAGCTTTTGGGGTATAAACAGTAGGAGCAGTGGGGGGGGATGTCATTGCCTTGCCCACCCTCAACCCATTTCAAAATAATGAGTGACACAATCACATGATGCGCCTCCTGCAAATCGCTGTTCTGGGAAGTCTCTACACGAATGCGATGGCTGAGACATTAGAAAGTCAGATGAACAACCTTCAAAGTCGAGTCCAGACGGTTGAGCAGCGCAATGCGGCGGCACTTCGAGACATACGTGACAACGTGATAGTAAGGTACAGAGATTCGATAAAGATCGACAGTATCACAACTGATGTGGCAGAGGTCTACGAGAGGACGGCAAAAATATCCATCCGAGTGTATTGGCACGTTGAGGGCGCAGATATGGATGAGATCGAAAGCGTGTTGAGTAAGTACTTTGCCACATCAACGGGAATAGACAAAGAAGCTTTATTTGCCAGAGTTGACCAATGCAATCACAATGAATTCTGCGCAATAAATAAAAGCCTAAGCAAATACATGAAAGGAACCGCCGTGGGCATAGATGCATCCTTTCTTGGCGATTGGCAACCTTCAATCCTTATGGATGGCTGGGGAACATTCCCTAAAGGAGGTTCTATGACTTACAGCTTTACTGTGGCCAAGAAAAAAATCAAAGGGGACCCTAAACCCATTGTCAAAGCTCAAATATATGACGTGATTCCTTGTGACCCTTCAACTGGCTGCACAGCTAAGAAATACGACCGTCGGAAGGTCTCTAAATAAACGCCCATCTGTTCGTGTCGCAAAACCCCTCACTATGGCTGCACGCTCGCAGCGGCCATTTGAGGACCACTTCCATGACCAATTACGACCCAGCCCGGCACGAGGCAATCACCACCGCTGCACTCTCCGTTCCCAAGCGTGGCCGGGGCCGCCCCACCAAGATCATCACCAACTTGTTCTACGGCTTCATCGGGCCGACAACCGACTACGGTCAATATCCCCACTTCGCAATGGACATCCTTGAGGACATCGCAAGGCTCGACTGGCATGACCGCCCAATCGGCGCTGGTGGCTCGTCCAAACCTCTGTCCGTGAAACGTCTTGTTGCCATCCTTGCAGAACTTGAAGTCGTCTCAGCGGCCAACGTTATGGCTCAATACCGGCTGGGTCTCCGACAAGCGCAGCGGTATGTGAAGGCCATCGAACTGGCAATGCCGTACCTGCTCAAGAGTCGCCCCGATGAGCTGATCCATGAGATGCGCTATGGCTTCCTGAAGACCAGTCGAGTCAACGAGTGGGAAGACCCAGGCGAACCGCCAAGTCCTGAAGTCCTCGCCAAGCTGCATCACGACCTGAGAACGCTGGGCGCTGAGGCTGCCTGAATAAATGCCGCATACTTAAAAGAAACTCAACGAGACCCAGTGATCAACGGAATCGACCAGCTCATCGAGTAGACCCAGAGGGAGAGGGGTAATTGTTATTACACCCCTCATCTTTCATTCACCGAAAAGGGCATCTTATAGAACATCGCAAAGGAGACCTGCCAACATGACCAGTATCACCTGTCCAGCTAACTCACGACTCACCGAGCAGGACATAAGCACATTGTCCATGGTCTTCCCTCGACCTGCTCGAATCCAGCTCATCGAGTTACGTCGAATCCTCAATGACCACCGTTCAAACTTCAGAACCTATAAGGATGGACAGGTCACTTTTAACATGGATGGTCTGGCCCAACGGGTCCTCGCTAAGTGTCCCGCCAAGACGCTTGACCGCTTGAATCAGCTACTTGAACAAGGGCTGTGTCTTCAAGCAATCGCCTCGACCCACTTGAGGATTCCATTGGGTGGCTCAGAGGGGATCTCACTCACATTTTAAAGGCGTTCGTCAAGACTGTCGTTAAAAACCCTCACTATGGGTAAGACAGGAAGACCAACAACAAAATAATTTCCCTCCGTCCTCGCTAACAGCCGTCGCCACGGTTGATCTATCCGATGTCCTTCAGGCCCGCCATGTCCTGATCCGTCATCAACACCACTCAAATCAAGAACTCATTCGTCAGCCTTGGAAGGTGCCACGCGGCTCTCTCCTTGCCGTCTTGTCGTGCGCGTCTATGGCGCCAAGGCTGAGCGAATGGGTCACCTCACAGGAGAACCCAAACCATGAAAATCACTATCACGAAAGTCCTGAAGAACGAAGTCACCGTGTCGGGCCAGACCCTGAGCCGTGAGTACGTCGAGAACATCATGTTGCCCATGCTGGTCGCCCAGTGCGGGACCGTTAAGGGCCAGCAATTCGAGATCGTTAAGGCGTTCGATGAGGCCGGTCTGTCGCTCCAAGCGATTCCCGTAGTTGCCCGAGAGTACCGCCAGCATCAGTACGAGGACGCTCAAGAGAAGGCCCGTAAACAGGCTGAGGCCAATGCCCATGCTGAGCGGTGCCGTGAGCATACGCCCCGAGAGATCGCCCAAGCGAAGGCTGATCGGGAAGCCCGAAACGCTGCCATTCGTGAGCATGGTCAGAAAATTCTGGCTGCTCGTCGTAGCAATAGCGGTGGCTGGTAACAGCACTTCCCTCGACACACACACTTCATTCATCTATTCAGGAGAATCATTCCCATGAAACAACCATTCCAGTACGCCAAGCCATCGACCTACACCACCGCCATCACCGATGAGCACACTGGGTCGATTCGATTCAACACCGCCGATGTTCGACCTGAGACCCAAGCGGCCACCGATGTGTCCGTCTATGTAGAGGCCCTCGTGGAAGCCGCTGAGGACTACTTGAACGGCGATGAGTGGCGAGAGGCTGCCATGGAGGCAACCCCTTGCGAGTTCCGTCCGGCTGGCTCTGAGGCCACTGGGCAACAAATCATCACCATGGCCGACCGCTCTGTCACCTTCGACCCTCGTAAGAACTGGGATAACCAGACCGTCGAGAAGGGCGAGGTCCTGGCCGGTTCTGTGATCTTCACCGAGGCGACCGACAAGGCATTGGTCATCAGCCACCGAGCTACGATCTTTGACCACAACCTGATGGCAGGCTTCACCGTCCAGTCTATGGAGCAAACCGCTGACAAGATGCTTCGTGACATTGAGCACAGCGCAGCCGGTAAGGTCGCTGCCATCTTGGCGACTGCCCCAAGCACTGAGAGCGTCTCTGAGGCCAAACCAACGGGTAAGCCTGCTGAGATCGCTGAGGACCTCATCGACATCCTCACGACCCACGTTAACCAGACTGTAGGGACCTCGCTGAGCGACTTCGTGATCCTGCTGCCCGTGTCACTGGTGGCTGTTCTTGAGCGTGCTGCTCAACGTGCTGGTCAGGACTCTATCGAGGACCTCATTGGCGCAGGCGTACAGCCGTATACAGGCACTGACCACGGCGTCTTCATGTTGCCCAAGCTTTTCACCTCGCTGAGCTACCGTGAGCGCCAAGACGGTAGCATCTGGAAGATTGAAGCGACTCGCAACCCAAACGCCCAAGGCTGGGACCTTGAGATCGTGGCTGTGGTGGACATCATCGCCAATGGCATGGTCAAGGTAGCTCTGACCGAGGATCGTCTTCAGACCGTTCAAGTGCCGTTCCCGCTGGTCACTCGCATTGCCCTGAGCTGATCTAAGGGAAACCCTGATAGCCCCGTAAGGCCGGACCTAAAGAGGGACCGGCAGGGGCACAGCTTCACCTATCCGCATCATCGCCCGTCGCTGGGCATCTATCTAACCGAAAGTCTTTCTGTTTGTTCCTTCATGCCACCGGCAGAACCCTTGGTCGGGTCTTTCGGCTGCCGGTGGGAGCGAACTTGAGGGAGCAAACAAGAGGAAAACAGACTATGACCATGACCACCAATACAGCGACCATCTTCGAGAACATCTCCAAGGCCGGAGCGGTATCCTCAACGACTCTCAACGGCTTACCCGGTATGTCGTCCTTGGAGATCGCTGAGATCACCGGTAAGCGCCATGACCATGTACTCAGAGACATCCGAAAGATGCTCAACGAGCTGGAAAGGGAGACCCCAAATCTGGGGGCACCTCAATGGGTCGAGGCCAGCTACCAGTCCAGTCAAAGCAAGTTATTACCGCTGACCATTCTCGACAAAGAGCTGACCTTTACGCTGCTCTCCCGGTATTCCTTCAAGCTGTCCAACATGATCGTCAAGCGCTGGCTTGAACTGGAAGGCTCAGGGTTTGAACGTGTGTCGATACAGGCTGCTGTGGTTCACCTGCTCGAACGAGAGAAGGACAACTATCGAATCGCAATGAGGGACATCAAGGCCGCTGCAAGGCGTCTCAAGGCCCGCTGAGGTCGTTGATTGATACTTCCTCAAACGAAGCGTGACGGGCTATGCTCAATAGCTAAGTTGCCCACAAAAAGGTCCCGCGATGAGTGTCACACTGTGCTACACCTACAAGGGCAAACGGGTAGTCACTAAGGTGCCTGTCGAGTCTCTGACACCACATGCGGCGCTATGCTATGCCTTGCTTCAATCAGGCGCTTCTAATGACCAATCTCAAGGGAGTTGGCCGCATACCTATGAGCGCCTCCTTGAGGTAGCCCTGCAACAAGAACTCACAGACGTTCGCTTTCACAAGTCACTCTAACCCTTCAAGGAGAACCCCATGGACCACCTACAGGCCCTCTACTGGGTCTGTCTGGCCGTTCAACTGGGGTTCTGGTTGTGGTCGCATAGACCCTCTTGAGAATCTGACAGAAAAATCTGAAAAGTCACCATTACAAGACTTCCGCGCAGGCTCCCCCGTAGGCCCTCGCATAGGTGCCCGTGGGCGCGATAGGGACCCCTCACGGGCAGGTGATAAGGACCCAGAAGAAAGCCCGAAAGGTGCGCCGCTGAGCCTGCCTCAAGTGCTTCGGAATGTCACAAGACCGTACCAAAGTGTCACAAGCCATGGTAGCGTAGCCCTTTAATTCCGGGCATTGAGGACTACTGTGGAGTTTCTTGCCGAATACGCAAGCTTTCTGGCCAAAACCGCCACCCTGGTGATCGCCATCCTGCTGGTGCTCTCCGCCATCGCCGGCATGCGTGGCAAAGGCCGGCGCAAGCCGGGCGGCCAGTTGCAGGTCACCCGCCTCAACGAGTTCTACAAGGAGCTGCGCGAGCGCCTGGAGTCGGGCCTGCTCGACAAGCCCCAGCTCAAAGCCCTGCGCAAACAGCAGGCCAAAGCGGAAAAACAGCAGAAGAAAGGCAAGGGCAAGGGCGAGGAGAAGGCCCGGGTGTTCGTGCTCGACTTCGACGGCGACATCAAGGCCTCGGCCACCGAGAGCCTGCGCAACGAAATCACTGCGCTGCTGACTTTGGCCACTCCGCGCGACGAAGTGGTGCTGCGCCTGGAGAGCGGCGGCGGTCTGGTGCACAGCTACGGCCTGGCCGCTTCGCAACTGGCGCGTATCCGCCAGGCCGGTATCCCGCTGACCGTGTGCATCGACAAGGTCGCGGCCAGCGGCGGCTACATGATGGCCTGCATCGGTGAGAAAATCGTCAGCGCACCGTTCGCCGTGCTTGGCTCCATTGGCGTGGTGGCCCAGTTGCCCAACGTCAACCGCCTGCTGAAGAAGCACGACATCGACTTCGAAGTGCTGACCGCGGGCGAGTACAAGCGCACCCTCACCGTGTTCGGCGAAAACACCGAGAAGGGACGCGAGAAATTCCAGGAAGACCTCGACGTCACCCACCAGCTGTTCAAGGACTTCGTCACCCGCTATCGCCCGCAATTGCACATCGATGAAGTGGCGACCGGCGAGGTCTGGCTCGGCGTCGCGGCACTGAACCGCAAATTGGTGGACGAGCTGCGCACCAGCGACGAGTACCTCAGCGATCGTGCCCGTGAGGCCAACCTGTTCCATGTGCACTACGCCGAACGCAAGAGCCTGCAGGAGCGGATCGGTGTGGCGGCGAGCGGTACCGTGGAGAACACGCTGGTCAGCCTCTGGAGCAAATTCGGTCGCTTGCGCTAACACCTTGAACCCCTTGAAGATTTTTTTAAATCAGGGGGTTGCAAGGTTGTTCGAATGCAGACATAATGGCGCCCATCGAAACGCAGCGAACTTTGAAAAAGGTTCAGTGTTTCAAGGAGATAGCAAAGCGCAAGCCGCTATGTCCGACTTTGAGGCCGAGTAGCAAAGTGGTTATGCTCCGGATTGCAAATCCGTCTACGCCGGTTCGATTCCGACCTCGGCCTCCATATTCGAAAGCCCCGCAGATTAACGTCTGCGGGGTTTTTCTTTGCGCCCTGGAAAACCTGATCAGTTCCGCATTGATCGCGTTACCGCCCGGCAACCAGCGTACCGCCATCAACGCTGGGCCGAGCCAGTCCCGGTTAGCCGACTTGTTGAAGATCCTTGGTGACTTTCCCCACGGCAGCGACCACCTGCCGGGCTCCCGCCTGAATGCCGCTGATCGATTCCCCCGCCTGGGAGGCAAGGCGCAGGCCTTGTTCTGCGCGGTCTCGGCTGCTATCTATGTCAGTGACCGCCTGGGAGGCGAGCATCTGATTGCGAGCCACTACAGCGACGATTTCATCGGTAGCCGTACTGGTGCGCGCCGCGAGCTGTCGAACTTCATCTGCCACCACGGCGAAGCCCCTGCCTTGTTCGCCTGCGCGTGCGGCTTCAATGGCGGCATTGAGCGCCAGCAGATTGGTCTGTGAGGCGATGCCGCCGATGGTTTGAACGATCGAACTGATCAGCACCGATTGTTTGTCCAGAGCGCCGATGGTGGTGGCAGCGGATTGCATCTGCTCGCTGACCGACTCCATGGTCTCTACCGCCTGACGCACTACCGATACGCCTTGCGTAGCGTTCACATCGGTGACCTGGGAAACTTCGAGCGCTATCTGCGCCGCCCGGCGAACCTCCTCCTCGCGTTTGACTTCGTCAGTCACCACGGAGGCGAACTTGACCACGCGCACCAAGCGGCCTTCGCTATCGTTGACCGGGTTGTAGCTTGCCTCGAGCCATACTTCTGCGCCGCGACTGTCCAGGCGGCGGAAGCGGCCGCTCACGTAATGCCCGGCGTTCAGCGTCTTCCAGAACTCGTCGTAAGCGGGACTGCGGTTGAAGTCCGAATCACAGAACATCCGGTGATGCTTACCCATGACCTGCTCTCGCCGATAGCCCATGGCGTCCAGGAACTGTTCGTTGGCGTCAATGACCGTGCCGTTGAGGTCGAACTGGATGATGGCTGTGGAGCGCAATAGTGCATCCAGTAGCGCCTGGTTCTCCCGCATCAAATTGACCTGCCGGGTCACGTCCTGCCCGTAGCCGGCCACCTCCAACAGTCGGCCTTGCTCATCGCATAGCGGATGCCAGGTCAACCGCAACCAGACTTGCGGTTTGCCATTGCGCAGGTAGCGGTAATCATCGTGGACGGGCCGGCCGGCGGGGATCTCTCGGACGAAATTCTGGTAACACGGCAGCTTCGAGACATAGTCCGGCACTAGCTGGGATAGGGGCTTTCCAAGAAGCTCGGCTGGGGTTTGGCCCAGGGCGCAGGCAAAGGCTTCATTGCATTCGAGGACCCGGTAGTCGGCATCGAGCCTGACAAAAATGCCTGCTTGAGCCATCAGCTCCAGGCGTTGCTGCACACGGGCGATCTCGCGCTCGCGCTCGGCGAGTCGAACTTTGAGAGAACGATTGAACATGGGTAACCTCGGTGGGGTGCACAGCATGGTGTAATAAGAATCATGACAGGGTGGAATGTCACTTCGCCAGTACTAGACATCGGCGTGGTGGGGGCGTTCCACGACCAGGATCAGGTCGCACTGGCAACCGAGCGGGAGCGAAGCGTTCGTTGATCGGACCGCTTATCTTCGCAGTCAGCGGAACTTATCCTTCCAGCATCGTCTAGATTGCATAGGGTCCAACGTTAAAAGGAATCAGGCATGGGCAGGCGTCGGGTCGTCATCGCGGCAATCACTTCCCTTTCGTTATTGGCCGGGCCCGCGCTGGTACTGGCTGATCCGGGCAACGGGAAGGGACAGGGGCATGGCAAAGGCCAAGGGCATGCAGAGGGCCGCCAGGACAAAGGCGGACACTATGGCGGCCCTGCGATCAACCATGGCGATGTACTGGGTATCTTGAACGGTCACCGCGACTACTGGAGTCCTGGGCCGGCGCTGCCGCCGGGTATCCAGAAGAACCTGGCTCGCGGCAAGCCGCTTCCGCCGGGAATCGCCAAGAAGCTCGATGGTCGTCTACTCGGTCAGTTGCCGCACTACGATGGCTACGAATGGCGGCAGGCGGGCGTGGATCTGATACTCGTGGCGGTGGCGACGGGGATTATCTACGAGGTGCTCAACGGCGCGCTGGATTGAAGCACAAAAAAACGCGCCAGCGGCAGAGCCTGCCGCTGGCGCGTTGTTCAGTGAATCTCAGAGCTTGGAAGACGGCGCTTCGATCACGTCGGACGCCTCGGCGCTGGAGATCGCGTCTACCGCCGGGGTAGTGCCAACCGGCATCACATTCGTCAGGGTAACGGCGTACTTGCCCAGGTCGCTTTCCATGCGCTGGAAGTTCACCGCCACGTTCTCACCTCGCCAGCTCATCACCTCGGTCTGGTAGGACGCACCTGACTTCATCTTGATCCACTGCATATGCTGATCGCTCGGCTCGCCGAAGCGTTGGGTCAGCATATCCGTCACCAGGTACAGGCTGTTGGCGTTACCGCTGAATACCAGTTCGTTGACCTGGCCATCCTTGAGATTGGCGACCAGCTTGTAGCCGGGGGAAATCGGCAGGTAGGGCAGGCCGCGGACCTCGTAGCTGTCTGGGTTGGCAGTGGCGACCCGGCATAGACCTTCTGGCTTGCTGCCGTCGGTTGGGCATTCGGCGACCTGCTGGACGAAGTCGCCCTGCAGATCTACACCCAGAAAAGTGGTCGGCTCCTGTGACCAGGTACCGCGGTTCTCATCGGCCCAGGCCGCGCCAGCAACGAGCAATTGCGCAGAAATGACGAAGAGAGAAAGGGGCTTCATGGCGTCCGTCCTTGGGGAAATTGGACCAAAGTAAGGCAGGATACTCGCCTGTGAGCGGTGTTCAATGCTGCCAAAGTGCTATGTTTCGTATGGTAACAAGGTCAAGATGTCGTGTGAAGGTGGCCATTGTGCGGCAACCAATGCCGAAAAAGCGTTGCGCCAGATCAGTACGTTGCCCGCAAGCTGCCGCAGAAAAAGAAAAACCCGCCAATGAGGGCGGGTTCAAAGAACGTTCGGAGCTACTTAAGGTTAAGGCTGCTCTCAAAAAAAAGCCCACCAATGAGGTGGGCAATGACGTTTGAAGGGAGAGCTTGCAGATTACCCGGGGCAGGGTTAAGCGAGCATTAACCCAAAGTCATTGACCGCAGGCGTTCCTGTGCCTATACAGGCGGAGCCAATTTCCGGGAGCCAACATGCACGACGAAGACGACCTGCACGAACCTGAGCACGACCACCTGCTGGACCAGGAATTTCTCTACGACGATTTCGACCCCGAGGCCGATGCCCAGGGCGCCGAAGATGAGGTCGAGGAGGATGAGCAAACGCTGGATGATTTCATCGATGAGGACGAAGACCATCCAGCCTGGCTTGACGACGATTGAGTCAGCGCCCGTCGAGGGAGAACCGGCCTGGTCCACTCACTGCCAGCAACAACAGGCCGCCCATGATGCTCAGGTTTTTGAGGAACTGAGTCATGTTGGCGCTGCGCTCAGGGTCGACCATGTTCCAGAACGGGTGGCCGATCAGCGCGGTGCCTAGCACGAACAAGGCGAACAGGAACGCCAAGGGCCGGGTATAGAAGCCCAGAATGAGAACGATGGCGACGAAGAATTCCATGATCACGGCCACCGCCGCTGCCAAGGTCGGAGCAGGCGCTCCGAGTGAGCTCATGTAGCCCACCGTACCTTCGAACCCAGTGAGCTTGGCCCACCCGGAAAGCACGAACAGGATCATCAGCAGGACGCGTGCAACCAGGATGATCAGGTCACGTTGACCGTCGAACAGGGAATAGCGCATGGCGGTGTTCCAGTGAAGGGGGACAAGCTCCACTGTAGCAGCTGTATGGCCGCTCCACGGCAACGCTCAACACGGCAGCCCGGTATTCGGGCTGCCGTGTTGATGCCTAGAGTTTGTACTGGATGGTGTAGGACTCATCATCTCTAGGCTCTATGGTGATCGGTAGCCCGAACAGCTTGCCGCCACATTCGCTGATGATGCACCGGTAAACGGCTCCTTGCCTGAGCTGAGCCCACAAGCCTTCGTCATGTATCACGATGCCCACGACTCGGGTCTGTGGATCCTCTCGGACCTGAGCCACCTGATAATCGAGGTCGCAGCCGAATTCAGGAGTCGTAAAGTCGGGGTCGTAGCCAATCAGCACCCCATGTCGCTCGAGATCGTTCCGAATCCGTTCAATCACCTCATTGGCTTCTTGTTTTATCATGATCGCTACCTCACGGTTCATGCCCTCACCGAAACTTTAGCTTACCCCCATGGATTTCGTTGTTTATCGGCGGGACCCGCGAAACGAACTGCCGGCGCGCTCCATCAATCCGCCCAGCGCGGGAGAAACAGTAGAGCGGCCAGAATCAGCTAGCGTCAGATACAAGAAAGCCCAGCGTTTGCTGGGCTTTCTGCGTAGATTTGGTGCCCCGAGCCGGACTCGAACCGGCACGTCTCGCGACGGCGCATTTTAAGTGCGATGTGTCTACCAATTTCACCATCAGGGCACGACGGCAAGCTGGCGATTAGACACGAAAAGGCGGCGGAAATCAACGTATTAGGCGTTGGCAAGGCGTTGCCTACAAGGCTTGCAGCCATGCCTCTGGGCTGCTCCCGGCGAGTCGGATCATCTTGGTTGAGCGAATGAAGTGAGTCGATCTGCGCCGCTTCGCGACCCGCTGATATGCACCAATGTTATATATTTTTCGTGCACAGCGCCTATGATCAAGGGTGGAGGCCGTCTCGCTGGTGGATTGACAGGGCAATGTCAATAAGCCACTGTTACGGCTTGTATTGGATCCAAGAGTGTGAAGCCATGACCCTGGCCACGCCTCCCGTCCAACCAGGACGCATCGTTCGTCCGCGGCTGTTTTGGCGCCTGCTGTTCGCTCAGGTGGTGCTGCTGGCGGCCTTTCTCTACTTGTGCCTGATCTGCCTCGGGGGCTACCTGCTGATGCTCGCATTCGATGTCGAGTACCCTGAGACCCAACGGCTGCACGCCTTGCTCGGCGGTGGCTCGATCGCCTTGGTCGGGGCGTGGCTGCTGAAGGTGGGCATGCCGCGCCGGATCAGTCCGTCGCTGATCGAAGACGACGCGTGAACGGCCCATGCAGGCGTCACGGTTGAGCTGTCCCGCCAAACCCGTTGTCTCCCTCCCGCCGTGCCAGTGGAGTGTGTATGGTTTCAGCTGAAAGTCTCGACCAGGCGGTGATGCCGGCCGAGCGCTACGAGCAGTTGGTGCAGTCAGTGGTCGACTACGCCATCTACATGCTCGACCCCTTCGGCCGCGTGGTCTCCTGGAATGCAGGCGCCGAGCGGATCAAGGGCTATCGTGCCGACGAGGTGATCGGCAAACATTTCTCATTGTTCTTCACCCCTCAGGATATCAACGACGGACGTCCCGAAAGGCTGTTGCGCCAGGCGCTGGAAAAGGGCGTGGCGCAGGACGAAGGCTGGCGCGTGCGCAAAGACGGTACGCAGTTCTGGGCCTTGGCCGCGCTCGACGTCATACGCGACGCGCAGGGCCAGATCGTCGGTCTGGCCAAAGTCACCCGGGACATCACCGACCGCCGCGAGGCTGCCCAACAACTGGATGCAGTGCGTGCTCAGCTGTTCCAGGCACAGAAACCCGAAGCCCTGGGTCAACTGACGGGGGGCTTGGCCCATGATTTCAACAACCTGCTCACGATCATTCTCAGTTCTGCACGCCTGGCGCTGACCACGCAGGATCCCGCGCGCGCTGTGCGCATGCTCGAGCACATCATCGATGCCGGGCAGCGCGGTACCCAATTGACCCAGCAACTGCTCAGTTTCGCTCGTCACCGGCAACTGAACGTGACACGTTTAGCCCCCGCCGAACTGATCGCCTCCACCCGCGGTCTGATCGAGCATGCACTGCCCAGCACCATCGAGCTGCACCAGCACATACCCTGCGATTTGCCATTGATCGAGGTGGATGCCGGGCAGTTGCAGATGGTCCTGCTCAACCTGCTGTTCAACGCCCGCGATGCCGTCGAAGGCGAAGGGCACATCGACTTGTCGGTGAGCACCGTAACCCTGGTCGGCGAGGTCGATGGCTTGCGTGGTCAGTTCGTACGTTTCGATGTTCGCGACACGGGATCGGGAATCGACCCCGACGTGCTGCCGCGGATCTTCGAGCCGTTCTTCACCACCAAGCCCTTCGGCAAGGGTACGGGCCTTGGACTCAGCCAGGTATATGGCTTTGCCAAGCAGAGCAATGGCGCAATCAGCGTGACCAGCAGCGTGGGCGAAGGCACTTGCATGAGCCTCTACCTGCCGGCATATCCAGGCGAATCCCGGTAAAGGAAGGCATCATGGTTCAGGCACTGCAGCGGTTGACCACGGGCATAGACGGGCTCGATGCCCTGCTCAGGGGAGGCCTGGTCGCGGGCGCCTCCTATATCGTTCAGGGCCCGCCCGGCGCGGGCAAGACCATTCTCGCCAACCAACTGGCGTGCAACCACGTGCGCCAAGGCGGTCGGGTGCTGGTGGCGACCTTGCTCAGCGAATCCCATGAGCGACTGTTTCAGTACCTGGGCACGCTGGAATTCTTCGACCCTGCCCTGGTGGGTGATCCGATCCAGTTCGTCAGTGCCTTCGACACCCTCGAACAGGAGGGCCTGGATGCCGTGGTCAAGCTGCTGCGACAGGAAATCGCCCGGCAGCAGGCCAGCCTGTTGATCGTCGATGGGGTGCTCAATGCTCGGGTGCGTGCCGAAACCACCCTCGACACCAAGAAGTTCGTGTCCGAATTGCAGGGTCACGCCGCTTTCGCCGGTTGTACCGTGCTGCTGTTGACCAGCGCGCGCCTGGAGGAGGGCAGCCCTGAGCACACGATGGTCGACGGCGTGATCGAGCTCGGCGAGCAACTGGTCGGCAGCCGTGCGGTGCGCCACATCCAGTTGCGCAAGACGCGCGGCAGTGCGGCATTGTCGGGTCGTCATGAGTGCCTGATCGATGATCACGGCTTGCATGTCTACCCGCGCCTGGAGGCCCTGTACAGCCATCCCAGCCAATATGGCAGCGACAACCTGGGACGGGTCAGCAGCGGCGTGCCGACCCTCGATGCAATGCTCGAGGGTGGCCTGGCCAGGGGCTCGGTCAGCTTGATGATGGGGCCTTCAGGTGTTGGCAAGACCTCCCTGGGCCTGGCCTTTCTCGGTGCCTCCACGCCCAGTGCGCCAGGGCTGCATTTCGGCTTCTACGAAACCCCGGCACGCCTGCGGATGAAGGCAGCTTCGCTAGGCCTGGACTTTGCCGCACTGGAACGCCAGGGGGCGTTGGCGCTGTGTTGGCAGCCCACCACCGAAGGCCTGCTGGATGAGGTCGGCGCACGTCTGCTGGCGCAGGTCGATGCGCACGGCAGCAAGCGTGTGCTGATCGACAGCCTTGGCGCCTTCAGCCGCCTGGCGGTCGAGCCGGCGCGACTCAATGGCTTTTTCCGTGCGTTGGCCGGCGAGTTGCGCGCGCGCGATATCAGTGTGATGCTGACCTGGGAAATGCGTGACCTGTTCGGCTCTGAGATCAGTGCGCCGGCGCCAGACCTTTCCAGTCTGGTCGACAACCTCATGCTGATGCGCTTCGTCGAACTGGACTCGCAGTTGCGGCGCTTGCTGTCGATCCTCAAGGTGCGTGACAGCAATCACGACCCGGCGTTGCACGACCTGCAGATCGGCCCGGGCGGTATCGCCCTGAGCCGTGCATTCGAAGGTGCCTGCGGCGTGCTTTCAGGAACCCCGGTACCGCAGGACGGCGGTTGAAGGTTCATCCATGAACACTATTCTGGTCGTCGATGACGAATACCTGATCGTGGACATCCTCGGCTTCGCCCTGGAGGATGCGGGGTTCATCGTGGAAAAAGCCAGCAATGGGCGCAAGGCCCTGGACGCTCTGCAGGACAAGCGGGTGCAGTTGGTGATCACCGACTACATGATGCCGGTGCTCAATGGCGAGGAGCTGGTGCGGGCGATTCGTGAGGACCTGCTGCTGACCGATCTGCCGGTGATCCTCATGAGCGGCGCCCAAGCCAATCAGGGCCTGGTCTGCCCGCAACGGTTCGCGGCGGTGTTCGATAAACCGTTCGACATCGACGCGTTGATCGCCAAGGTGCGGGAGTTGCTCGACGCTTGAGGCGCAGGGCTGCGCCTGAGCGGGTAGGGGCGGTCAAGCGCATCCGTGCGGCTTGAGGACAAACATCACTGGTGCTCTTCGTTGCCCTTTTCCGGGGCAGGGTTGCCGGCCTGGATGCGTTTGAAGATTTCCTCACGGTGAACCTGGACATCTTTCGGCGCATCGATGCCAATTCTCACCTGCATCCCTTTCACTCCCAGAATGGTGACTTTGATGTCGTCGTTGATGACGATGCTTTCGCCAACCTTACGGGTGAGTATCAGCATGTAGTTCTCCTTGGTGGTGTAAAAGTCCGTCAGGCCAAATGCCGCGGCGGTGGGAGCCTGTCCCTCTTCCTTCTCATTAAAGACGCTTTCGGCGGATAGTAATTCCCCGAACTCACAAAATCTGTTGAGGGTCTTCACGTACAGGCGCCGACGTAAAGCTTCGATCAAGTGTCGGCGAAGGTGCTCGGTGGCAAGAATAGGGGGCTTCGCGTCGGATGGGAAATTTCTCTGTGTGATGGCCTGCATAGCCCGGCTCAATCGGACGCGAGCGACTCCTGCGCTTGCAGGAACAGCAGCAAAGCCACTTCCTCGGCTTGCAGGCCCTTGCGGCGTCGGTGCCTGGGCAGTGCTTCCAGGCGGCCCAGGTGGTAGTGCTCGATCACCGCAGGGTGGATGTAGCAGCGCCGGCACACCGCTGGGGTGTTGCCCAGGCGCTGGGCAACCTGGCGAACGATGGCCGTGACCTGACGCTTGGCTTCGCTCTCCGGCTCCCAGGCCAGCGGTCGCAGCAGGCTCAGGGCCAGGCTGCTGCCGGCCCAGGTGCGGTAATCCTTGGCGGTGAAGTCTGACCCTGTCAGTTGCTGGAGAAACTGATTCACATCGCTGGAGCCGACACTATGGCGTTGGCCGTCCTCGTCCAGGTATTGGAACAATGCCTGCCCGGGCAGCTCCATGCAGCGCTTGAGCAGATTGGCCAGGCGCCGGTCACGCAGGGTGACATCGTGCTCGACGCCGCGCTTGCCGCGAAACTGGAAACGCACCGTGCTGCCCTGGACCTTGACGTGGCGGGTACGCAGGGTGGTGAGGCCATAGGATTTGTTATCGCGCAGATACTGGGTATTGCCGATACGGATCAGGGTGTTGTCCAACAGGCTCACCACCAGTGCCATGACCTTCTCCCGGTCCAGCCCCGGCCGGGCCAGGTGCAGGTCCAGTTGCGCGCGCAGCTTGGGCAACGCCTGGGCGAAGGCCAGCATACGTCCGTACTTGTGCTGGTCGCGCAAGGTACGCCATTCGGTGTGGTAGCGGTATTGCTTGCGCCCGCGGGCGTCACGGCCGGTGGCTTGCAGGTGGCCTTGCGGGTCGGCGCAGATCCACACATCGGTGTAGGCCGGCGGGATCACCAGCGCGGCGATGCGCGCCAGGGTCTCCGGGTCGCGGACACGCTCGCCGGCGGCGTCCAGGTAAATGAAGCGATCGCGCCAACGCTTGCGGCTGAGGCCAGGCTGGCTGTCGTCGACATAGTGCAGGGTGCGCGGCAGGGGGCAGTCGAGCATGGAGGTGTTCCATCGAGCCGGTATTGCCCTATGGACAGCGCGCTCAGCCCAACAGTGCCACTGACTTGATCTGCGCCCATAACGTCTGCCCTGGGTGCAGGCCCAACTGGTCGGCCGAGTAGCGGGTAATGCGTGCCAGCAGGGTATTGCCTCCGGCATCCAGGCTCACCAGCACATGCGCTGGGTTGTCGGCAGGGCGGCTTTCGCGCACCTGCACCGGCAGGCGATTGAGGATGCTCGAGGCGCTGTCGGCGGCAAGCGCCAGGCTGACATCGCGCGCCTGGACCTTGATGCGCAGGGTGCTGCCCAGGCTGTGTGCCGGGTGGGCGATCCGCAGCACTGGGCCGTCGCTGCCCGGCAGGCGCAGATCGAGCAGGCCGTAGTGCGGGTTGTGGCCGACGACCCGACCGTCGAACACCACCCCGGCGTCATCGCCTTGGGCCAGCGACAGGTCCAGGCGCGCCAAAGTCGTGCCGATCGGCCCACTGGCCGTGGCCCGGCCCTCTTCCAGCAGGACCAGGTGGTCGGCCAGCCGGGCGACTTCATCCTGGGCATGGCTGACGTACACCACCGGGATGTCCAATTCTTCGTGCAGGCGTTCAAGGTACGGCAGGATCTCGCGCTTGCGGGGGCCGTCGAGGGCCGCCAGCGGTTCGTCCATCAACAGCAGCCGCGGACTGCTCAGCAGGGCACGGGCGATACCGACGCGCTGCGCTTCGCCGCCCGACAGGCTGGCCGGTCTGCGCTCGAGCAGGTGGCCGATGCCCAGCAGTTCGCTGGCTTGGGCCAGGCCGACCTTGCGCTGACTGGCGGGCACCCGGCGCCAACCGAATTCCAGGTTGCCCCGCACCGTCAGGTGCGGGAACAGGCTGGCTTCCTGGAATACGTAGCCCAGCGGACGCAGGTGTGGCGCGACGAAATGGCCGCGGGCGCTGTCCTCCCAGACCTCGCCATTGACTTCGATGTAAGCCTGGGTGGCCCGTTCCAGGCCGGCCAGGCAGCGCAGGCAAGAGGTCTTGCCAGAGCCCGAATGACCGAACAGCGCACTGATGCCCCGCCCGGGCAGTTGCAGGTCGACATCCAGCTTGAAGTCGGCCCGCACCAACTGCAGACGTGCCACGATCGATGCGCTCATATCAGCTCCAGCCAGCCTTGCCCCGGCGCCCGGCATACAGCACCAGCAGCACCAGGAAGGAAAATACCAGCATGGCCCCGGCCAACCAGTGGGCCTGGGCGTATTCCATGGCCTCGACATGGTCGAAGATCTGTACCGAGACCACACGGGTCTTGTCGGGGATGTTGCCGCCGATCATCAGCACCACGCCGAATTCGCCCACGGTATGGGCGAAGCCGAGGATGCTGGCGGTGACGAAACCTGGACGGGCCAGTGGCAGCACCACGTGGACGAAGGTGTCCCAGGGGCTTGCGCGGAGGGTGGCGGCCACTTCCAGCGGGCGTTGGCCGATGGCGGCGAAGGCGTTCTGCAACGGCTGCACCACGAAGGGCATCGAATACACCGTCGAGCCGATCACCAGGCCGCTGAAGCTGAACACCACTGTGCCCAGGCCCAGCGCCTGGGTCGCCTGGCCCAGCCAGCCATTGGGGCCCAAAGCGATCAGCAGGTAGAAACCAATGACCGTGGGCGGTAGCACCAGCGGCAGCGCCACCAAGGCCCCGACTGGCCCACGCAGCCACGAGCGCGTGCGCGCCAGCCACCAGGCGATGGGCGTGCCCAGCAACAGCAGGATCAGGGTCGTCAGGCTGGCCAGCTTGAGGGTCAGCCAGATCGCGCCCAAGTCACTGGCGTCGAGCGGCATCAGATTTCATAGCCGAACGACTTGATCACCGCCGCGGCCTTCGGCCCCTTCAGGTACTCGACCAGGGCCTTGGCGGCGGCGCTGTCCTTGCCCTTGTCGAGGATCACCGCGTCCTGGCGGATCGGCTCGTGCATCTGGGCCGGGACGATCCACGCCGAACCATGCTGCACCTTGCCGTCCTTGTAGATCTGCGACAGGGCGACGAAACCGAGTTCGGCATTGCCGGTGGAGACGAACTGGTAGGCCTGGGTGATGTTCTGGCCCTCGACGATCTTGGCCTTGGTCGCCTCGGTCAGGCCGAGCTTGTCCAGGACCTGGGTCGCAGCGAGGCCGTAAGGGGCGGCTTTCGGGTTGGCGATGGAGAGATGCTGGTAGGCATTCTTCTTCAGCACTTCGCCCTTGTCGTCGACGTAATCGTCCTTGGCCGACCACAGGGCCAGGGTGCCGATGGCGTAGGTGAAGCGCGAGCCGGGCACGATCGCGTGCTCGGCTTCGAGCTTGGCCGGCGTGCTGTCGTCGGCGGCGAGAAACACCTCGAAAGGTGCGCCGTTCTTGATCTGTGCGTAGAACTGCCCGGTGGCGCCGTAGGCAGCGACCAGCTTGTGCCCGGTGTCTTTCTCGAAGTCCTTGGCGATGGCCTGGATCGGCGCTGTAAAGTTGGCGGCGACCGCCACCTGGACCTCATCGGCCCAAGCACTGTTGAGCGAAAGCAAGCTGGCCAGTGCGGTGGCGGCCAGGGTGGACGGGCGAATACGCATGAAAACGGCTCCTTGGGGTTATCGTTATAGCGTCAACTATATAGCGATAGGCCATTCGCCGGGAAGGGGCTGAAGCGCGTCATGCAACTGAAGTCAGCGCCCGTAGCGGCGCAACGCCTGGTCGGCGATATCGCGGGTCAGCTCTGCGGCTGGCAAGTGCTGGCCGAGGCGCAACCCCTGGCCCGCCCACAAGTTGCTGAAGTCAGTGTTGCCTTGTGGGTCGGTGATCGCTCGCAGTGGCATCAGCGCACCGCCGGCCAGCGGGAACTGCGGCGCCAGCGCGCTCATCGGTCCGAGTTCACGCATGATACGTGTGTTGATGCCCCGCGCCGGGCGGCCGGTGAACAGGTTGGTCAAAGCGGTGTCGCTGGCCGATGCGCTATCCAGCGCGTGGCGATGCGCTGGCGACACCTTGGCCTCGGGACAGAACAGGTAGGCGGTGCCGATCTGCACGGCAGAGGCGCCCAATGCCAGTGCCGCTAGCAGGCCGCGATGATCGCCTATGCCGCCTGCGGCGATCACGGGTACCTGCACGGCATCGACGACCTGCGGTACCAGGGCGAAGGTGCCGATCTGACTGGTGATGTCGTCGCTGAGGAACATCCCGCGGTGGCCGCCGGCCTCGTATCCCATGGCAATGATGGCGTCGCAGCCATGGGCCTCGAGCCAGACGGCTTCCTCTACGGTGGTTGCGCTCGACAGCACCTTGGCGCCGCTGGCCTTGACCCGCTGCAACAGCTCTGGCGTCGGCAGGCCGAAATGGAAGCTCACCACCTCCGGGCGCAGTTGCTCGACCAGCTGACAGCTTTGCTCATCGAAAGGTGCGCGATTGGATGCCGGCGTAGGCGCCGTGAAGTCCGCGCCCACCTCCTGGTAATACGGCGCCAGGGCCTGCTTCCAGCGTTCGGCGCGCCCTGCGTCGAAGTCGGGTGGCTGGTGACAGAAGAAGTTCAGGTTCAGCGGGCCGCTGCAGGCACTGCGAAAGGCTGCGATTTCGGCGCGCACCTGTTCGCCGGTGAGCATGGCGCAGGGCAGGGCGCCAAGCCCTCCTGCGTTACCCACGGCGATCGCCAGGGGCGAGCCGCTGGCGCCGGCCATGGGCGCTTGCAGGATGGGCAACTCGATGCCCAGAAGATCGAGAATACGACGGTCGGGCCAGTTGCTCATGCGCTGCTCCTTGTACGCGGTGGGTTCGATTTACAAGGCCTTGCTGACCTGGATGTCGCTGATCTTGTCGGCGTCGTCGCCATGGATCTTGCGCAGGGCATCCAGGGCCTGTTCCGGCGAGGCGTCCGGCATCTGGGCGAAGTCCCAGCGGCGCTGGCCGTCGAGTTTGTATTTGATGACGTACTTGGTGGTCTGAGTCATGGGGAGCGGTATTCCGGTGGTTTTAGCTGAGCTTCGACGACGAGCGACGAATGATCTTGATCTTGTGGCTGAAGGTCGGCTTGCGGGTCACCGAGATCGGTCGGGCGGTCACCGTGTCGAGGGTGATGTTCCAGAAGCCGGTGCTGGGTACGGTGATCTTGGCTGGGAAGCGCTCGAAGTGGCCGCCGTGGTAGGTGTGCCGACCGCCATTCTTGAAGCTGCGGAAGTTGGCGTCGTTCATCAGGCGGATGTTGCAGCGCTGGGAGCATTCGATGACGACGATGTCGTCCTCGTTCAGATGCTCGCGCTGGTGTACGAATTTCATGTGATGCTCCGCAAAGTCTGGTTCTGCAAACGCAAAAGATACCACGATGCTGGGATACACTGGCGCGCTGGATGACAGGGTGAAGATAATTGCGCCAAAGCAGGGAGCAAAAGCGCCTGGCTGCTGTCGAAGTGAATTCGTTGAAGGCAGAGGTGTGGCTGATGAAGTGGGTGGTAGCGGCGTTGTCCTTGGTATTGGGTGGGTGTGTCAGTGTGTCCGAACTCGAGCAATCCCGCGAAACGCTGGATGTGATGTCGGGCAAGACCCCGCGCGAATACGCCGATTGCGTGAAGCTCAAGTTGGCCGACAGCCGTGAGGCGATCGAGGAACAGCAACGTGGCGATGGCTTGCGCCTGATCGTGCCGCAGAAGCTGACCGCCAGTACCGGCCCGGCGGCCTTGTTCGATATCGACAAGCGCGGCAGCGGCAGCAGCATCAAGCTGCACGAGCGACTGAACAATTTCCCATTGCGCCTGGGGGATGTCCGCACGGCGGCGACCCAGTGCATCTCGGGCAGTTGACCTGGCGCAAGGTCGCTGCGAATAACGCCTGAAAAGCCATCTTCGGATGGCTTTTTGCGTTGTTGGGTCTTTCCAGGCAGGGCTAATATCCATTCGCTTATGTTTTTTAAGCCTAAGCTTATAACAAAAGAAATGGAGATTCGTGATGACCCTGTTGAGTCGAGCCGTGATCGGCGGGCTGTTGGTGCTGGCCTGGCCGATGGCGCACGCTGCCGATGGCCAGAAAGTGTTCCTCCAAGGCGGCGGCAACCCCGCCGCCATGGCCTGCCTGGGTTGCCATGGCGTGGACGGCAAAGGCGTGGCCGCGGCGGGCTTTCCGCGACTGGCCGGTTTGCCCGCTGCCTATCTGAGCAAGCAGCTGCGCGACTGGCGCAGCGCCAGCCGTCGGCATCCGGTCATGGAGCCCATCGCCAAGGCGTTGGGCGAGGACGAAATCGATGCCGTCAGTGCCTATCTCGCCAACCTACCCAGCGACCCGCCCGGTACCCTGCGCCGCCAGCAGATCGCCGAGAACCCGACTGAACGACTGGCGTTGTATGGCGACTGGAGCCGACAGATACCGGGTTGCGTGCAATGTCACGGACCGGGAGGCGCAGGTGTCGGCGAACATTTCCCGCCATTGGCTGGGCAGCCCGCCGCCTACCTGGTGGCACAACTCGACGCCTGGCGCGACGGCAGTCGCCATAACGACCCTAACCAATTGATGGCCGGTGTAGCCAAGGCCATGACCGATGCCGAGGTTCAGGCAATCGCTACGTTCTTCGCCAACGCTGGCAACCTGGAGGTCGCGCCATGAAAGCAACGCAGCTCGCCTTCGTGCTCTTGATGATCGGCAGCGGCATGGCTGGCGCCGTGGCCATGCCCGATCAATCGCAACTGCAGGTCAGCAAGGCCACGCCGACCTTCACTCCGCCCGCTGAAAGCGCACTGCCCGACAACGCCTTCGGCCAGCAGGTGCGCGAAGGCCATGCGCTGTTCGTCGACACCCGTCGGCTGATGCCCGAGGCCGTGGGCAACGGCATGAACTGCAGTAACTGCCACCTCGATCAAGGCCGCCTGGCGTTCTCCGCCCCGCTGTGGGGTGCGTATCCGATGTACCCGGCTTATCGAAAGAAGAACGACAAGGTCAACACCTTCGCCGAGCGTATCCAGGGTTGCTTCGAGTTCAGCATGAACGGCACGCCCCCGGCTGCCGACAGCCCGCAGATGAAAGCATTGAGCGTATACGCCTATTGGTTGTCGACCCAGGCCCCTACCGGCGTGGAAATCGCCGGGCGCGGCTATCCCGAGGTGGCGCAGCCGCAAGGTGGCTATGACTTCGCCCGCGGCCGCCAGGTCTACCGTGAGCACTGCGCGCTGTGTCATGGCGACGACGGTCAGGGCCAACAGGTGGCAGGGGAGTACGTCATGCCGCCCTTGTGGGGCAAGGACTCCTACAATTGGGGCGCCGGCATGCACCGTATCAATACGGCGGCGTCGTTCATCAAGCACAATATGCCGCTGGGCAAGCCGGGCTCGCTGAGCGATCAGCAGGCCTGGGACGTGGCGGCGTGGATCAATCGCCATGAGCGCCCCCAAGACCCACGCCTGGTCGACGGTTCAGTGGAGAAGACGCGGTTGAAGTTTCATGCCAACGATGGCGTCAATCTGTATGGCCAGCACGTCGACGGGGTACTGGTGGGGCAGGGCACGGCACCCTGAAGGGGGCCGGTGAGGCAACCTGCGACAGTTGCGCGCGTTAATATTCGCAATGCCTTTGAACTATCTACACTGGGTTGTCTCTATCATCGCATCGGTCGGCCACAGGCGGGGCATTGTAAGGTGACTGCCGCCTGATTAGACTGCGCCGAAACCCATAGGCCCAGCCTTCGTTTAAGGACGTATATGATCAAGAAATGCTTGTTCCCGGCAGCCGGCTACGGCACCCGCTTCCTGCCTGCTACCAAAGCCATGCCCAAGGAAATGCTGCCGGTGGTCAACAAGCCGCTGATCCAGTATGGCGTTGAGGAAGCACTGGATGCCGGCCTGAACGAAATCTCCATCGTCACCGGCCGTGGCAAGCGCGCCTTGGAAGACCACTTCGACATCAGCTATGAGCTGGAAAACCAGATCAAAGGCACCGACAAGGAAAAATACCTGGTCGGTATCCGCCGTCTGCTCGACGAGTGCTCGTTCTCCTACACCCGCCAGACCGAAATGAAAGGCCTGGGTCACGCCATCCTGACCGGTCGCCCGCTGATCGGCGACGAGCCGTTCGCCGTGGTCCTGGCTGACGACCTGTGCGTCAACCCTGAAGGTGACGGCGTACTGACCCAGATGGTCAAGCTGTACAACCAGTTCCGCTGCTCGATCGTCGCCATCCAGGAAGTCGATCCGCAGGAAACCAACAAGTACGGCGTGATCGCCGGCGACATGATCCGTGACGATATCTACCGCGTCACCAACATGGTCGAGAAGCCCAAGCCTGAAGATGCGCCGTCGAACCTGGCGATCATCGGTCGTTACATCCTCACGCCGGATATCTTCGACATCATCGCCAACACCGAGCCGGGCAAAGGTGGCGAGATTCAGATCACCGACGCCCTGATGCAGCAGGCGCAGAATGGCTGCGTGATTGCCTACAAGTTCAAGGGCAAGCGCTTCGACTGTGGTGGTGCCGAAGGCTACATCGACGCGACCAACTTCTGCTTCGAGAACTACTACAAGGCAGGCAAGGCATACTGATCCACGCCGTTGCTGACACTGGGGCCGCTTTTGCGGCCCCAGTGCGTTATGCTGGGTCGCTGCCTAGGAGACTGAATACATGGCCTACGATTTTGATCTGTTCGTGATTGGTGCCGGCTCCGGTGGTGTGCGTGCCGCACGCTTTGCCGCAGGCTTCGGCGCCAAGGTGGCGGTAGCCGAAAGTCGCTACCTGGGAGGCACCTGCGTCAATGTCGGCTGCGTGCCGAAGAAACTGCTGGTGTACGGCGCCCACGTGGCCGACGAGCTGGAGCAGGCTGCAGGCTTTGGTTGGACCCTGGAAGAGGGCCACTTCGACTGGAGCACGCTGATCGCCAACAAGAACCGCGAAATCGAGCGGCTCAACGGCATCTACCGCAACCTGCTGGTCAACAGCGGGGTCAGCCTGCTGCAGGGGCATGCGCGCATCACCGGCGCCAACGAGGTGGAAGTGGACGGCCAGCGCTACAGCGCCGAGCGCATCCTCATCGCCACCGGCGGCTGGCCGCAGGTGCCGGACATTCCTGGCAAGGAGTTGGCGATCACCTCCAACGAGGCCTTCTACCTCAAGGCCCTGCCACGCCGGGTGCTGGTGGTCGGAGGTGGTTATATCGCGGTCGAGTTCGCCGGGATTTTCCAGGGCCTGGGTGCCGACACCACGCTGCTCTACCGTGGTGACCTGTTCCTGCGAGGCTTCGACGGTTCGGTCCGCACCCACCTCAAGGAAGAGCTGGAAAAACGCGGCCTGGACCTGCAGTTCAATGCCGACATCCAGCGCATCGACAAGCTCGAAGACGGTAGCCTCAAAGCCACCCTCAAGGACGGCCGCGAGCTGGTCGCCGATTGCGTGTTCTACGCCACCGGTCGCCGACCGATGCTGGACAACCTGGGCCTGGAGAACACCGGTGTCGAGCTCGACGAGCGCGGCTATATCCGCGTTGACGAGCAATACCAGACCACTGCGCCGTCGATCCTCGCCATCGGCGATGTCATCGGTCGCGTGCAGCTCACCCCCGTTGCCTTGGCCGAAGGCATGGCCGTGGCGCGCCGGCTGTTCAAGCCTGAACAGTACCGCCCGGTGGATTACCAGAACATCCCCACCGCGGTGTTCAGCCAGCCGCCGATCGGTACTGTCGGCCTGACCGAGGAACAGGCGCTGGAAGCCGGGCACAAGGTGCAGGTCTTCGAGAGCCGTTTCCGCGCCATGAAACTGACCCTCACCGACATTCAGGAAAAGACCCTGATGAAGCTGGTGGTGGATGCCGAGACCGACAAAGTGCTCGGCTGCCACATGGTTGGCCCCGATGCCGGCGAGATCATCCAAGGCCTCGGCATTGCCCTGAAAGCCGGCGCCACCAAGCAGCAGTTCGACGAGACCATTGGTGTGCACCCCACCGCAGCCGAAGAGTTCGTCACCCTGCGTACCCCGACTCGCTGAGCGAACGAGCCCTGTCGCCGCTGGCGTCAGGGCTCTGACAGCCGCGCAATCCTTTGCTCAGCCCAATCCCTTCTATTAATGAGCTGCGGTTATAGCGAAAACCAATCATCAGCATGAGCTTTGCCAATGAGCCTTTATCGGGACCAGCGGTTAGGATTCTCTCCGTCAACTGATTTCAACCCCATGAAGGAGCGTCTCTCATGCCTATCATCAACAGCCAGGTCAAACCGTTCAACGCCACCGCCTACCACAAAGGCGAATTCGTTCAGGTAAGCGAAGCCGACCTGAAGGGCAAGTGGTCCGTCGTGTTCTTCTACCCGGCCGACTTCACCTTCGTCTGCCCGACCGAACTGGGTGACCTTGCTGACAACTACGCCGAATTCCAGAAGCTGGGCGTAGAAATCTACGGCGTGTCCACCGACACCCACTTCACCCACAAAGCCTGGCACGACACTTCGGACACCATCGGCAAGATCCAGTACCCACTGATCGGTGACCCGACTCACATCATCTCGCGCAACTTCGACGTGCTGATCGAAGAAGCCGGCCTGGCCGATCGCGGTACCTTCGTGATCAACCCGGAAGGTCAGATCAAGATCGTCGAACTGAACGACGGTGGTGTAGGCCGTGACGCGACCGAGCTGCTGCGCAAGGTCAAGGCTGCCCAGTACGTCGCCGCCCACCCAGGCGAAGTCTGCCCGGCCAAGTGGAAAGAAGGCGAAGCCACCCTGGCGCCATCGCTGGACCTGGTCGGCAAGATCTAAGTCGATGTGCATGTCGCGGGCGGTGGACAGCCGCCAAAGCTGAAGTATCTACCGCCCCGTAAAGCGCCCGGGCGATCTCGCCTGGGCGTTTTTGTATCCGAGTTTCGAAAAAGGAATCGCCCGTATGTTGGACGCCACGCTTAAATCGCAACTGAAAACCTACCTGGAGCGGGTCACCCAGCCGATCGAGATCGTTGCTTCCCTCGACGACGGCGCGAAGTCCCGCGAATTGCATGACCTGCTGGTGGAAATCGCCGGCCTGTCGAACCTGATTACTCTGAGCGCGGACGGGACCGACGCCCGTCGTCCTTCGTTCTCGCTCAACCGCCCAGGGGCCGACATCAGCCTGCGCTTCGCCGGCATCCCCATGGGGCACGAATTCACCTCCCTGGTGCTGGCGCTGCTGCAAGTCGGTGGTCACCCCTCCAAGGCCAGCGCCGAAGTGATCGAGCAGATCCAGGCACTGGAAGGCGATTTCACCTTTGAAACCTACTTCTCGCTGTCGTGCCAGAACTGCCCGGACGTGGTCCAGGCGCTGAACCTGATGGCCGTGCTCAACCCCAACGTTCGCCACGTCGCGATCGACGGTGCGCTGTTCCAGGACGAAGTCGAGTCGCGCAAGATCATGGCGGTGCCAAGCGTCTACCTGAACGGCGAAGTGTTCGGCCAGGGCCGCATGGGCCTGGAAGAAATCCTTGGCAAGATCGACACCAACGCCGGTGCCCGCCAGGCCGAGAAGATCAACGCCAAGGACGCCTTCGACGTGCTGGTGGTCGGCGGTGGCCCCGCTGGCGCCGCAGCGGCCATCTATGCTGCGCGTAAAGGCATTCGCACCGGTGTCGCGGCTGAGCGTTTCGGCGGCCAGGTGCTCGATACCCTGGCCATCGAGAACTTCATCTCGGTGCAGGAAACCGAAGGCCCGAAGCTGGCCATGGCCTTGGAAGAGCACGTCAAGCAGTATGACGTCGACATCATGAACCTGCAGCGCGGTGAAGCGCTGATTCCGGCCACCGATGGCGGACTTCACGAAGTACGCCTGGCCGGCGGCGCCTCGCTCAAAGCCAAGACAGTGATCCTCGCCACCGGTGCCCGCTGGCGTGAAATGAACGTCCCTGGCGAGCAGGAGTACCGCGCCCGCGGCGTGGCCTACTGCCCGCATTGCGACGGTCCGCTGTTCAAGGGCAAGCGCGTGGCGGTGATTGGCGGTGGCAACTCGGGCGTCGAAGCGGCCATCGACCTGGCCGGTATCGTCGCCCAGGTGACGCTGATCGAGTTCGACAGCCAGTTGCGTGCCGATGCGGTGTTGCAGCGCAAACTGCACAGCCTGGCGAACGTCAAGGTGATCACCAGTGCCTTGACCACCGAAGTGGTGGGTAACGGCGAAAAGGTCACCGGCCTGCGTTACAAGGACCGCACCACTGACGAGGTGCATGACCTGGCGCTCGAAGGTATCTTCGTGCAGATCGGCCTGCTGCCGAACACCGACTGGCTGAAAGGGACCGTGGAATTGTCGCCACGCGGCGAAATCATCGTCGACGCCAAGGGCCAGACCAGCGTACCGGGCGTGTTTGCCGCCGGTGACGTGACCACGGTGCCGTACAAGCAGATCGTCATCGCCGTGGGCGAGGGCGCCAAGGCATCGCTGGCGGCGTTCGATCACCTGATCCGTACCTCGGCTCCAGCGTAACTGCATCGCGACCCTTTCGCGGGACCAGCCCGCTCCCACAGGATCCGCACTGTTTTCGACACTGTGCGGTCCCTGTAGGAGCGGGCTTGTCCCGCGAAAGGGCCCTGACAAACCAAGCTGAACCTGAAGGTGTCTATGCTTACTGCAGACCCTTCAGGAACCCGCACCATGACCCTGATCAGCCGCGAACCCTGGTGGCTAGTGCCACCCAAACCCGGGCAGCAGGAGCAGGACTTGCACTGGGGCTATCTGGAAATCTACGCCGACGGTCGTACCGTGTTCGTCGACCAACGCCCCAGCGACCGCGAACTGGCTGAACGCAAAAGCTGCCGTAACTTCCCCGACCCGGAGCCGTGATCGGCTCAGCCTTCGAGCGCTGACAGGCGCGCTTCCAGGGCTGCGATACGCGCTTCCAGAGCTTCGATCCGTTCTTCCGAGACATTGCCGGCGCCGCTACGGCCACCGCCTTCCTGCTGGCGTGCGGCCAGGATCGCCTCGATTTCCGCCGGATCGCCCAGCGCATGGGTATAGCGGTCTTCGCGTTGTCCGGCCTGGCGCGGCAGGTGCAGGGCCAGGCCGCGCGAGACCAGGCGTTCGAGCTGGTGCTGGACCTGCTCGGTATCGTCGAAGGCATGCAGGCGGTTGCTGCGGCTGAGCAACTCGCTCAGGGTCTGCGGCCCACGCAGGAACATCAGGCCCATCAGCACCAGTTGCGCCGGCACCAGTTCCAGTGCCTTGTCCACCCGGTGCTCCCAGCGATCGGCGCGGCTGCCCATCTGCAGGCGGGCCATGTCCTGTCCTTCGAGGGCCCGCAGGGCCTGGCCGACCTGGCCCTGGGTGAGGTTCATCACCGGCTCGCGGCTGGTTTTCTGGTTGCACGCCAGGACCAGCGCATTGAGCGTCAGCGGATAGCTCTCCGGGCTGGTGGCCTGCTTCTCGATCAATGCGCCGAGAATGCGCACCTCGATACTGTTGAAGCGGCCTTCGCCTGCGGTTTCTTGATCGGACATGGCCCTGTCTCTTGGCTGGGAAAAGGCCTCTAGCGTAGGTAATGCGCCGCCCTTAAGCAATCACTGCCCGACTCGTCGCTCCTCGGCCAGGCACGCAGCCGCGGTGAACAGCACGTCGGTGGACGAGTTGAGTGCCGTTTCCGCCGCATCCTGCAACACGCCGATGATGAAGCCCACGGCCACCACCTGCATGGCCACTTCGCTCGGAATGCCGAACAGACTGCAGGCCAGTGGAATCAGCAGCAGCGAGCCGCCAGCCACCCCCGAAGCGCCGCAGGCGCAAATCGCCGCGACCATGCTCAGCAGCACCGCTGTGGGCAGGTCGACGGCAATGCCCAGGGTGTGCACCGCCGCCAGGGTCAGCACGTTGATGGTGATGGCCGCGCCAGCCATGTTGATGGTCGCGCCCAGCGGGATGGACACGGAGTAGGTATCTTCGTGCAGGCCCAGACGCTCGGACAGCGCCAGGTTCACCGGGATATTCGCCGCCGAACTGCGGGTGAAGAACGCCGTGATGCCGCTTTCACGCAGGCACAGCAGCGTAAGCGGGTAGGGGTTGCGACGGATCTTCCAGAACACGATCAACGGGTTCATCACCAGCGCCACGAACAGCATGCAACCGAGCAGCACCGCCAGCAGGTGCAAGTAACCCAGCAGAGCGTCGAAGCCGGACTCGGCCAGGGTCGCGCTGACCAGGCCGAAGATGCCCAGTGGGGCGAAGCGAATCACCACACGCACGATCAAGGTCACGCCTCTGGACAGGTCATCGACCACGCCCCGGGTGGTCTCGCTGCTATGGCGCAGGGCCACGCCAAGGCCGATCGCCCACACCAGCACTCCGATGAAGTTGGCTTCGAGCAGGGCGTGGATCGGGTTGTCCACTGCGCTCAACAGCAGGTTCTGCAGCACCTCGGCGATCCCCCCAGGCGCGCTGAGGGCGACATCACTGGCGCTGAGCGCCAGGGTCGAGGGGAACAGCATGCTCGCGCCGACCGCAACCACCGCGGCGGCGAAGGTGCCGAACAGGTACAGCCAGAGGATCGGGCGGATATGGGTGGGCTGGCCCTGGCGGTGGTTGGCGATCGACGCCATCACCAGGATGAACACCACCACCGGCGCCACGGCCTTCAGCGCACTGACGAAAACCTTGCCGAGCAAGGCCACTTCAAGGGCCACCGCGGGGGCGAGCAGGGCCAGGGCGATACCGGCCAGTAGGCCGATCATGATCTGCGTCACCAGGCTGATGCGGTTGAGCAGATGAAAGACAGGGGTCATGTGCAGCGCTATCTCGTTTACGGAAAAGGGTGCGACCTTACTATAGCTGGCCGGTCATTCACCAATGGAACAACTCCTTTCTTGCCCCCTCGGTAATCGCCACGATGCCCGGATGCTTGACCTTGCGTTCCACCGAAATGGCATAGAACGACTCATGCACCGCCTCGGTCTGCCCGATCAGTTGCACCCCATACTGACGGCAGACCTCGTCGGCGATCACGCTCGGCGCCACGAAGATACCGCTGCCCGATTGGCCGAAAGCCTGCATCAAGGCGCTGTCGTCGAATTCGCCGATGATGCGTGGCTGTACCTGCTGCTCGCTCAGCCAGCGCAGCAAGCGGCTGCGCACCACGGTTTCCTGGCCGGGAATCAGCAACGGTGCATCCTGTAGGCAGGCCGGGAAGGCACCTTGGTGGCGCTGAGCCAGGTCTGCCGTGGCGAAGAAGCTCAGGCCGCACTCGCCGAGCTTCTGGCTGTAGCCCTTGATGTCCAGGTGGCTGGGCATCGGACTGTCGGAAATCACCAGGTCCAGGCGCTGGATCGCAAGGTCGGCCAGCAGCCGTTCGAGTTTGTCTTCCCGGCAGTTGATGCGCAGCACGTTGTCCAGCTCCATGGTCGGCGCCAGCAGGCGGTAGACGATGGACTTGGGCACCACGTCGGCCACGCCGACACGGAACAGGATCTGTTCCTGCGGCCCGGCCCGCAGCAAGGTCTCCAGTTCGGCGCCGAGCTGGAACATCTGCTCGGCGTAGGCCAGCGCCTGACGTCCGGTCTCGGTCAGTTCGAGCTGGCGTCCGACCCGCTGGAACAGCTCCAGGCCGTAAGTCTGCGCGAACAGGCTGATCTGGCCGCTGATGGTCTGGGGGGTGAGGTTGAGTTGCTCGCTGGCGCGCACGATGCTGCCGGTCTTGGCCACGGCCCAGAAATAGTGAAGCTGGCGGTAGTTGAGCATCGGCCTGGTCTCAATTCGTAAAAACCGAAGTATAACCGCTGAAAAAACGAATTTTACTGAAGTATGCGCCTCTCTAGAATTGCTCTCCATCAGGCGCCATCGGGCGCCGCCGGTTTATCGATCTGCGAGGACCCCATGCTCCATCTAAAATCCATCGGCACCCCCCCCTGGTGCTGGCCCTGGCCCTGTTCAGCCTGGCTGGCTGCGACCAGGCCGAGAAATCCGCTCAGCAGATGCTCGACCAGGCCGCCGAAACGGCCAAGCAGGCCATCGACAAGACCAATGACGCGGCCCAGCAGGCCTTGAGCGATGCCATCGGCAACGATGGCACCAAGGCCAAGGCTGCAGAGCCCGAAGCACGTACCCAGGACATCTGACCCAGACCCCCGATGCAGGATTGATCAATGGAATATTTGCTGGAACTCGCCGCAAGCCCGACCGCCTGGATTGCCCTGGCCACGCTGGTGGCCATGGAAGTGGTGCTGGGCATCGACAACCTGATCTTCATCTCGATCCTCACCAACAAGCTGCCGGTGGAGTACCGCTCCAAGGCCCGCCGCGTGGGTATCAGCATGGCCCTGGTGATGCGCCTGGCGTTGCTCAGCACGGTGGCCTGGATCGTTCAGCTCACCGACCCGGTGTTCGATGTGTTCGGCCATGCCTTCTCGTGGAAGGACGTGATCCTGATTGCCGGTGGCCTGTTCCTGCTGTGGAAGGCGACCAAGGAAATCCATGAGAACGTCGACCCGCACGGGGCCAAGGAGGAGGCCAAGCTATCGTCCACGGTCACCCTGGGCTTCGCTGCGGCGATCTTCCAGATCCTCTTGCTCGACATCGTGTTCTCGGTCGACAGCATCATCACCGCCGTGGGCATGACCGAGCACCTGCCGATCATGATCATCGCCGTGATCAGCGCCGTGGTGGTGATGATGGTGGCCGCCGATCCGCTGGCCGACTTCATCAACAAGAACCCCACCGTGGTGATGCTGGCCCTGGGCTTCTTGATCATGATCGGCATGACGCTGATCGCCGAGGGCTTCGGTGCCCATGTGCCCAAAGGCTACGTGTACGCGGCAATGGCCTTCTCGACGCTGATCGAAATCCTCAACATCATGGCGCGCCGGGCACGGCTCAAGCGCGAAGCAACCGAAGCGTGAGTGCATGAACGAAGAAGGGGGCGCCAGGCGCCCCCTTCTGGTTTTTGCAGGATTCGAGATTTCAGTGCGCGCCGGCGTGGCGCCGTGCACGGCGGACCGGCTGCGCCTTGGCAGCAGGTTGTGGCGGAAGGTGATGGTGGTGCGAATGGCGGCGCACGATGCGCAATACGCCCCAGAGCATGGCGGCCGCGACGCTCAGCCACATGCCAACCAGCATCAGGATTGCCATTGTCAGGCTCATGTCTGCCTCCTTATCCCGGCCAGCGCAAGGCGGCTACGTGGACACACCCCAAGTTTAGCTCGCCCCCTGTGACGTTCCATTGACCGAAGGTCTATTGCTTGGGCCATTTGGTTCCTAGCCGCCCGCACACTATACCCATACGCGCCTGCACCCTTATGATCGTGCCCAGGGCCGGGTCGGAGATCTGGCATTGGAACAAGCGAGTACCCATGCAAGCGAATCATTTCTACCCACGACGTCTGCTCGCGGCCTGTCTGCTGGCCGCCACCCTGGCCGGCTGCGCCAGCGCGCCGCCGGTAGCGGTCAAGGGCGTACCGCAGAAGGTCGAGATCAGCAGCGTGCCGTTCTACAAGGGCAACGCCAACCACAGTGGCGCCATGGCCCTGGCCGCGGTGCTGTCGCAGCAGGGGGCACCGATCACGCCAGGCTTGCTCGACAAACCGCTGAACCTGCCCCAGGGCGCCGACGCGCTGGACACCGGCATCCCGCGGGTAGCCCGTGAATACGGCATGGTCGTGTATCCGCTGGACAAGACACTGGACGCCTTGCTGGTGCAGGTCGCCGCCGGCAATCCGGTACTGGTGCGTTATCAGGAAGGTTCGGCCTGGTGGAGCGAGCCACGCTATGCGGTGTTGATCGGTTTCGACCGCTACAAGGGACGGGTGCTGTTGCGCTCGGGCATGCATCGGCGGCAGATGATGACGATGGACGCGTTCGAATCGGCCTGGGCCGAGGAGGGGCGTTGGGCGGTGCTGGTGCAGCCACCACGCCAGTTGCCGGCCCAGGTGGACCGTCAGCGCTGGCTGCAGGCGGCCGACGAACTGGCCCGCTCCGGTCAGGAAATTGCCGCCAAGCAGGCTGTCAGCAGTCTGGACAAGCCGTAGTTCGCGCCAAACAACATCGCCGGCAAGCCAGCCCCCTCAGGAGTCGGCTGCCGGCGATGGGTACTCACAGGTTTACCTGACCTGCGGCGAACCTCAGAAGCCCAGGCGATCGCGCAGGCTGTAGTACCAGGCACCGATCGCGCTGAACGGCACGCGGAACATCTGGCCACCCGGGAACGGGTAGTGCGGCAGGCCGGCGAAGGCGTCGAAGCGCTCGGCTTGGCCGCGCAGGGCCTCGGCCAGCACCTTGCCCGCCAGGTGGGTGTAGGTCACGCCATGGCCCGAGCAGCCCTGGGAGTAGTAGATGTTGTCGCCGATACGCCCGACTTGCGGCAGGCGCGACAGGGTCAGCAGGAAGTTGCCGGTCCAGGCGAAGTCGATCTTCACGTCCTTGAGTTGCGGGAAGGCCTTGAGCATCTTCGGACGGATGATCGCTTCGATGTTGGCCGGGTCGCGCGCGCCGTACACCACGCCACCGCCGAAGATCAGGCGCTTGTCGCCGGTCAGGCGGTAGTAGTCGAGCAGGTAATTGCAGTCCTCGACGCAGTAGTCCTGCGGCAGCAGGCTGCGCGCCAGGTCTTCGCCCAGTGGCTCGGTGGTGATCACCTGGGTACCGCATGGCATCGACTTGGCGGCCAGTTCCGGAACCAGGTTGCCCAGGTAGGCGTTACCGGCGACGATGATGAACTTCGCCTTCACCTTGCCCTGCGGCGTGTGCACGACCGGGTTGGCGCCACGCTCGATGCGTACGGCCGGGGTCTGCTCATAGATGACGCCGCCCAGCGACTCGACCGCCGCGGCTTCGCCCAGGGCCAGGTTCAGCGGGTGGATGTGGCCGCCGCTCATGTCCAGCATGCCGCCGACATAGCTGTCGCAGGCGACCACTTCGCGGATGCGCTTCTGGTCCATCAGTTCCAGCTGGGTATGGCCGAAGCGTTCCCACAGGCGTTTCTGCGATTCCAGATGGCCCATCTGCTTGCTGGTCAGGGCAGCGAACACACCGCCGTCCTTCAGGTCGCACTGGATGTTGTACTTGGCCACGCGCTCACGGATGATGCGGCCGCCTTCGAAGGCCATCTGGCCCAGCAGCTGGGCTTCTTTGGGGCCGACGGTGCGTTCGATCACGTCGATGTCGCGGCTGTAGCTGTTGACGATCTGGCCGCCGTTGCGGCCGGAGGCGCCGAAACCGACCTTGGCGGCCTCGACGACGGTCACCTTGAAGCCGTTTTCCAGCAGGAACAGGGCGCTGGACAGGCCGGTGTAGCCGGCGCCGATGATGCACACATCGGTCTCCACCTCACCCTGCAGCGCCGGACGTGGCGGCACCGGGTTTGCCGAGGCGGCGTAGTAGGACTGTGGGTAGGGGGTATTGGACATGCTCGAGAAACCTCGTGTTTTATATTTTTAACGAATGTACCGATGCTATCAATAATAATAAACACCCGCTAGTCGTCCGGTGAAAATCCTTTACTGGGGCAGAAGCGGCTCCTTTCTATAAACAGTTTAAGATTCAGTAGCTTAGCGTGAAAAAAACAGTTGACACTGGTTTTGGAACGCGTAGAATACGCCCACATCGAAGGCACATAGCTCAGTTGGTTAGAGCACCACCTTGACATGGTGGGGGTCGTTGGTTCGAGTCCAATTGTGCCTACCAAATTCGACGAAAGGGGCGATCCGCAAGGGTCGCCCTTTTTGCTTTGGGCGGCTGAAAGTTTTTGATTTTTTTGAAAAAAAAGCTTTACAGCCTGCCGATCGGTCACTAATATGCGCACCACACGACAGGCACATAGCTCAGTTGGTTAGAGCACCACCTTGACATGGTGGGGGTCGTTGGTTCGAGTCCAATTGTGCCTACCAAACAAAGTCCCGGTTTTCGGGCAACGAAAAGGGCGATCCGAGAGGGTCGCCCTTTTTTCGTTTTTGCTGTTGCAATTCTGGTGTCGGGGCAGGCATGTAGCAGCCTGTAACGGATGGTCGCGGTCCGGCACCGGGGTCGGCATGCTAGAATCCGCGCCTTCGAATCTGGAGGTAGACACGTGCGTAAACTGGCAGTGGTAATGGCAGTGCTGGCCCTGGCGGGCTGTGACAACGAAGTCGAAGGCGTGCACAAGCAGGTCGCCGAGCACCTGCACAACCCCAAGACCGCCAAGTTCGGCAACGTGCGTATCGACACCAAGGGCACTATCTGTGGCCAGGTGCGTGGCAAGGACGACGCCGGCCAGTACGAGGCCTACCGCAGCTACGTCGCGATCAAGGGCGACTCCGGCCAGTACGAGATCATCGTCGACGACACCGGCGACAACCTGCGCATCCGTGAATACTGCGGTGGTGCCGACCTGCAGCGTCGTGCCGATGCCCTGGCCGGTGAACCCGCGCCCCAAGGCTGGGATGTCGAAGTGATCCAGGGTGCGAACATGGGCGCCCTGAGCGACATGACCGCCCGCCTGATCGAAAAAGGCATTCCTTCATCGGTGCAATACCGCGACGGCAAGCCGGTGGTGCTGCTGGGCCCATTCCCCACCCGTGATGAAGCCCAGGCGCGCAAGGCCGAGGTCATGGCCAAGCTCGGTACCGATTCGATCGTGATCCAGCACGGCGCGCAGCGCTAGTCATCCTTCGCCAGACCCGGCTATGCTTGTTTCAGGAGAGGTAGAACGGGGAGGGCCTTTATGTCGACGCTGGAACGGGCCATTGCCGTAGCCGCCAGGGCGCATGAAGGGCAGTACGACAAAGGTGGCGCGGCGTATATCCTGCACCCGCTGCGGGTGATGATGCGAGTCGAAACGCCCGAGCAGCGTATCGTCGCGGTGCTGCACGACGTGATCGAAGACACGCCGCTGACCCTCTCCGACCTGGCCCGCGAGGGCTTCGCGTTGAAAATTCTCGCCGCCTTGCTCGCCCTGAGCCGGCGCGACGGCGAAAACTACCTCGACTTCGTCGCCCGCCTGGGTGGCGATCCCCTGGCGCGGACCGTCAAGCTTGCCGACCTGGCCGATAACAGCGACCTCACCCGCATCGCCACGCCTGGGCCGGCCGATCTGGCGCGGCTGGCCCGTTATCGCGAAGCTCGTGCCTATCTCGAAGCGCTCGCCTGATCTTTCCCGGATCGCTGGCAAGGCCTAGCGGCAGTTGCCAGCCTTGCGAAAGCCTGCCGCCTGCGCCTGGGCTTCTGAGGCGAACATCACCTGGTTCTTTGCCGCCACCTGGGTGTAGCCGGGGCAGCCCTCGGCCAGGTGGTACACATGGCTGTTGCGGTTACCGATGATGCTGCCACCGGCGCTGGCCAGCGACGGCTTGGGCGCAGAGGCCGGCGCCTGGGTCGGTTTGCCGGCCACGACGCCGTCACCCGCCGGTTTGTAGCCCAGCGTCCATTTGCGCTCGCCGCTGACGAACGGATTGCTGTGGCCCATGATCCTGGCGATGCGCCGATCACGTTCCTTCTCCCAGGCGCTGACCGGGTACTGTTTGTCCCAGGCCATGAGCAGTTGTTGCTGCTGGCGCGACATGTTCAGCTTGTAACGATCGAACATATAGAAGGTGGTACGTGCGACCAGGCCTTTGACCTCGTCGCGCGGCTCGGCGGCTTTATGCTGAAAGTCGATGCGGGTGGTGCACTGGCCGTAGATCGGCGCCACGCCGGAGGCCATGCCGTAGTTGAAATTGCTGCGGTCGCCGTTCACCTCGCCCACGGCGGGGTAGAGATTGAACAGGTTGGCCTCCATGGCACGGAACGTCGGGTCGGAGTCCTCGCATTGCGCACGCCCGCCGTTTTGCCAACACTGGCGCTGGTGGCCGAATGTCCAGGCCGGCACGATGTGTTCCCATTCGGTGCGCTCAGCGCGGCTTTGTTGTTTGCGGGTTTGATAGCCGCACGATTTGGCGTCGACACGGCCGCCGGACTTGCCGACCCAGGTCCACTTGCAGCCGCAGTACAGCTCGCCCATGGCACTGTTGGCCTGATCGAGGTAGACCTGTTGCTTGGCAACGACCTTGGCTTCGGTGAATGTCGCTGGTGGGTTGGCGAAGGCGCTGCAGGCAGCGAAGGAAAGGGTTACAGCGTACAGCCACTTCTTCATGAAAACACATCATCGTCCAGGGAGCGCGATGCAGTATCGGCTCCGGTTTCTATTGGGCGTTGTCGCCGGTATGCGGGTGAAGCGTCGTTATCGGCTGGAGGGCACCAGCGCTGTCGGAGGGGTCAATCTTCCTTGGGCACCGTCCAGAAAATCTGCACGCCGCCATCGTCGCGGTGGGCGAGGGTGACGTTGTCGTTCTCGGCGATTTCTTCGAGCAGGGTTTCCCAGTCGTCGGGCGACTCATGTTCCAGGCGGAAGATCAGCGCCGCGCGGCTGCGCTGGGCGGTGGGGCTGTTGATGATCTTCTGGATGCGCACGCCCAGTTGTTCATAGCTGCTTGGCGTTGCAGAGGCGGTGTTGACCACGGAATATTCCTTATTTTGCTGTATGCACATACAGTATTTCACCGTAAGTTTTTTCGCAACAGCAAGTCGGGCGAAAACCGTATAGGACCGTGGAAACAAGATTGGTTCCGTGGCGGTTACAGCCTGGAGCTCGAGCTGGAATCCCGGTGCTAGAGGGGCGGGTGGCGTATTGATATTGCCGTATCGATGGAAACCGCTTCGGTTCTTTGGAATAATTCGGAAACTCAGCGGCAGACAGGCCGCAGGCGGCACGCTATGGGGATTTGACAAAAAGCGATCCCATTACCATAGTGAGTCAACGCAAACGTTTGCGATCCGATAAAAACCACAAAATTCGGGGTCCTTTCCATGAAGCTGCCGTTCCACGGTCGTCTGCTGGCGCTTGCCGTCGCCTCGACGCTCTCCCTCTGCGCTCCCTTCACCGCCGCCCAGGCCGACGAGAAACCCAAGGTCGCCCTGGTGATGAAGTCCCTGGCCAACGAATTCTTCCGCACCATGGAAGACGGCGCCAAGGATTACCAGAAAGCCCACCCCGATGAGTTCGAACTGGTCGCCAACGGCATCAAGAACGAAACCGACACCGGCGAGCAGATCCGCATCGTCGAGCAGATGGTCAACGCCGGCGCCAAGGCTCTGGTCATCGCCCCGGCGGATTCCAAGGCGCTGGTCTCGGCAGTGAAGAAGGCCATGGACCAGGGTGTGGTGGTGATCAACATCGACAACCGCCTCGACCCGGAACTGCTCAAGAGCAAGGGCATCAGCGTGCCCTTCGTCGGCCCCGACAACCGCAAGGGTGCACGCCTGGTCGGCGAATACCTGGCCCAACACAAGCTCAAGGCGGGGGACCAGGTCGGCATCATCGAAGGCGTACCGACCACCACCAATGCCCAGCAGCGCACCGCTGGCTTCAAGGACGCCATGCAGGCCGCGCAGATGAACATCGTCTCGGTGCAGTCCGGCAACTGGGAAATCGACAAAGGCAACGCCGTCGCCGCCTCGATGCTCAACGAATACCCCGATCTCAAGGCCTTGCTGGCCGGCAACGACAGCATGGCGCTGGGCGCGGTCGCTGCCGTGCGGGCTGCCGGCAAGGCCGGCCAGGTGCAAGTGGTGGGCTACGACAACATCAACGCCATCAAACCGATGCTCAAGGATGGCCGTGTGCTGGCGACCCTCGACCAGGCCGCCAGCCAGCAAGCGGTGTTCGGCATTCAGGCGGCGCTGAAAATGCTCAAGGGGGAAAAGCCGGATGTGGATGCCGACAATGTCATCCAGACCCCGGTCGAACTGATCACCCAGCCGTGAGCGGGCAGGAGAGTGGCCATGTCCGTTGCGGCCAATGACCCCGTGCTGGTCGCCACCGGCCTGGGCAAGACCTACGCCCAGCCCGTGCTCGCAGACGTCAGCCTGACTCTGCGCGCCGGCGAAGTGCTGGCGTTGACCGGCGAGAACGGCGCCGGCAAGAGCACTTTGTCCAAGCTCATCTGCGGCCTGGAAACCCCGACCACCGGGCAGATGACCTATCGTGGCCAGGCCTATGCCCCGACCAGCCGCAGCCACGCCGAGCAGCTCGGCGTGCGTATGGTGATGCAGGAGCTCAACCTGCTGCCGACCCTGACCGTGGCGGAAAACCTGTTTCTCGACAACCTGCCCAGCCGCTTCGGCTGGGTCGACCAGAAGCGCCTGCGCCAGTTGGCCCAGGCAGCCATGGCCCAGGTCGGCCTGGACGCCATCGACCCGGACACCCCGGTCGGTGAGCTGGGCATCGGCCACCAGCAGATGGTGGAAATCGCCCGCAACCTGATCGGCGACTGCCATGTGCTGATTTTCGACGAGCCCACGGCCATGCTCACCGCGCGTGAGGTCGAGTTGCTGTTTACCCAGATCGAACGCCTGCGCCAGCGCGGCGTGGCCATCGTCTATATCTCCCATCGCCTCGAAGAACTGCAGCGGGTGGCACAGCGCATCGTCGTGCTGCGCGACGGCGAGCGGGTTTGCGACGAACCGATCCAGCGCTACGACAGCGCCCAACTGGTCAACCTCATGGTCGGCCGGACACTCGCCGAGCACATCGATCTGGGGCGTCGCAGCCTCGGCCCGGCGCTGCTCAAGGTCGAGGGGCTGGGGCGCAGCGACAAGGTCCGGGATGTGTCGTTCGAGGTCAGGGCAGGGGAGATCTTCGGCATTTCCGGGCTGATCGGCGCCGGACGTACCGAGCTGCTGCGCCTGATCTACGGTGCCGATCGCGCCGACCGCGGCAGCATCGCAGTCGGCCAGCCACTGCGTGAGGTGATCATCGATTCACCCAAGGCCGCGGTCAAGGCCGGCATCGCCCTGATCACCGAAGACCGCAAGGGTGAAGGCCTGCTGCTGTCGCAGTCGATCGGCGCCAACCTGTCGCTGGGCAACCTGGGCGCGGTCTCCCGCGCCGGGGTGCTCGACGCTGGCGCAGAACAGGCCCTGGCCGAGCGCCAGATCGAGGCCCTGCGCATCCGCAGCGCCGGGCCACAGCAGGTGGTGGGCGAGTTGTCCGGTGGCAACCAACAGAAAGTAGTGATCGGTCGCTGGCTGGCCCGCGACTGCCAGGTGCTGTTGTTCGACGAGCCCACGCGCGGCATCGACGTCGGCGCCAAATTCGACATCTATGGCCTGCTGGCCGAACTGGCGCGCCAGGGCAAGGCCCTGGTGGTGGTGTCCAGCGACCTGCGCGAACTGATGCTGATCTGCGATCGCATCGCCGTGCTCAGCGCTGGCCATCTGATCGACACCTTCGCCCGCGAACATTGGAGCCAGGACAAACTCCTGGCCGCTGCCTTCGCCGGCTACCGCAAACGTGATGCCCTGCTGCACGACGCAGCGCCCAGGATGGACCCATGAAAAGCGCTCCCCTCGATACCTCTGGCAACACCCCCGTCCGGCGCAGTACCGCGTACTTCGGCCTGGGCACCTACCTGGGCCTGGCCGGCGCCTTGTTGGCGATGATCGTGCTGTTCTCGCTGTTGAGCAGTCACTTCTGGTCGTACGCCACGTTCAGCACCCTGGCCAACCAGATTCCCGACCTGATGGTGCTGGCGGTAGGCATGACCTTCGTACTGATCGTCGGCGGCATCGACCTCTCGGTGGGGTCGGTGCTGGCCCTGGCGGCCTCGACGGTGAGCGTGGCGATCCTTGGCTGGGGCTGGGGCGTGCTGCCGGCAGCAATGCTGGGCATGGCCATCGCCGCCCTGGCCGGCAGTATCACCGGTGGCGTCACCGTGGCCTGGCGCATTCCATCGTTCATCGTTTCCCTCGGCGTGCTGGAGATGGCCCGTGGCCTGGCCTACCAGTTCACCGACTCGCGCACCGCTTATATCGGCGATGCCTATGCCTGGTTCTCCAATCCGCTGGCCTTCGGCATCTCGCCTGCGTTTCTCATCGCCCTGCTGGTGATCGTGGTCGCGCACCTGGTGCTGACCCGCACCGTGTTCGGTCGCTACCTGATCGGCATCGGCACCAACGAAGAGGCCGTGCGCCTGGCCGGCATCGATCCGCGCCCCTACAAAGTCCTGGTGTTCGCCCTGATGGGGCTGCTGGCTGGGCTGGCTGCGCTGTTCCAGATTTCCCGCCTGGAGGCCGCCGACCCCAATGCCGGCGCCGGCCTCGAACTGCAGGTCATCGCCGCTGTGGTGATCGGCGGCACCAGCCTGATGGGCGGGCGTGGCTCGGTCATCAGCACCTTCATCGGAGTCCTGATCATTTCGGTGCTGGCTGCCGGCCTCGCCCAGATCGGCGCCTCCGAGCCCACCAAACGCATCATCACCGGGGCGGTCATTGTCATCGCCGTGGTGCTCGACACCTATCGCAGCCGGCGTGCAGGCCGGCGGAACTGAATCCATGGCTACCATCAAAGACGTTGCGGCCCTAGCGGGTATTTCCTACACCACCGTGTCCCATGTGCTGAACAAGACGCGCCCGGTCAGCGAGCACGTGCGGCTCAAGGTCGAGGCGGCGATCCGCGAGCTCGACTACGTGCCCAGCGCCGTGGCCCGCTCGCTCAAGGCCCGCAGCACGGCCACCATCGGCCTGTTGGTGCCCAACAGCGTCAACCCGTATTTCGCCGAGCTGGCGCGTGGCATCGAGGATGCCTGCGAGCGCAACGGCTATTGCGTGATCCTCTGCAACTCCGATGACGACCCGCAGAAACAGCGCAGCTACCTGCGCGTGCTGCTGGAAAAGCGCATCGACGGGCTGGTGGTGGCCTCGGTCGGCGAGAACCAGGACCTGCTGCAAAGCCTGGCCTGCGTGCGCACACCCATGGTCATCGTCGATCGAGAGCTCGATGGCGTCGACGCCGACCTGGTGCGCATCGACCACGAGCACGGTGCCTACCTCGCCACCCGTCACCTGCTGGAGCTTGGCCACGAAGCGATCGCCTACATCGGTGGCCCGGCCGAGACGGGGGTCAGCCGCTTGCGCTTGGCCGGTTTCCGCCGGGCGATGGCCGAGGCGCGGCTGGCGGTGGATGACAGTCGAGTGCTGTTCTGCGACTTCACCAGCCCCGGCGGCCACGACACGGCGGCGAAATTGCTCGATGGCGAGCGGCCCACGGCGATTTTCGCCGGCAACGACATGATCGGTTTCGGCGTGCTGCGCGCTGCCGCCGAGCGCAACATCAGCGTGCCGGGCGAGCTGTCGGTGATCGGTTTCGACGACATCGAGCTGAGCCGCTACGTGTACCCGGCGTTGAGTACCGTCGGCCAGTCGATCCGCGAGCTGGGCGACAGTGCCGCGGCGATGCTGCTCTCACGGATCGCCAACCCGGACGGTCCGGCCCAGCAGCGCATCGTCGCGCCGCGCATCGTGTCGCGCGAATCCACCGGGCCGCGCCCGACCTTGTTCAACGATTACCGCTAAGGAACAGCCATGCAGGCCAAGGTAGTGGTAGTGGGCAGCCTCAACATGGACTTGGTGGCACGCGCCCAGCGGCTGCCTCGCCCGGGTGAGACGCTGGCCGGCGAAACGTTCTTCACCGTGCCCGGCGGCAAGGGCGCCAACCAGGCGGTGGCCGTGGCGCGCCTGGGCGGCAGCGTGGCCATGGTCGGCAACGTCGGTGACGACGCCTATGGCGAGCAACTGCGCGCGGCATTGGAAGTGGAAGGCATCGACTGCGAGGGCGTGGGCGTATGCGAGGGTGTGTCCAGCGGTGTGGCGTTGATCACCGTGGATGCCAGCAGCCAGAACTGCATCGTCATCGTGCCAGGTGGCAACGGCCTGCTGACGCCGCAAGCCGTGCAGCGCTTCGATGCGTTGCTGCAGGCTGCCGAAGTGATCATCTGCCAGCTCGAGGTGCCGGCCGATACCGTGGCCTGGACCTTGGCCCGCGGGCATGAGCTGGGCAAGCGGGTGATCCTCAACCCGGCGCCGGCCACCGGCCCGTTGCCGCCCGAATGGCTGCCCCATATCGACTACCTCACGCCTAACGAAAGCGAGGCCGAGGCGTTGACCGGCCTTGTCGTGAACGATGAGGCCAGCGCCCGCGCTGCGGCCCAGCAGCTGTTACAGTTGGGCGCCGGCAAGGTGATCGTGACCCTGGGTGCCCAGGGGGCCTTGTTCGTCAGCCCTGAGGGTAGCTCGCATTACCCCGCGCCGAAGGTCAAGGCGCTGGACACCACGGCGGCAGGCGATACCTTCATCGGTGGCTTCGCCGCCGGCCTGGTTCGTGGGTTGGAGGAGGGCGAGGCCATCGCCTTCGGCCAGCGCGCTGCAGCGTTGTCGGTCACCCGCGTGGGTGCCCAGCCATCCATCCCTTATCTGGAGGAACTGGACCCATGAAGAAGACCCCTCTGCTGAACGTGGCCTTGTCGCGGGTGATTGCCGGCATGGGCCACGGCGACATCCTGGTGATCGGCGACGCCGGGCTGCCGGTGCCGCCGGGGGTGGAGGTGATCGACCTGGCGCTGACACCGGGCATTCCCGACTTTTCCAGCGTGCTGCGGGTCGTGCTCAGTGAGTTGCAGGTGGAGCGCCATGTGCTGGCCGAGGAGATGAAAGACGTGGTGCCGCCGGCCATGGTCGAGATTGAGCGCTCCCAGCGCAAGCTGGGCAAGCGTGAGTGGGTGAGCCACGAGGCGTTCAAGGCGCTGACCAGAAATGCCCGCGCCGTGGTGCGTACCGGGGAGTGCCAGCCCTATACCAATATCGCGCTGATCTCTGGGGTAATCTTCTAGCGACGGTGGCTGGCACCGGCTGCGCCTTTTTCCAGGACGGTGAAGATCCTGTGGGAGCGGGCTTGCCCCGCGAACACGGGCGCAGCCCGTGCCATCCCCCACCGATCAGCCTATCACCCCGCACTCGGCTCGATAGCCACCGCCCCATGCGGCGCATACCGCTCGAACACCTGATCGATAAAGCTACGGGCCGCCTCACTGCCGCGATCACGCACCAGCAGGTCGATGGCAATCAGCAACAGTTCCTCGGGGGTTCCCGGGCTATAGGCACTCTGGCCCTCGGCCCATTTGACCTTGATGTCGGCGTCGATACTGTGGCTGCTCATGGAAGGCTCTCGCTGCGGGCCTGGTGCGGAGGGGCGAACGCGCGATCCTGGCGTTCGGGGGAGGCACGGTGCGCTCCACTTCTTGCAGTAAATCATGACTTTGCGTCAATCGCCCTGCGACTTAAGAATAAAAGTGCGCAGGCTACAAACCAAGAGGGGTAGGCAAAATTAGGTCACGATTGTCTTTCGCGTCGTGTCGCCTATTCAGGCAGACTCTGTCGGTTGTGCAACAAACCGTAAGCGGAAGTGTCGCAATAGACAGTTCACAATTCGATTAGGAGGATTCATGTTCCGTACCCGTGCTTCCCTGGCGACCTTGCTGGTGGCTACCGTCCTGGCTGGTTGCAGCACTGGCGGCTCTTCCGGTGGCACTGGCCCGACGCCGCCGACCGGCAACGATGGTCGCTGTTCGGCCAGCGGCGCCGATTTCGCCATCGGCAAGCCCGGCACCGCCGACCTGCTGGAGCAAGCGCGCAAGGCCAGCGGTTCGCAGGTTGCACGTATCCTCAAGCCACGTGATGTGGTGACCTTGGAATATCGTTCCGAACGTTTGAACCTGAGCGTGGACGAGCAGGGTGTGGTGACGCGGGTCAATTGCGGGTGATGTAGTCGTCCGTGGCGGCCCTTTCGCGGGACACCACAGTTTTCAGACGCTGTGGTGTCCCTGTGGGAGCGGGCTTGTCCCGCGAAAGGGCCGCCACAGCCCCTCGCAAATCCCCATAAAAAAACCCGCCACGAGGGCGGGTTTTTTTACAGCTATCCGAATTACTCCGGACGAACCTGTGCAGCCTGCATGCCCTTCTGGCCGCGCTCGGCGACGAAGGAAACAGTCTGGCCTTCTTTCAGGCTCTTGAAGCCGTCGGATTCGATGGCCTTGAAGTGTACGAACAGGTCGTCGCCGCCGCCTGCTGGGGTGATGAAGCCGTAGCCTTTCTCATCATTGAACCATTTGACGGTGCCTTGTTGGCGATTGGACATGGGTGAATCTCCAGAACATTTAGTTTTTTCGGTGGTGCAATGCGGCCGAGGCTACGGAGCACGGGGAACATCATAGTCTAATTCTGCGCATGTAGCGCCTTTTACCTTCGCTGGATGTTGATTCAGCTCAAGTGATCAACGCGAAGCCCTGACTTTAAGGTTTCAGCTCTGGGCTTTGCATTTGGCGATCAGGTCATCCGCGCGCTTCTGTACCTTGGCGTCGACACCATCTTTGGCAGTGTCGAGGTCATCCAGTTCGGCCTTGGTGAAGTTTTTCTCGAAGCCTTCGGCCGTGCACGAACAATGGCTTTTGGCTTTGGCGGCATCCACACCCTGGCTCGTGGCTTGCTGGACGCAGCTTTTCATGAACTGGCTGTTCTCGTCAGCCGCCGAGGCGGCGTTGGCCGCCATTGGCAGCAGCAGGGCTCCCGTCGCTACCAGGGCCAGAAGAGACTGAAGTCGCATAACCGGACACTCCTTGGGGTTAAGGTCTCATCAAGATTAGGTTGCTTCCCAAGGTCTGATCGGAATTTTTTCGCTTTAGTTCAGCGCCTGTGTGCCAATGGCCAAATATTTTCTGCGACGGGCGCAGGCCCCGTGCTAGCATGCTCGGCTTGCAGCTGACATCGTCCAGCCTGCAACTATCTTTATTTCTTTCCAGTCACTCTGGTTCGTCCCTGGCAAGCCGAAAGGCTTCTGCCACTGTGAGGCAGGCTTCCCCGCGGAAGACAGGTCGGATCTTGTACTGGCTCATCCCAACCCACGTGACCTTTGGTAGGGGTCACCACTAGGAGAGGAGGCGCCATGCCCGTTATTACTCTTCCCGATGGCAGTCAACGTTCGTTCGATCATGCCGTATCCGTAGCCGAAGTCGCCGCTTCCATTGGTGCCGGCCTGGCCAAGGCCACCGTGGCCGGCAAGGTCGACGGCAAGCTGGTCGACGCCTGCGACCTGATCCAGAACGACGCCACCCTGCAGATCATCACCCCTAAAGATGAAGAGGGACTGGAGATCATCCGTCACTCGTGCGCCCACCTGGTTGGCCACGCGGTGAAACAGCTGTACCCGACCGCCAAGATGGTCATCGGTCCGGTCATCGACGAAGGCTTCTACTACGACATCGCCTACGAGCGCCCCTTCACCCCTGAAGACATGGCCGCCATCGAAAAGCGCATGATGGAGCTCATCGAGAAGGACTACGACGTCATCAAGAAGATGACCCCGCGCGCCGAAGTCATCGACGTGTTCAAGGCCCGTGGCGAAGACTACAAGCTGCGCCTGGTCGAAGACATGCCGGACGAACAGGCCATGGGCCTGTACTACCACGAAGAATACGTCGACATGTGCCGTGGCCCGCACGTGCCGAACACTCGCTTCCTCAAGGCATTCAAGCTGACCAAGCTGTCCGGCGCCTACTGGCGCGGCGATGCCAAGAACGAGCAGCTGCAACGCGTGTACGGCACCGCCTGGGCCGACAAGAAGCAACTGGCCGCCTACATCCAGCGCATCGAAGAAGCCGAGAAACGCGACCACCGCAAGATCGGCAAGCAGCTCGACCTGTTCCACCTGCAGGAAGAAGCCCCGGGCATGGTGTTCTGGCACCCGGCCGGCTGGACCGTGTACCAGGTCCTCGAGCAGTACATGCGCGACGTACAGCGCAAGAACGGCTACCTCGAGATCAAGACCCCACAGGTCGTCGACCGCATCCTCTGGGAGCGTTCCGGCCACTGGTCGAACTATGCCGAGAACATGTTCACCACCTCGTCGGAAAGCCGTGACTTCGCGGTCAAGCCGATGAACTGCCCGTGCCACGTGCAGGTGTTCAACCAGGGCCTGAAGAGCTACCGCGACCTGCCGCTGCGCCTGGCCGAATTCGGTGCCTGCCACCGTAACGAGCCATCTGGGGCCCTGCACGGCATCATGCGCGTGCGTGGCTTCACCCAGGACGACGCGCACATCTTCTGCACCGAAGATCAGGTGAAGAAAGAAGCCGCCGACTTCATCAAGCTGACCCTGGACGTGTACAAGGACTTCGGCTTCAGCGATATCGCCATGAAGCTGTCCACCCGTCCGGCCAAGCGCGTAGGCTCCGAAGAGCTGTGGGACCGTGCCGAAGGCGCACTGGCCGACGCCCTGAACGAGTCGGGCCTGGAGTGGGAATACCAGCCGGGCGAGGGCGCCTTCTACGGTCCGAAGATCGAGTTCACCCTGCGTGACTGCCTCGGCCGTAACTGGCAGTGTGGTACCCTGCAGTACGACCCGAACCTGCCAGAGCGTCTGGACGCCAGCTACATCGCCGAAGACAACGCGCGCAAGCGCCCGGTGATGCTGCACCGCGCCATCCTCGGTTCGTTCGAGCGCTTCATCGGCATGCTCATCGAGCATTACGCCGGTGTGTTCCCAGCCTGGCTGGCACCGACCCAGGCGGTGATCATGAACATCACCGACAAACAGGCCGATTTCGCCCTCGAAGTGGAAAATGCTCTGAACGGTAGCGGGTTCCGTGCCAAGTCGGACTTGAGAAATGAGAAGATCGGCTTTAAAATCCGCGAGCATACTTTGCTCAAGGTCCCGTACCTTTTGGTTATAGGGGACCGCGAAGTCGAAACGCAAACCGTCGCAGTGCGTACTCGCGAAGGCGCAGACCTGGGCTCCATGCCCGTCGCGCAGTTCGCTGAGCTCCTGTCGCATGCGGTTTCCCGGCGTGGTCGCCAAGAATCGGAGTAATGACTATTAAGCGTGAAATGAGAAACGATAAACGAGCTGCACCGAAGGCCCCGATCAACGAGAATATCTCGGCACGCGAGGTTCGGTTAATTGGCGCTGACGGCGAGCAGGTTGGCATCGTCTCGATTGATGAAGCGCTTCGTATCGCTGATGAAGCGAAGCTGGATCTGGTAGAGATTTCTGCCGACGCGCAGCCGCCCGTCTGCAAGGTGATGGACTACGGCAAGCATCTCTTCGAGAAGAAGAAGCAGGCCAACGAAGCCAAGAAAAACCAGAAGCAGATCCAGATCAAAGAAATCAAGTTTCGTCCAGGGACGGAAGAAGGGGATTACCAGGTAAAACTACGCAACCTGGTACGTTTCCTTAGTGATGGGGACAAGGCCAAGATCTCTCTGAGATTCCGTGGTCGTGAGATGGCCCACCAGGAGCTGGGTATGGAGCTGTTGAAGCGGGTCGAAGCCGACCTCGCCGAATACGGCTCCGTCGAGCAGCATCCGAAGATGGAAGGACGCCAGCTTATGATGGTCATCGCCCCCAAAAAGAAGAAGTAATCTCCCGGGCACGGCAGGCCTGATGATTATTGTGTAATTTTATCGAATGCGGAGTTCCAACATGCCAAAAATGAAAACCAAGAGCGGTGCTGCGAAGCGCTTCCTGAAGACCGCTTCCGGCTTCAAGCACAAGCACGCTTTCAAGAGCCACATCCTGACCAAAATGTCGACCAAGCGTAAGCGTCAACTGCGCGGTGCCAGCTTGCTGCACCCGTCTGACGTGGCAAAAGTCGAGCGCATGCTGCGCGTACGTTAATTTCGGTCAAAGATAGAGGAAGTTACTCATGGCTCGTGTAAAGCGCGGCGTAATCGCTCGTAAGCGTCACAAGAAAATCCTGAAACTGGCTAAAGGCTACTACGGCGCTCGCTCGCGCGTATTCCGTGTTGCCAAGCAGGCGGTCATCAAGGCTGGTCAATACGCCTACCGTGACCGTCGCCAGAAGAAGCGTCAGTTCCGCGCCCTGTGGATCGCTCGTATCAACGCCGGTGCCCGCACCAACGGTCTGTCCTACAGCCGTTTGATTGCTGGCCTGAAAAAGGCGTCGATCGAAATCGACCGTAAGGTTCTGGCTGACCTGGCAGTGAACGAAAAAGCGGCGTTTGCTGCGATTGTCGAGAAAGCTAAAGCCGTTCTGGCTTAAGTACCCACGACAATCATCCGGCGGTGTTCGCGCCGCCGGGTGTAAAACGTCATCGATAGGGGAAGAGCCTTCAAAGCTCTTCCCCTATTTCGTATCTGGAGTCTGTACATGGAAAACCTGGATGCGCTGGTCTCCCAAGCCCTGGAAGCTGTGGAGCGCGCTGAAGACATCAATGCCCTGGAACAGATCCGGGTTAACTATCTCGGCAAGAAGGGCGAACTGACTCAGGTGATGAAGACCCTGGGCAACTTGCCAGCCGAGGAGCGGCCGAAAGTCGGCGCGCTGATCAACGACGCCAAAGAGCGCGTCACCGTCGTGCTCAACGCACGCAAGGCAGCCTTCGAAGAGGCCGAGCTCAGCGCTCGCCTGGCCGCCGAATGCATCGATGTCACCCTGCCGGGCCGTGGCCAGACCACCGGTGGCCTGCACCCGATCACCCGTACCCTCGAGCGCATCGAGCAGTTCTTCACCCACATCGGCTACGGCATCGCCGAAGGCCCTGAGGTCGAAGACGACTACCACAACTTCGAAGCGCTCAACATCCCCGGCCACCACCCGGCCCGGGCGATGCACGACACCTTCTACTTCAATGCCAACATGCTGCTGCGCACCCACACCTCGCCGGTGCAGGTGCGGACCATGGAGTCGACCCAGCCGCCGATCCGCATTGTCTGCCCAGGCCGCGTTTACCGCTGCGACTCGGATATCACCCACTCGCCGATGTTCCACCAGGTCGAAGGCCTGCTGATCGATCGCGACATCAACTTCGCCGACCTCAAGGGCACCATCGAAGAATTCCTGCGCGTGTTCTTCGAAAAAGAACTGGCCGTGCGCTTCCGTCCGTCGTTCTTCCCCTTCACCGAGCCGTCCGCCGAAGTCGACATCCAGTGCGTGATGTGTTCCGGCAAAGGCTGCCGCGTGTGCAAGCAGACCGGCTGGCTCGAGGTCATGGGCTGCGGCATGGTGCACCCGAACGTGCTGCGCATGTCCGGCATCGACCCTGAAGAATTCCAGGGCTTCGCCTTCGGCATGGGCGCCGAGCGCCTGGCCATGCTGCGCTACGGCGTCAACGATTTGCGTCTGTTCTTCGACAACGACCTGCGGTTCCTCGCCCAATTCCGCTAGGCCCAATCGACGACACTTTCAGGAGAACAGCATGAAATTCAGTGAACAGTGGCTGCGCGGTTGGGTAAACCCGCAAGTCTCCCGTGATGACCTCGTCGCCCGCCTGTCCATGGCCGGCCTCGAAGTCGACAGCGTCACCCCGGCCGCTGGCCAGTTCAGCGGCATCGTCGTGGGCGAAATCCTCGCCACCGAACAACACCCCGACGCCGACAAGCTGCGCGTGTGCCAGGTCAGCAACGGCCAGGAAACCTTCCAGGTCGTCTGCGGCGCCCCCAACGCCCGCCCAGGCATCAAGATCCCGTTCGCCATGATCGGTGCCGAATTGCCCGGCGACTTCAAGATCAAGAAGGCCAAGCTGCGCGGCGTCGAATCCTTCGGCATGCTCTGCTCGGCTGCCGAACTGCAGATCAGCGAAGAAAACGACGGCCTGCTGGAACTGGCCGCCGACGCCCCGGTTGGCGAGGACATCCGCCAGTACCTGAGCCTCGACGACGCCAGCATCGAAATCGGCCTGACCCCCAACCGCGGCGATTGCCTGTCCATCGCCGGTCTGGCCCGCGATGTCAGCGCCCTGTACGACACCCCGGTCACCCGCCCCGTGGTACCCGCCGTGCCGGCTGCCCATGACGAAGTCCGCCCGGTCGAAGTCAGCGCCCCAGCCGCCTGCCCGCGTTACCTGGGCCGCGTCATCCGCAACGTCGACCTGAGCAAACCGACCCCACTGTGGATGGTCGAGCGCCTGCGCCGCAGCGACGTGCGCAGCATCGACGCCGCCGTCGACATCACCAACTACGTGATGCTCGAACTCGGCCAGCCGATGCACGCCTTCGACCTCGCCGAAATCAACGGCGGCATCCGCGTGCGCATGGCAGAGGAGGGCGAGAAGCTCGTGCTGCTCGACGGCCAGGAAGTCGCCCTGCGTGCCGACACCCTGGTCATCGCCGACCACACCCGCGCCCTGGCCATTGCCGGCGTCATGGGTGGCGAGCACAGCGGTGTAAACACCGAGAAGACCCGCGATCTGTTCCTCGAGAGCGCCTTCTTCGAGCCGATTTCCGTCGCCGGTAAAGCCCGCTCCTACGGCCTGCACACCGATGCCTCGCACCGCTACGAGCGCGGCGTCGACTCGCAGCTGGCCCGCGAAGCCATCGAGCGCGCCACCGCCCTGGTACTGGAAATCGTCGGCGGCGAAGCCGGCCCGGTCGTCGAAGCCGTGAGCGAAGCGCACCTGCCCAAGGTCGCCCCGATCACCCTGCGCGCCGAACGCATCACCCAGATGCTCGGCATGGAAATGGCCCCAGCCCAGGTCGAGCAGTTGCTCAACGCCCTGGAACTGACCACTACCCGCAACGGCGGAGCTGCGGGCGCTGAGGTCTGGACCGTCAGCGTCCCAAGCCACCGCTTCGACATCAGCCTGGAAGTCGACCTGATCGAAGAGCTTGCCCGCCTGTACGGCTACAACAACCTGCCGGTCCGCTATCCACAGGCGCGCCTCGCGCCCCAGGGCAAGCCGGAAACCCGCGGTGAGCTGCCGAACCTGCGCCGCCTGCTGGTCGCCCGCGGCTACCAGGAAGCCATCACCTACAGCTTCATCGACCCGAAATTGTTCGAGCTGTTCAGCCCAGGCGTAGAGCCCCTGCAGCTGGCCAACCCGATCTCCAGCGACATGGCCGCCATGCGTGCGTCCCTGTGGCCGGGCCTGGTCAAGGCGCTGCAGCACAACCTCAACCGCCAGCAAGACCGCGTGCGCCTGTTCGAAAGCGGCCTGCGCTTCGTCGGCCAGCTCGGCGACCTCAAGCAGCAGCCGATGATCGCCGGCGTCGTCACCGGCAGCCGCCTGCCAGAAGGTTGGGCGAACGGCCGCGACGGCGTCGACTTCTTCGACGTCAAGGCTGACGTGGAAGCCCTGCTGGGCTACTCCGGCGCCCTGAGCGACTTCAAGTTCGTCGCCGGCAAGCACCCAGCCCTGCACCCCGGCCAAACCGCCCGCATCGAGCGCGACGGCAAGGAAGTCGGCTACCTCGGCGCCATCCACCCAGAGGTCGCCAAGGCCCTGGACCTGGACCGCTCGGTGTACGTCTTCGAGCTGGTCTTGGGCGACGTGGTCGAAGGCCGCCTGCCGAAATTCAGCGAACTCTCCAAGTTCCCGGAAACCCGTCGTGACCTGGCTTTGATCGCAGGACGTGATGTAGCTTCTCAAGACGTGCTTGAAGTAATTCGTGACAACGCAGGCGAATGGCTCACAGACCTCAGGCTGTTTGATGTCTACCAGGGTAAAGGTATTGATCCTGATAGAAAAAGCCTGGCAGTTGGCTTGACCTGGCAGCATCCATCGCGCACTCTTAACGACGATGAGGTGAACGCCACGTTGAACACTATCCTCACCTCGCTCGAACAAAGGTTGAACACCACGTTAAGGAAATAACGGTATGGGTGCTCTGACGAAAGCTGAGATGGCCGAAAGGCTGTACGAGGAGCTGGGGCTTAACAAGCGCGAGGCCAAGGAGCTGGTCGAGCTGTTTTTCGAAGAAATTCGGCACGCACTTGAAGACAACGAGCAGGTCAAGCTGTCCGGTTTCGGCAACTTCGACCTTCGCGACAAGCGCCAACGGCCGGGCCGCAACCCCAAGACAGGGGAAGAGATCCCGATCAGCGCGCGCCGTGTCGTCACCTTTCGTCCAGGGCAGAAACTGAAAGCCCGGGTTGAGGCCTATGCTGGAACCAAGCCATAACGACGAGCTGCCCCCCATTCCGGGGAAACGCTACTTCACCATTGGTGAGGTGAGCGAGCTCTGTGCGGTGAAACCTCACGTGCTTCGGTATTGGGAACAAGAGTTCCCGCAACTCAACCCGGTCAAGCGACGCGGGAACCGGCGGTATTATCAGCGGCAAGACGTGCTGATGATCCGCCAGATCCGCGCGTTGCTGTATGACCAAGGTTTCACCATCGGCGGGGCGCGATTGCGACTCTCCAGTGATGAGGCCAAGGATGACACTACCCAGTACAAGCAGCTGATTCGGCAGATGATTGTTGAGTTGGAGGATGTTTTGGTGGTGTTGAAGAAGTGACCTGGCGGTGTTGGTTGTGAAATTTTTTTGAGAAAAAGCTTTCACTTATCAGCGGGTTAGGGTACATTCTTCACCGTTCTCGGCAACATTGAGAATAGAGTCGGGGCGTAGCGCAGCCCGGTAGCGCACTTGCATGGGGTGCAAGGGGTCGAGTGTTCGAATCACTCCGTCCCGACCAAAAAACCCTAGAAAATCCAGTCACTTAGCGGTGGCTGGATTTTTTTGTGCCTGATGGCTTTCTGTCTCGATCGAATTTTGTGCCACTTTTTGTGCCACTGGGTTTTCGAGGCTCCAGATGGCTCATCTGGAGGGTTGTTTCGGGAGATACAGCTCGTGCTGTTCCTCGCTCAGGATAAGCATCTCCAAGACCTTGGTTCTGGATAGCTCGTGCTCTTCAGCAAGCTTGTCCAGGACAGCGTTGACGCTCAGGGGGAGCACAAAGTTGTATTGCTTCTTCTCGACAGCCTTCTCGCGCGTTTTTTGCGTGCTCCAGCGCCTCTTAATTTTGTCGACATAGAGTTCCTTTTCCTCGTCTGAGGCTCCGCTGTGGTCGAAAAACTCCAGCAGCTCAGTGAGCTTTGTAAAGGGCTCGGCGCGCCACGTTAGCCTGGGCTTGTTTTTCTCGAGCCAGCTCCATGCCAGAGCACATTTTGCGCGTTCGTCCTTGTCTTTGAACCAGCTGAAGATCCTGTCTGACCGTGCGTGCTCGATCCAGGCGTCCGATAGGCGCCTCAATGTGCTCTCTTTCTGGCCGAAATCTTTGTCCCAGAGATCGAACAGTGCAATCAGCTGCTCCTTGTCAGTGAGCGTACGGAAGACACTGCTGTGTATTCGTAGTCCTGTTTTGTTCGCTGCTTGAGCGGCGAGCCATTTTGGTTGTCGTCCGCTTTTTTCGACCCAGCTGAATGCCTCCTCCGGTAGCAGCTCTCTATCCCGTGCTCGTACTAAGCCCCTCGTGACGCGCGGATTCCTTCTGAGTGTTCTGGCAATTTGGTCTCGCATGGTTTGGCTGTTGAGCTGGCACTCATCCATCTGAATGCCTTCCCTGCTTTCCAGGGCAAGCCATAGCCATGCTACCTCCCGTTCAGTCAGACCCCATCCGGGAAGCTCATCAGAAAGCAAATCAGTCTCATTCATAGTCGTTTATCAACTTATTTCTAGCACATAAAAAGTACAATTTAAGTAAATCAGTAGATAGGAAATAGTCAATGGAATGAATCATACGAGAACATCCCTAGACCATTTATAGATGTATGAATTCTTGCATAGACCACAATTTACGCGGCTTCAACGTGGCTGTAGGCATGTAAATGCTAGTAGCACAAAGGTGAGCGCTGCGCTTTGTCCGACAAGCATTCAGCTGTTGGGTGATTTTCAGTTGGCTGCTGCTAGCAATGACGTGGTGCTCAGTCAGTTTGTTCTTGCTGGTTAGGGAGGGCGCCCCGGAGGCTTCACGTGCCTTGATTGCGGATTTCGGAGCACCGTGACCGGCCGTTTCGGTTGATCGTGATCGGTCATTTCGCTAACGCGTGACCGCTCATTTCGGTAGCAACGTGACCGATTTTCCGCCTGTTCCGAAACAGGCGGTCACGGCTTACCGAAATCGCCGGTCACGGCTTAGCGAAAGCCGTCCCCTTCGTTGCGCATGACCTGATGCGCCGCCACCCTCGCCCGATTTCGGGAGAAGTGGGATGGCGGCGCAGCGAGTAACCATGCGAAACATCAAAGAATGTCTGCGCCTCAAGCTCGAGGTCGGTTTGTCCCACAAGAAGATCGCCCGCGCATTGCAGCTGTCCAAGGGCGTGGTCAGCAAATACGTCACGGCGGCGCGCGTGGCCGGGCTGGACTGGCCTGCATTGGCGGCCGTCCTTTTTGCGCCGGCGTCGACGAGCAAGCCACGCAGTGAGCGGGTGCTGCCGGATGTGCTGAGCATCCACCGCGAGCTGCGGCGCATGGCCCGCGCACTGGCGGAGCAATGGACGCTGCCGGCCAGCCACAGCCTGAGCTTCGATGAACGCCTCGGCCTGCTGCTCGACCGTGAACTGGCCTGGCGTGACAACCAGCGCCTGATAAGGCTGCGCAAGAAGGCCAAGCTCAAGTTCGCCAATACCTGCCTGGAAGATCTCGACCGACGCCCCGGTCACGCCCTGGATGAGCGCTTGATCGCCACCCTGGCCAGCGGCAACTGGATACGCCAGTAGCACAACCTGCTGCTGACCGGTCCGACCGGCGCCGGCAAGATCTGGCGGGCCTGCTCCCTGGGCAACCAGGCTTGCCGCCAAGGCTCAGTACCCTGTATCTGCGGACCTCCGCGGCTGCTGGAGCAACTGCACATCGCCCATGGCGACGGCAGCTTCGGCCGCACCTTGCAGCAGCTGGCCAAGGTCGACGTCCTGGTGCTGGACGACTGGGCGCTGGCCCCGCTGGAGGAGGCTGCTCGGCATGACCTGCTGGAAGTGATCGGCGACCGCGCCGGCAACCGCTCCACCATCCTGACCAGCCAGATACCCATCGAGCACTGGCATGGCTGGATCAACGACCCGACCCTGGCCGACGCCATCCTTGACCGCCTGGTGCATAACGCCTACCGGCTGGCGATGAAGGGCGAGTCGTTGCGCCGGAAAAACGGAAGAGCAAAGCGCATCTGCGATTACAATCCAGAACCCGCGCAACCGGGGCGGAAGCACCGGTCACGTATTAGCGAAACGCTCGGTCACGTTCACCGAAATCCGCACCTTGATGCTCTGTGTGTCGCCTGACAGGGACTTTCACTGTTCACAGGGGGGGCAAGTCTGTGTGAGCTGCCCCTGTATTGGATTGGATTGGATTGGCCTATTGCGGTTGGCTTAGCTTCGGATGCGTCGGCTGCCGCTTGTGCCAGGGGGCCATGATTACTTTTCCGCAATGGAGGGCTGCCTTGGGCAGGCTTGCCTACGGTGCTGGCTTTGGGTTGGTTCTTTTTTACAACCCTTGCACATCCTCTGAGCCATAGAGGAGAGCCTGCTCATGCGTATAATGCGATTGAAAGAAGTAATCGATACGACTGGTCTTGCGAGGTCAACTATCTACAAATACATCGCGGACGGAATCTTCCCCAAGCCTGTCAGTCTGGCCCCTGGCGGTATAGATGTGCCAAATACCCGAGGCGTGGGTTGGATCCAATCGGAAGTCGAAGATTGGATCCTGGCAAGAATCGAGGAACGGGATATGGCTGAGGGATCCGCCACACGTCCAAGCAGCCATTTGAGCGTCGCCAGATAGACTTATAACGCCATGACCAGCCGTGGCTGGTCATGGCGCTTATGACGTTTCTGGTAGGGCTCTGCTCTCAGCTAACTCCCCCAGCGCTCAGTACGGAAAATCTCTCGACAGGCTTAGCAATGTTGCTCCCCATTGCCCGGCCTGCTCGGGACGGTCGGTTATGGGCAGGGATGCATCTATTGATATAGCTATTAACTATCTACTCTACCTATCCAATAGTAACCACCACCTATCACCACTGACTACATCAGAGGGAAAGGAGGCCAGTAAAAAGAAACAGACCACGTACCTGGTATGCGACACAACCAACTAGGTACTCAGCCATGAACAACCGCAAGCACAACACCCACCTCTCCCAGTCCGACATAGCGCTGCAGATCGAATCACTCGTCCAGGCTATCGAGCAAAGCGATACACCAGCATTCCGGATCACGCACAAACGATCAGGCTATGAGCAGGTCGAAGAGACCAGGCTCTCCCGGTACTTCACCAACGTCCAGCAGATGTACAACCTGTTCGATGATCGAGTGCCATACGATTACAGCGAGCACCTGCAAGCGTTCCGGGAAGCCTGTGACGACATCGGCCTGCAGCGCTCACCGAATGGTCCTGTCTGTATGAGTGAGACGGGTACGTACTGGCTCAGTCATCAACAGAGCATGAACGTACTCACCGAACGTATACGTGAGCTGACACGAGAGCAGTGGTATCGGCGTAGGAAGTGGGACCGACAGGAGTTGGCCAAGCAGCAGGACAGGGACATCACCGAGTACACGGATGCGATGATGAGCCGATACTCGCGTACGACGATCATCAGGTTGAACCTGTACTACTGGTCTGAGGCCCAGGCCAGGCTGCGTATCGAGCAAGTGTTCGATCACTTGGATGCCCTGATTACCAAGCACCACCGCCATCCGATCTTCAAGCACCTTATCGGCTACATCTACGCCGTGGAGCAGGGGGATCGAAATGACGGTAGGGGTTACCACATCCATGCAGCCTACTTCTTCAATGGCAACATAGTGTGCCGGGATGTCTGTAAGGCAACTGGGATTGGCAAGCTGTGGGAGGAGGTCACACGTGGTCAGGGCTATGCCCACAGCTGCAATCATGACAAGGAGGGGTATGGCGATAGGCGTGGAATCGGCCATATCCAGAGGGAGGATCAGTCGAGACGGCCCCATACGCACTTCGCAATGAAGTACCTGGTCAAGGACGATCAGCACCTGCGCTTGAAGCCTGCGGGGGCACGCTGTCTGCGTAAGGGCACTCTGAGCCGTGTTCGTCGCAGATAAGTGAATGGGAAGGCTACTTGGCCTTTGCGACCATTAACTCAGACCAGCGAGTGGTATATGCGGGGGAAAGCAATTCTCTTCGCATAGCCCACTCGACCGGCTTGGCGATGCGTCCCGGCTGCAGCGTTCCACGTCCCCAGCGATTGTTGATCGCATCCAGGGTGCTCATCAGTCGCTCGGTTTTCACGGGCTGTTCAGGGGCGAACAGATCCGGAGTGTACTCATTCTTGCGACACAGATCCAACAGCATCACCTGAGCCTTGGCATAGCAGAAACCCTCTCTGAAGACCTGCTGCAATCCAGCCTGGACGGCCTTGATGATCAGTCGGCTGTCGTCGGTCGGGTAGGACAACTGGCAGAGGATGCCATTGGCGTATCTAGCCTCTGTTGGGTTGAACATCCCGGTGCGCAGACTGACCCGCACCTGTCTGCAGAGCGACTCCTGCTTGCGCAGCTTTTCAGCGGCGCGCGTCGCATAGCTAGTGACAGCCTCCTGTATGGGGGCTAGCTCACGCAGGCGCTTGCCGAATGATCTGCTTGAGCAAATCTCTTGCTTGGGTTCGATTTCGTTCTCGATCTCCAGGCACGCCACACCGCGCAGTTCGCGCACAGTTTTCTCGACCACGACATTGAATCGCTTGCGCAGTGTCCAGGCATCCATCTGTGCCAGGTCCCAAGCTGTCTTGATTTGCATGCCTTCCAGGTGAGCACGCATGCGCGGGCCTACTCCCCAGACCTCCTCAACTGGCATGGCCTTGAGCAGCTTGTGGCGACGAACCGGATCGCGGATGTCTACGACGCCACCAGTTTGCTTCTGCCAGCGCTTGGCAGCGTTATTAGCGAGCTTGGCCAGTGTCTTGGTGGTGGCGATACCAATACCAACGGGTATGCCGGTCTTCTGCCTGATCTCTGCCTGCACCTGACGGCCTATCGACTCCAGCGGTTCGGGTAGACCGGTCATATCGGCAAAGGCCTCATCGATGCTGTAGACCTCGATGCTTGGAAAGCAGCCCTCCAGGATCGTCATCACGCGCTCGCTCATATCGCCATAGAGGGCGTAGTTGCTGCTGAAGGCCACGATGCCGTGGCGCTTTAGGTCGCCTCTGATTTCGTGGAACAGAGCGCCCATTTTCACGAAAGGTTTTGAATCGGCCGAGCGGGCAATCACGCAGCCATCGTTGTTGCTGAGCACCACAATGGGGGGGCGCAGCAGATCCGGACGAAATACGCGCTCGCAGCTGGCGTAGAAGCTGTTGCAGTCCACGAGTGCGTATACCGAGTCAGCCATGGGCGAGGTGATTCCGCAGGCTGTGAGTGACGACGCCCCAGATCGTCAGCTCATCGTTCTCCAGGATGTAGCGTGGTGAGTAGGCTGGGTTCTCCGAGCGCAGGATGAACTGGCCCTGTTTCTGTGCCAGGCGCTTTACCAGGACATCGCCGTTGAGGCAGGCAACAACCACATGCCCCGGCCTGGCTGTGATAGCGCGGCTGACGATCAGATGGTCACCGTCGAATATGCCTGCACCCGTCATGCTGTCACCGCTCACGGCGACTACATAGGTGTGCGTAGCTTGCAGATCCAACAGAGCATCAAGCGAAAGCTTGTGCTCCATGTGATCAAGAGCGGGGCTGGGAAAGCCAGCTGGAACGCGTGCATCAAAGAGGGGAAGGGCTGTGCTGCTGCGCTGCAGCGGGCCAAGGATAAGTGCTGTGCTCATAACGGGTTGCTCTATGGCTGTATTTATATACAGTAATCAGCGCTCCGCCATCCAGACAAGGTACGTTCGTCGCCGGCGTCTGGGGTATGCACGGATTGTTTACAGGCGAAAAGTAGACGGGTCGCTATGGCGGGCCGTCCTTGCTAGGTTGGTCGCAACCGACCAGGAGGTTCTATGAATTTGCTGCCCACCCTTAATGATCTTTTGCCACTGGCGCTGGTGTTGCTTGCACTGCTTGGGCTGGCCAAGCTGGCCTGTGGCGGCACTACTAATTAATTGCTAGCGTCTCCTGGCGGTATGGACTCAGTCTCAGGCGTGTCTGTCGTCAGTCAGTGATACAGCCACGGCTGCAGTTCATCCAGGTTGGCGACGACAATCTGCTGCGCCGTCGCCTTGGCATGCACCTTGGTCGGGTCGATCTGATAGCGCTGCAGCACGTATTGCACCAGTGCGCCGCGGGTTTCGATCACCAGTCGGCCATCCTGCATGCCGTAGTCGGCCTCGATGATGGCGCGCTGTTCCGGTTTCAGGCGCGAGTCGGGCTCGATGATCACCGGCAGTGATGTGGTCCAGCCCGGATCACTCTCGCGGCCGTGATCGGTAGGATCATCCATCAGCTCCGGTATACCCCGGAAGCGGCTCAGGACGAAGTCACGATAATCCCGGTTCTTCTCGCAATAGGCCCGCACATGCCAGCGCATGCCGGTGTAAACCAGGGTGTGTGGGGCGATCAGGCGGGTTTCGCCATCGGGCGTGGTGAAGGACACGTACTCGCATTCCAGGCGCAGCCCCTCCCGGCAGGCTTTGAGCAGCGGGCGCAGCACTTCCGGCCTTACCGAGCGATCCGGCACTGCCAGTACCTCTGTGTGTGCATAGGCCAGTGCCAGGCCCTCGATATGCGGAGCGCGCTCATGGTTCTGGTTGAGCAGGTGCAGATAGGCGCTGGCGCTGTCGTCGATGAACAGCGGTTGGAAGCGGCGGCTCGGGACGTATCCCTTCAAATGCTTGTCATATTCGAGGTTCTTCGGCGCGTGCTCGCTGATGTAGGTGTTGATGTCCTTCGACGCCTGCTGGCGGCTGATGCCGAAGCTCTGCATTAGGTGATTGGTGGTCAGGCGGCCCTCCCACCATGCCACTGTCTCGATCAGGCGATAGCGCAGGGCCAGATCCCAGCGCACGGACTCGATTGACTGCTTGCGTTTCATGGCCCCTCCATCTGCTCGAAAACTTTACCTGTACAGGCAAACACTCTAGATACGTCTAGTCACGCTACATATCTTGATTCGCACAAGCAAGCCGGCAGCGCCGGCCAATCCAGGAAGAGCAATCAAGGAGTAGCAACATGGCATTGATCAACTGTGAAGAATGCGACCGTATGGCCAGCGACCAGGCCGCAGCCTGCCCGCACTGTGGGGCGCCTATCGTTAAGCAGCCGGCACCTGTTCAAGCCCAACCCGGGGTTCAGGTTATCCGCAGCGTCGGTTTCTGGCTCGGCGTGGGCATTCTCCTGTTTCCAATCGTCTTCGTCTGGTTCCTACTGCGTCAGGGCCACAGCACCACTAGCCGGGTAATTGGCTTTGCCTGGCTGGCGCTGATGCTGGTTGGCATGGCCACCAGCGAGCGCAGCCCCAGCCGGTCCGTCAGCGGCAATCAGGGCCAGCAGGCCAAGGTGGTGGCGCTTGCCGAGCCGCTGATTGAGGTCAGCGCCCAGCAACTGGCCCAAGCCTACGACCGCAACACGGTAGCGGCGGATCAGCAGTTCAAGGGCAAGCTTTTTAAGGTCACCGGCGTGGTCGACTCGATCAACACCGATCTGTTTGGTAACCCTTACGTGACGCTGCGTGGTGGGGTGAACCAGTTTATGCAGCCACAGTTTGAACTGGATAAGGCACATGCCAATTATGCTGCCGGTCTCCAGTCCGGAATGCGCATCACCCTGACTTGTCGTGGGCGTGGTGATGTGGCGAAAACCCCCATGTCGGACGAGTGCGTACCGTCGAACTGACTGTGGCGATAAAATGCACAGGGCGCGGCTTTACCCGCGCCCTGCCAGTGGATAAGGTGACGAACATCGCAGAATGGCAGGTCGTGGTATTCCAGGGATGGCCCCCAAAGGCGCTGGCGCTTCAAGTGCCTGCCTCAGAGCCTCCCTCCGGTTTCCCCCTCTCGTTCGTTTGCCACCAGTTTTGAGTATTGGCCGGCCCATCTGACAGTGGGCGGCATGGGGAGTGTTATGCATGAGTGATTTGGCCCAGGCGTTGCTGGCGGCAGTACCGGAAGACGGCGGCAGCATCGGCAATCAGGCTCTTTATGAGCGGCTCAAGAGCCAGTTCACCGGCCTGAGTGAAGAGCAGTTCTGGGAATCGCGCGATGCGCTGATCGGTGAGGGCGTATTGGTCAAAGGGCGCGGGCGGGGTGGCTCCGTGCTGCGCGCCCAGGCCGCAGGTGCTAGCCTGGCGGCGCAGGCGCTGAGCAAGGCGCGTGAGCGTTTCGAGCCGGCGGTGGCCGAAGTATCCGCCAGCTATGTCGTCGAGGCGGCAGCCAGCAAGGCCAAGGCGGTCAAAGTACAGGCTGCCACCAGCATTGAGGCCATGGAGAAAACCCTCTGGGCCACCGCCGATAAGCTGCGCGCCAATATGGACGCCGCCGAGTACAAGCACATCGTGCTCGGCCTGATCTTCCTCAAGTACATCTCCGACAGCTTCGCCGGCCGCCGTGCCGAGCTGGAACGCAAGCTGACCGACGAGAACGACGACTACTATCTGGGTGACGACGATCCCGAGGTGCTTAACGCCGAGCTGGAAGACCGCGACTACTACCGTGAGGTCAACGTGTTCTGGGTGCCGGAAGTGGCGCGCTGGGAGGCCATTCGTGCCGCCGCCAAGCAGGTGGATATCGGCAAGCGCATCGACGAGGCCCTGGCCGCCATCGAGGCGGAAAACCCCAAGCTGAAAAACATCCTCGACAAGCGCTATGCCCGCGCCCAGCTGCCGGACGGCAAGCTCGGCGAGCTGGTGGACCTGATCTCCACCGTCGGCTTTGGTGACGACGCCGGCAAGGCTCGCGACCTGCTCGGCCAGGTCTACGAATACTTCCTCGGCCAGTTCGCCAGTGCCGAGGGCAAGAAGGGCGGGCAGTTCTATACGCCGGCCAGCATTGTGAAAACCCTGGTGGCTGTGCTTAACCCGCACCACGGCAAGGTCTACGATCCCTGCTGCGGTTCGGGTGGCATGTTCGTGCAGTCGGAGAAGTTCATCGAGGCCCACGGCGGCAAGCTGGGCGATGTGTCCATCTATGGCCAGGAGTCCAACCCCACCACCTGGCGTCTGGCGGCGATGAACCTGGCCATTCGCGGCATCGACTTCAACCTGGGCAAGGAGCCGGCGGATACCTTTATCCGCAACCAGCACAGCGATCTGCGTGCCGACTTCGTGCTGGCTAACCCGCCGTTCAATATCAGCGACTGGTGGCATGGCAGCCTGGAAGGCGACCCGCGCTGGGTCTATGGCACTCCGCCGCAAGGCAACGCCAACTACGCCTGGTTGCAGCATATGCTCTACCACCTCAAGCCTAACGGCCGTGCCGGCATCGTGCTGGCCAACGGCTCGATGAGCTCCAGCCAGAACAGCGAAGGCGAAATTCGCAAAGCCATGGTCGAGGCCGACGTGGTGGAAGTGATGGTCGCTCTGCCCGGCCAGCTGTTCTTCAACACGCAGATACCCGCCTGCCTGTGGTTCCTCGCCAAGGACAAGCGCCATGCCCTGAGCACCGGCGGCATCGACCGCAGCGGCCAGGTGCTGTTTATCGATGCGCGCAAGCTGGGCACCAGCGTCAGCCGTGTGCAGATCGAACTCACCGAGGCTGATATCGAGCGCATTGCCAGCACGGTGGCGGCTTGGCGTGGTGAGGCGCTGGATGAGGGCGGTCAAGTTGGCGAGTACGCCGATATCCCCGGCTTCTGCCGCAGCGTCACCCTCAACGAGATCGCCGAACACGGCCATGTGCTGACGCCGGGTCGCTATGTCGGTGCCGAGGAAGTGGAGGATGACGACGAAGCCTTCGCCGAGAAGATGCAGCGGCTGACCAAGCAATTGGGTGAGCAGATGCAGAAGGGCGTGGAGCTCGATCAGTTGATCCGGCAGAAGCTGGGGGGGCTGGGGTATGAGTTTTGACCTGCCCAAGCTACCAGACGGTTGGGAATATCAGCCACTCGATCAATTATCAAAACCTAGTTCTGTGACTTACGGTGTTGTTCAACCTGGAGCGGCTCTGAGTACGGGTGTTCCCATCATTCGGGTGAACAATTTTCGCGATGGGCGAATTGAGTTGGCTGACTTGATGCGTATCGACCCTGCTATTGAAGGGAAGTACGGCCGTACGCGTCTAAAAGGTGGAGAGGTTCTGCTGACGCTAGTGGGGAGTGTGGGGCAAGTTGCTGTCGCCCCTAAAACTGTCAGCGGATTCAATGTCGCGAGGGCTGTAGCCGTAATTCATCCAGAAGACCATGTAGAGTCTGAGTGGATTGCCCTGTGCCTCCGATCACCGCTATCACAGCATCTGCTTGGCAGTCGTGCGAATACAACCGTACAGACAACAATCAATCTCAAAGACCTTCGAGCACTCCCAATCCCCCTGCCTCCCGCGAGTGAGCGGAGGGAAATTGCTTCTGCAATGTTGGCTCTCGACGACCGCATCACCCTGCTACGCGAAACCAACGCCACCCTGGAAGCCATCGCCCAGGCTCTGTTCAAATCCTGGTTCGTCGATTTCGACCCCGTGCGCACCAAGGCCGAAGGCCGCCAGCCGGAAGGCATGGACGCCCCCACCGCTGCCCTGTTCCCCGACAGCTTCGAAGAGTCCGAACTGGGCCTGGTACCGAAGGGGTGGAGCGGTGGAACACTAGCCGACCTGGCCCATCTGAACCCGGAGTCTTGGTCTGCTAGGACCCGGCCCGAGTCGGTGGCATATGTCGACTTGGCTAATGCGAAAGAGAACGTGATCGCGGAGATTACGGACTACCGCTTTGATGATGCGCCTAGCCGAGCACGTCGAGTACTACGTGATGGCGACACAATAGTTGGCACCGTTCGTCCCGGAAATCGATCATTCGCATTTATTGCCAATGCTGCGGAGAACCTGACTGGAAGTACTGGGTTCGCAGTTTTACGGCCGAAAAATATTGAGAGCACAGAGTTTGTCTACTTGGCAGCAACTTTAGACGCCAACATCGATTACTTAACTCATGTGGCTGATGGCGGTGCCTACCCAGCGGTACGACCAGAGGTAGTGGTTGGTCTTGCTACGGTGATACCTCCTGCTCAGATTCTGCAGGCATTTCATGAGATTGCTAAACCGGTGTTTGCGTGTCTTGCGGAAAATCACGTTCAAGCCCAAACCCTCACTCAGGTCCGCGACACCCTCCTACCCCGCCTGATCTCCGGCCAACTGCGCCTGCCGGAAGCCGAATCGCGAGCACAGGAGGCTCTTTCGTGAGTTTCAGATGGTGCGTCGGGTGCGAATGTGCCGATGTCATTGAAGACATGGAGGGACTATGGGGCTGAGTTTTTCTCGCAGCATCAGTTTTGGCCTGGTTCGGTTCAACTTCTCCGAACAGGGTATTGGCGTGTCGGTGGTGATTCCCGGTCTTCGTGCCGGGATCGGTATGCGCGGCGCCTACATCAGGGGCGGGTTTGGCAGCTTCCAGTACCGCCGGAGCATCGGCTCTCCGGTGCGGGAGATAAGCACTCCACTCAACACCGCTCAGCCCCGGAGCGACTCCCCTGTCATAGATGACAGCAACATCATTCATACGACGGAGCACGAGGTCAAAAGTGTTCTGGAGCTTCAGGACTCCACCTCCGATGCGCTGTTGCAGTCGATGAATGAACAGATTTCGAAGCGCCCTGTATGGCCGTTTGCTGCGGCGGGCTTGCTGGCGCTGTTTGTCCTGCTCCTGTGGGGCACCTCCTGGCCTGCCGCGGTGTATCTGGTGATTTTCGCGGCCTTGGTCGCCATTACAGGCTGGCTGTTCTGGCGGGATCAGTTGGGCAAGTTGACGGTGCTGTTCTACGAGCCCGATCAGGCGACCAGTGCGCTGTTCGATCAGTTGTGCACGGTGCTCAGCGAGGCGGCGAATGCGCGAAAGCTGAGGTCGATTGCCTCGACCTCCCGTTACGCCGACCCCAAATACTCTGCCGGGGCCGGTCAGGGCGTTCAGCTCGGCGAGGCACGGCTTGTGCTCGGGCATGCGCCCGATGTGGTGGCGAATGTGCAGGTGCCGATACTCGCCTCGAAGAGGACCACGCTGGCCTTTTACCCGGATCGCATACTGGCATTTCAGGAAAATGCCGTAGGCAGTATCGACTATGCGAATTTTTCTGCCGTCAGTTCGGGGACTCGATACGTCGAGAATGATTCGCTTGCCGCCGATGCAACGGTTGTTGATAAGACTTGGCAGTACGTCAACAAGAAAGGCGGACCCGACAGGCGCTTCAAGAACAACCGCGAGTTACCCGTATGCGCCTTCAGTCAGCTGAATCTCTCGACTCCCGATGGGCTGGATATGCGCTTTGTCGGGTCAAGGCAGGGGGGCTTTGATGGCCTGGCAAAGGTGCTTTCGCAGTTGCGGGCTTTGGGCCGCCCAGCAGGTTCCGCACTGGCTGAGTTGCCTGATTCGGATTGGGGTACAGAACGAGCCAATGGCCTGTTCAAGGCCGATGTCTGACTGCGCACCGCGTATCAGGCCCGGTGATGTTTAGATGCTGGCATTTCAGCTTCGGATAGTGGGTTTCCTATGAATACAGTGATCAGCCAGAAGCTACAGAGCAGCCGCAAAGAGCTGCTGGATATCGGGCTTCGCAACAACATGCTCAACTTCCGCAAGACAGCCAAGACCCTGATGGTGGTCGATGAGTTGTCCGAGGAGGTGTTCAACATCCTCTATCGCCAGGAAAAGGCCATGACCTTTGCGCCGATGGCGCCCAAGAAGCTGGCTGAGCTGGCAAAGGCTGCGAAGCCGGAAGAGGCGGAAGCTGACACTGCCAGTGACGCAGAGTTGCTGCATGAACTGGATAGCCTGGACTGGTCCAGCGTCGCTGACGAGGGCGATGAGGATGAATCAGGCAGGGCCCGTCGCCATCTGGATACCCGCTTGCAGACGGCCATCGATGATGAGCGTCTGTTCCTGCAGCTGTTGAAGATCCACACCGAGGCTAAAGGCTTTATCGAGGAGCAGGGGGTGAACACGCTGTTCCTGGCCCTGGGCTTTTTGCATTGGTACGAAGCGGATAGCTCCGAAAATCTGCGCAAGGCCCCCCTGATACTGCTGCCGGTCAGCCTTGAGCGCAGCGGCGCCAAAGATGCCTTCAAGCTGACGTACTCGGGTGACGAGCTGATGGCGAACCTTTCTCTGGTGGCCAAGCTCAAGACTGACTTTGGCCTGGATATGGCCGCCTGCGGGTTTGACGAGGACAACTTCGCCACCGATGAGCGCAGTCTTGAGCGCTTCTATGGTGAAGTGGCTGATGTGATCAGCAAGCAGTCACGCTGGAAGGTCGCCAGTAACGAGATCGCCCTGGGTTTCTTTTCCTTCGGCAAGTTTTTGATGTTCAAGGATCTTGACCCGAAGAGCTGGCCGGAAGAGAAACAACCGGACGCCAATGGCGTGATGAAACGTCTGCTTGGCTCAGGCTTCGGGGATAGGCCCGCAGCGTATGCAGAAGATGTAAACATCGACTCGGTGATCAAGCCGGGTGATGTGCGTTTTGTGAAGGACGCCGACAGTAGCCAGACCGAGGCGATTCTGGAGGTGCGCGAGGGTTCCAATCTGGTGATCCAGGGGCCGCCCGGCACAGGCAAGTCGCAGACGATCACCAACATCATCGCGGAGCTGATTGGCCAGAAGAAAACGGTGCTGTTCGTCGCCGAGAAGATGGCCGCGCTCGAGGTGGTCAAGCGTCGTCTGGATGAGAGTCATCTGGGCGATGCCGTCCTTGAGCTGCATAGCCACAAGGCTACCAAGCAATCTGTGCTCAAGGAGTTGGGGCGGACTCTGGATCAGGGACGACCACTGACCAAGGTCGGTGAGGAGGATCTTGCGAGCTTGAAAGAGCTGCAAGATGCTCTTAATCAGTATTGCGAGGCTGTGAGCTCCTCCGCAGGAGCAAGCGGTCTGCCCTTTGTTGATGTGCTCGGCCGTTACCTGCAACTGAAACGAGTTCATGCAGGGCTGCCGGTGATTTCTTTTGCGCCTATGGCGGCATGGAGTTTTGCCGAGCAGCAAAAGCGGCGAGCGTTGGTTGAGGAGCTGGTGCTGCACCTTGAGGAGATGGGGCGCCCCGACAAGAGCGTCTTCTGGGGAAGTCAGCGCACCTTCTTCTCGCCTATCGAGCAGAGCAGTGCAAATGATGCACTACAGTTGGCGAGCTCCCATCTCAGCGCATTGCAGTCGGCTGCTGCCGCACTTTCTGAGCGGTTAATGCTGACTCAGCCCGCTACCCTGGCAGATGTGGATGTGGTTTGCCGGGCGGCTCGACGTGCTGCCGAGGCTCCGCGTCTCGAAGGTGTCCAGCTATCTACAGGGGAGTGGCAGTCAAGGCGTGATGTCATTCGCGAACTGCTGGAAGCAGGAGAGCGAATGACGGCGTGTCGCACTCGGCATGACAGCCAGTTGATCGACGCTGCCTGGGAGCAGGATCTGCTGGAGGTTCGGCAGAGCCTTCAGGCGTACGGCGATAAATGGTGGAAGATCTTTTCGGGGCGCTTCCGTGCAGCCCGGGCCCGTCTGCAGGGGCTCGCTCGGGAAGCGTTGCCCAAGACCAATGCGGGTATGTTGGAGCTGGTGGACTCGGTACTGACCTATCAGCAGTGCAAGAAGGTGTATGACCAGCACGAGGCATTGGGTAGCGCGTTGTTCGGTGCCCAATGGCAGCGCCAGAAAACGGATTGGGCAGTGCTCGAGCGCTTGAGCGCCTGGGTAATCAAGCTGCATGACGACCTGGGAAATGGACAGATTCCCCAAGGCATCATCGCCTTTCTGGCCGGGCATGCCGATGCCAGTGGCCTGGGGGATGCGGTAAGCGGAATAGAGCAGCATGTTGCCGGGTTGGACAAGGCGCTACTCAGTGCGCTTGAAGTGACCGGTATGCAGGCGGAAAACGCCAACACTGACGTCAGAAAGCTGGGCCTGGCGGCTCTCGGCGAGCGTTTGCAACAGTGGCAGGGAGGACTGACCGCGCTTTACCACATGGCGCGGTTCAATGTCCTGGCGCAGCAGATACGCGACATTAAGCTCGACGAGTTGCTGGAAATTGCCATCAGCAATGATGAGCCCAGGCAGCTAACTGCCATTTTGGACTTCTCCTGGTATTCGGGGCTGGTGCAGCGGGTCTATGCCGAGAAACCAGCGTTGCAGCAGTTCGACCGCATTAAACACGAGCACCAGATCGCGCGGTTCAAATCCCTGGATCTGGCTTCGCTCAATCATGCGCAAACGCACTTGGCTAAACAGGTCTGGGAGGGGATGCCCAATATCAATCAGCCTGGCGAAATGGCTGTACTGCGCGCTGAACTGAACAAGAAGCGCCGGCATATCCCGATCAGGCAGCTGATTGAGAAGGCGGGGCGGGCGATTCAGCAGATCAAGCCTGTTTTCATGATGAGCCCCATGTCGATCGCGAACTTTCTACCTCCAGGAAAGCTGGAGTTCGATGTGGTGGTCTTCGACGAAGCCTCCCAGGTGAAGGCTGTCGATGCATTCGGCGCCATCATGCGCGGTAAGCAGGTGGTTGTGGTCGGGGATACCCGGCAGATGCCCCCTACCGATTTCTTCAGCCGTGATGTCGAGTTGGATGACGAGGATGCGGCGACCGCCGACATTGAGAGCATCTTGAGCATGTTTAAGGCCGCCGGTAGCCAGGAGCGCTATCTCCGTTGGCACTACAGAAGCCGGCATGAGTCGTTGATTGCCGTTTCCAACGTCGAGTTCTATGACAGCAAGCTGGTGGTGTTCCCCTCTGCGGGCCAGCATCCGCATGCCCGTGGAGTGAGCTTCGATTATCTGCCAGATGCGCTATATGACCGGGGGCGAACCCGCACCAACAAAGGTGAGGCCAAGGCTGTCGCGCAGGCCGTTATGCAGCACGCGATCCAAACGCCAGAGCTATCGCTGGGGGTTGCTGCATTCAGTGTGGCGCAGCGAGACCTGATCCAGGTCGAGATCGAGTTGCTGCGCCGGCAGATGCCTGAGGCTGAGGCGTTTTTCACCTCGCAAGGGAGCGAGCCGTTCTTCGTCAAGAACTTGGAGAACATCCAGGGGGATGAGCGGGACAAGATCTTCATCAGCATCGGCTATGGGCGTAACGAGTCTGGCCGAATTGCCAGGGAGTTTGGCCCGTTGAACCGCGAGGGCGGGCACCGTCGACTCAATGTTCTGATCACGCGCGCCAAATTGGCGATGCGTGTTTTCTGCAACTTCAGGGCTGACGAGCTTGAGCTCGATGCGGGGGCCAGCCTCGGAGTGAGAGCGTTGAAAAATTTCCTCAAGTACGCCGAGACGGGTGTGCTTGAAGTCGCACGGGAGACAGGCAAGGCGGCAGATTCGCCGTTTGAGCTGGAGGTGATAGAGGCGTTGCGGGAAAGGAACTACGAGGTGGAGCCGCAGGTAGGCACCGCGGGCTACTTTATCGACATCGCAGTCAAGGATCCTGACTATCCGGGGCGTTATGTTCTGGCTATCGAATGTGATGGCGCTGCATATCACAGCTCACGGTCTGCGCGAGATCGAGATCGTTTGCGTCAGGGCGTGTTGGAAGGGCTGGGTTGGAACTTCCACCGGATCTGGAGCACGGATTGGTTCCGCAATCCCCAACAGGAAATCATTCGCGCCGTAGCGGCTATTGAGGCAGCCCGAGCCAAGATTGCCGATGGTCGGCATGTGCTTCCTGAGGTGGCGCCAGAGCCGAAGCATGAGATTGTTCGAGGGGCACCAGCAGAGGAGGTAGTGCCGAACTCGAGCCGACCCTACGTGAAGGCTCGACTGACTCCAGTGACATCGATGACCGAACTGCATCAGGAAAAACCAGAGCGGTTGCTGCAGATGATCCGGGCGGTGGTTGAGGTTGAAGCACCCGTGCATGCCAGCGAGGTCACGCGGCGGATTATGGAGGCCTACGGTGTGGGCCGGGCAGGCGCAAGGATTACCAGCGTTGTGGACGAAGCCATTCGCCTCGGCGTTCGACAGGGGGTGTACCGAGGCCGTGGCAGCTTTGTGTATTGCGCGGATAGCCGGCCTGTCCCGATTCGAAGCCGTGCTCATTTGGACTCAGTCGAGCGAAAAATTGAGTGGGTTGCGCCGGAGGAGCTGGAGCAAGCGTTACTGGAAACGGTAGCCCTCGGTTTCTCTATGAGTCGCGAAGATGCCATCTCTGGTGCACTCGGGCTGCTGGGCTTCGGGCGAGCGACATCGAAGATTGCAGGCATCCTTGAGGAGAGAATAGGTGCGCTTGCCGCTCAAGGGCGATTGCAAGTAGTCGATGGCGTAGTGTCGGCAGCCGCTGATGCAGCTGCGTCCGCTTAAACGCTTCGTTGCTGCGACTAAGTAGCGATCAAGTAACCGACTAAGTAGATCGCGTTTGCCTCCGAAGAGGTCGCCAGGTAAGGCTTATTAAGGACAGATATGACCGAAGACCAACTGGAGCAAGAAACCCTCGGCTGGCTGGGCGAGCTGGGCTATACGCACGTTTATGGGCCAGATATCGCCCATGATGGCGAAAGCCCCGAACGCGACAGCTACCGCCAGGTGGTGTTGGTACAGCGGTTGCGCAGTGCTATTGCCAAGCTCAACCCGCAGGTGCCTGTGGCCGCTCGCGACGATGCGCTCAAGCAGGTGTTGGAGCTGGGTGTGCCGGTGCAGTTATCGGCCAACCGATTATTCCATCGCCTGCTGGTCAGCGGTGTGCCGGTGCAATACCAGAAGGATGGCGAAACTCGCGGTGATTTCGTCCGCTTGATTGATTGGGCCAACGTCGGCGCCAACGATTGGGCCGCGATCAATCAGTTCAGTATCCAGGGACCGAAGCATACCCGCCGGCCGGACATCATCCTGTTCGTCAACGGCCTGCCGCTGGTGCTGCTGGAGCTGAAGAATCCGGCGGATGTGCAGGCCGATATCTGGAAGGCCTTCGAGCAGATCCAGACCTACAAGGAACAGATATCGGATGTGTTCCAGTACAACCAGATTCTGGTCATCTCCGACGGCAGCGAGGCGCGGATGGGCTCGTTGTCGGCCGATGCCGAGCGCTTCGCTCGCTGGCGCACCATCGACGGGGTGAACGTCGATCCGCTGGGTGAGTTCAACGAACTGGAAACCCTAGTGCGCGGCGTGCTCGCGCCGGAAATGCTGCTGGACTACCTGCGCTATTTCGTGTTGTTCGAGGATGACGGGCGGCTGGTGAAGAAGATTGCCGGCTACCACCAGTTCCATGCGGTACGGGCGGCTATCGCCCAGGTGGTCAGCGCCTCGCGTCCCGGTGGTACCCATAAGGGTGGGGTGGTGTGGCATACCCAGGGCTCGGGCAAGAGCATCACCATGACCTGCTTCGCCGCGCGGGTGATGCAGGAAGCGGCGATGGAGAACCCGACCATCGTGGTGATCACCGACCGCAACGACCTGGACGGGCAGCTGTTCGGCGTGTTCTCCTTGTCGCAAGACCTGCTGCGCGAGCAGCCGGTGCAGGTGGCGACCCGTGGTGACTTGCGCGAGAAACTGGCCAATCGCCCCAGCGGCGGCATTGTCTTCGCCACGATCCAGAAGTTTATGCCGGGTGAGGATGAGGACAGCTTTCCGGTGTTGTCGGATCGCTCGAACATCGTGGTGATTGCCGACGAGGCCCACCGTACCCAATACGGCTTCAGCGCCACGTTGAAGGCGCCCGACCTCAAGGTGGCGGAGGCCAGTGCGCGCTACCAGGTCGGCTATGCCCAGCACCTGCGCGATGCACTGCCCAACGCCACCTTCGTCGCCTTTACCGGCACCCCGGTGTCCAGCGAGGACCGTGATACTCAGGTGGTGTTCGGCGATTACATCCATGTCTACGACATGCAGCAGGCCAAGGAAGATGGCGCCACCGTGGCCATCTACTACGAGTCGCGGCTGGCCAAGTTGTCGCTTAAGGACTCCGAGTTGGCACACATCGACGATGAGGTCGATGAACTGGCCGAGGATGAGGAAGAGGACCAGCAGTCGCGCTTGAAGTCGCGCTGGGCGGCGCTGGAAAAAGTGGTGGGCGCCGAACCGCGTATCCAGAGCGTGGCGGCGGATCTAGTGGCGCACTTCGAGGAGCGCAATCAATCGCAGAACGGCAAGGCCATGGTCGTGGCCATGAGCCGGGAAATCTGCGTGCATCTGTACAACGAGATCATCGCGTTGCGCCCGGAGTGGCACGACGATGACCCGGAGAAGGGCGCGATCAAGATCGTCATGACCGGTAGCGCCTCGGACAAGGCGCTGTTGCGACCGCACATCTACCCCAGCATGGTGAAAAAGCGCCTGGAAAAACGCTTCAAAGACCCGAAGGATCCGCTGCAGCTGGTCATCGTCCGCGACATGTGGCTGACCGGCTTCGATGCACCTTGCGTGCATACCCTGTACGTTGACAAGCCGATGAAGGGCCACAATCTGATGCAGGCTATCGCCCGCGTTAACCGCGTGTTCAAGGATAAGCAGGGCGGCCTGGTGGTCGACTACATCGGCATCGCCAACGAGCTGAAGGCTGCGCTCAAAGAGTACACCGCGAGCAAAGGCAGAGGTCGGCCCACCGTGGATGCCCACGAGGCTTACGCGGTGTTGGAAGAAAAGCTCGATATCTTGCGGGGCCTGCTGTTCGGTTTTGATTTCAGCGACTTCCTCACCGGTGGCCACAAGCTGCTGGCAGGCGCGGCCAACCACGTGCTGGGCCTGGAGGATGGCAAAAAGCGTTTCGCAGACAACGCCCTGGCCATGAGCAAGGCCTTCACGCTGTGCTGCACCCTGGACGAAGCCAAGGTGGTGCGTGAGGAGGTGGCCTTCTTCCAGGCCATCAAGGTGCTGCTGACCAAGCGCGAAATCAGCCAAAAGAAAAAGTCCGACGAAGAGCGCGAACTGGCCATCCGCCAGATTATCGGCAACGCCGTGGTCTCCGGCGAGGTGGTGGACGTATTCGAGGCGGTCGGCCTGGATAAGCCGAATATTGGCCTGCTGGATGACGAGTTCCTTGCTGAGGTGCGTAACCTGCCGGAGAAGAACCTGGCGGTTGAGTTGCTGGAGCGCCTGCTGGAAGGCGAGATCAAGAGTAAATTCTCCAGCAACCTGGCCCAGGAAAAGAAGTTCTCCGAGCTGCTGGACAGCGTGATCAAGCGCTATCAGAACCGCTCCATCGAGACCGCCCAGGTCATCGAAGAGCTGATTGAGATGGCCAAAAAGTTCGCCGCCGCCAGCAAACGTGGCGATCAGCTGGGGCTGAATGACGATGAGCTGGCTTTCTACGATGCCTTGGCCAACAACGAGTCCTCTGTGCGCGAACTGGGCGATGAGACCCTGGTCAAGATCGCCCATGAACTGACCGCAAGTCTGCGGCAGAACGTGACCGTGGACTGGAACAACCGCGACAGTGTGCGGGCCAAGCTGCGGCTTTTGGTCAAGCGCATCCTGCGTAAGTACAAGTACCCGCCGGATCAACAGGAAGAAGCTGCACAGTTGGTGTTGGCGCAGGCGGAAACGCTGTGTGAGGCGTGGATGTAGGCAATTAGTCATGAGTACGACTGAGCTTTTCAGCGGTCCCTTCTACGAATGGCTTCGCCGTCAGGAGCCTCTATGTGCAGCTGAGTTCTTCACCAAGGGCTCGTCTGCAATGCTTTTTCAGAGAGACGGGCGACTTTATCGCCTGACTCGGGATGGCTGCGGCCATAACTTTCTCGCATGGGAGTCCATGCACGGTAACCAGCAGGTGATGCGTTTTCTTCAGGACTTCGGTGCCGTGGCGCCTTCTGACGAGGGAGGCGAAGAGGAGTTCTATTGGCTGGCCGAGGTGGAATGGCTGGACGAGCTCGATAGAGAAAATGTAACCGTTCAGCGTCTTGCCGCCCTGCTGGATGAGCTGAGTGATGGTGAACAGTTAGTTATGGAACCAGATCTGCCCGCGCTGATTGAGCGCTGTCAGGCCATGGCCGTGCTGTACCCAGAGTTTGCGCCGTTGTTAAAAACCCTGGCCAAAGCCGCTCGCTCTGGCGCTGATGCCGATGTGCACATCAGCAACCTCATGCGCCGTTCTAGCACCGGCGAGTTAGTTTGGATCGATCCGCTGTTCGGTGCTTCTTATCTGCCAGATGAGCAAAGCCTCGAAAGAATGATGTCAATTCGCGCATCTCTTGGCATGATCCAAGCCGAACATTGAACAATCAGGTCTTGAACAAAAGGAAGTGTTCCGATGAATACCAATGTGCCTGCAATCAACCCCTTCAAGGCCTGGCTAAACGAGCTACTGCTCAATCGCGAACTCTTCAAGGGGCCGAACGGTAGACCGCTATACAGCTATCAGCTCTCCGAGAGTGAATACGCCTCGTTGCGTGATTTGCTTAAGCTACATTTGCGGCGCAGCGACAATCCTGCGCATTTGCAGCATTTGAGCGCCTGCTTTTGCCTATTTGTCAGTGAGCAGTATCGGCGCAACTACAACCGCTCTTGGTCTTGGGCTGGCGCCGAGGCAGAGCTTGGAGTCCTGCTCAGTCCAGCCGACCACGCCACGCTGACCCAAAAAGGCCTCGACTATTGGCTGCGTCCCGTTCGGCGGCGGGAAAATGGGCGCGACTGGCTGGGTACCCTGTTTGCCGAAGGCGGGCTGCCCTGGCCGCTGGTGCAGGATGACAAGCACGGCTTTGGCCGAGCGGTTAAGCGCGGAATCAAGCACTTCTTCCGTACTGAAGGCAACCGCCGAACCACCTCGGACTTGATGGCGGACTTCGAGGAGGATCTACCGCTAGCGTTCCGCACCCTGGAAACACGTCAGCTGTTGGCTGGAATCGTCGACCAACTGATGTACCTGGTTGAGCACTATCCACTGAAGGACCAACAGGACCCAGCCAGCTATCTGGATAAGGTCGCTCCTTATTGGTCCGGAGAGTTTCCCATCCCGCTCGACGAAACTAACGCACGCCGCCTGATCAACGACTGGCTGCGTGATGCAGGGCAGAAACGTCAGGAACGCAAGGAGGTACTCGAAAGGGCGCGTGAGTTTACCTGTGAACATGTACTTCAAGGCGTGCTGCCCGCGTGGGCGATTCGCACCGAACTGATCCTGCCACAGCACGCCACATTCAAAATCGACCTTACCCAGCTCAGTAGCACTCGGCTGGATATCGCCTATTACGAAGGTGAGCACATACTGGCCCGAGGGGGCGCCGTTTACGGACAACTAAGCGGCGATAATCTGCAGGTTCGCTTCAGCAATACGCAGGTCACCCTGGAGCGCCGCCACGTGTCTGAGCCAGTGACGCTGCGCCTGCTCGACAATGGGCGAGTGGTCCACCGCTTCAAGTTCGAGGACAGCGCGCTAGACTTCCAGTACTCACCGCTGGTTTTCGAGCGCCGCGTAGAGCGTTGGCAGCTGGCAGGCACATCCTCTTGCAGTCTGTCAGGCAACAAGGCGTTGATTCGCTTGCCTTCAGGATTTGAGCTGAACGCCGAACTGGAGGCACCAACCAATATTGGCCTCGACAGGGACGCCGGTCATTGGGTCGAAGTGACTGCGGATATTTCGTTGCACTACAAGGATGATGTCTATCGTATCGAACTCAATCAGGCGCAGGAGGAGGCGCTGAAACCAGCACTCATCGGCAACCAGGCTCAGTACGACAGCAATCCCTCGACCATTTTCCTCGGCTGGCCCAGTCTCGACTTGCCGGAAGGCTTTACTTACGGCCGCGACGAGTTGGTCGAGTTTGGCAATGGCCTGCCATTGGACGCGCTAAGACGTTCGGGCTTTCATGGCTTGGTTCGTTACAGTCTGCGTAGCAAGAGCGGGAAAACCCTGCTGCAGCGTCGATTTGCCGTGCTTCCCAGGGAGTTCAGCCTGGGATTATCTCCTGGCATTCAAGGGCAACCGGCACGGATCACGCTCAAGAGCGCGCAGCAGCTGGATTGCCGAATCGTTAGTGACAGCCTGAAATGCCAGCGACTGTCCGATGTGCAAGAAAAGGTTTTTTTTCTGCAGCACGATAGCCAGAAGCCACCCGCTAGCTTTGTTCTGGAGCTTGGCACTGGAGGGAGTCAGCAGCCTATGCAGGTGCGTCTGCCATACCCCTACCAAGGTGCCCGCCTGCTTGATACCGATCTACAGCCTACCAGCAGCCGTGAGCTCAGCCTAAGCGAGCTGCTCGGCCATCGTGTTGCTCTGGCCTCAGGCCAGCCGCAAGGTCAGAGTTTTTTTCTGGTACTGGAGCTGGTAAGCGAATCAGCGCTGCGCCCTCAGCGGGTGTATGAGGTCAGGGTCGGCCAAGATCCCGTCCAGCTGAGTCTTTACAGCTATCAAAACGACATCCTACAGATGCTGGGGGCGGTGGACGAACAGGACGCCTTCATCAAACTCCATGTGGAAACCGAGCAACGCCTGCTCAGCTTGAACATCCGGCGCTACAACGGGCGCCTGGCCTGGCAAGGGCGGGATATCTTTGCCATCTGCGATATCGGCTCCTCCAATGTACTCGATGCTGCGCGAGTCGAGGCCATGCTGATGTCCGACCCCAAGCAAGCTCCGCTGGTACTGGCGGAGAGGACAAGCCAGGATGTTGGCACGGGCTTGTTTGAGATACCCAATGCCTTGCAGCGCAGGGGCCCCTGGCTGATTTATCCAGCCCAGGACAGCAGCATTCAGTTCCGCCCGGCGCTATACGTATCGAATACCCAGGACATCGACATGGCGGGCGAGGTCTGCTCGCTGCATCGGGCGACAGAGGTGTTCCATCCCGAGCACAACCCGGAAGTGATCAATCAGCAGATAGCTGCGATGGCCGAAGACTTCGGCCACAGTGGTTGGCAGTACCTGGCCGACCTTAAACAGTACTTCGCGCATCTACCCCTGTCGTCGTTCGAAAGCTGGAAGGCGCTTTCACACCATCCACGTGCCATGGCTTTGGCTGTGCTGCGCCTGGAAATGGACGAGGCATTCTGCAATCGTGTGCGTGATGAGCTGGCGGTGATCTGGGAGGCAACGTCATTGCGCCTCTGGGCGGAGGTGTATCAGTACTTCCTGCGCAGCCTTCATGACCTGGGCTTGCCGCAGGTATTGATCCGCAATCTTGAGGAGAATCGGGCTTCTGTGCTGCGTGCAGTCGTATCCGGTTTTGACCATGTCGACGACTATCTGCACACCGGTAAGTGCGCTTCGCTGACCAAGGTGCCGCCTGAAGCAGCTCTACCCATCTGGTGCGGGCAACTGCGCCAGGTGCACGGCTCAAACAGGCGCTGGCCGACGGAGCTGAGCTCCGAGCTCGGCACCTGGATCTCCCGGCAGGAGCTGCCGGCGCAGCTTAAGACGCTCTCGGCAGTGGGTTATGCCAATGCGGTGATCTATTTACCGATCTTCATGGCCTTTGTGACGGCCGAAAAGGCCAGGCTGAACGACCTGGGCGTGCCATTGCCCTATCTGAAATTTGCAGTCCGCCTGCTCGCCGACTTTGACAGGCAAAACTGGTTCAATCCGGCTCATGCACTGATGGTGTCTTATTTACTGGCCACGCAGAGCGAGGCATAAGGGTTTTCAATGCGTTACTTCAGAGACTTGATCGAACAGAGCCTCAACCGTACGCGTGAGGCAACACTGGGTGTGCTGGGCATCAACCATGCGGGACTACGTCACCACCTTAGCGAGAACATGGTGGATGAGTTGGGGGCTGACGGCTGCTTTCTGGCTCCACCAGTGTTTGAGCACACCTTTGGCTGGCAAGAGTCCGACAAACGCTTGCAGGATTTATCGCCCAGCCTGCTCTCTGAGAGTCTACTGGGCACCCTGCAGAATGCCCACGCCTATCAATTCCCGAAAAGCGCGAAGCCCTACGTCCACCAGCTTCATGCCTGGAGCATGCTTCTAGCTGACAAAGCAAAATCGGTGGTGATTACTAGCGGCACCGGCTCGGGCAAGACGGAATGCTTCATGGTGCCGATCCTCGAGGATCTCATTCGTGAGCGTGAGCGGAACAAGGCGCCTTTGGTTGGGGTAAGGGCACTATTCCTCTATCCATTGAATGCGCTAATCAATTCCCAGCAAGAGCGCTTGGATGCCTGGACGCGGGCTTATGGCCAGGACATTCGATTCTGTCTCTATAACGGCAAGACCGAAGAGACGGAGGGCTTTGTACGTAAAGAGCAGGCCCTGAAGCCTAACCAGATCCTTTCCCGCCAACTGCTGCGCAAGGAGCCTGCCCCCATCCTGATGACCAACGCCACCATGCTGGAGTACATGCTGGTACGTCAGGTGGACAATCCAATCTTGGAGATTTCCAGACAACAGCAATCTCTCCGCTGGATCGTCCTCGATGAGGCGCACACATATATCGGCTCACAGGCGGCTGAGATGTCGCTGTTACTGCGGCGCGTGGTTCAGGCATTCGGCAAGCATCCCGAGCAGATTCGCTTTGTGGCCACGTCCGCCACTATTGCGGGCGCCGATGCCGAAGAGCGCTTGAAGCATTATCTGGCCAATCTCGCAGGCGTAAGGCTTGAACAGGTCGAAGTCATCAGTGGCTCGCGAGTCTGGCCCGATCTGCAGTTTCACAAACCGCAGCGCACACTCACCTTGGAAGATATTCAGGCTGTTGAGCCTGATACTGAGGCATCCATTGCTCGCTTCGAAGCACTGTGTCAGCACCCCATCGCCCAAACTCTCCGCCACGCCGTGGTCAGTTCACCCAAGCCGCTGGATCTCAACGACCTTATTCGTTCCGTCAGTGACCTGTTGCAGGGCAACACCGTGCTGGCTCGACAACAGGAGGTTCTGGACTGGCTAGATGTACTCACCGGCACTCGGTTGGCCCCCTCGGAGCCTCCTTTCTTGAAGATACGTGCCCACTTCTTCCAGCGCATGCTGAATGGTCTATGGGCCTGCGTTGATCCGAATTGCAGCACGAAGTCCCAGCACCTGTTGGACTGGCCATTTGGCAATGTCTACGTCAATCAACGCGCCCGCTGTGAATGCCAGGCCCCAGTCTACGAGTTGGGTTTCTGTGATGACTGCAAGACGCCACATTTGATTGCGGAAGATCGCAGTGGCGAGCTTCACCAGCTCAGCCCCTACACCGGCGATGAGTTCTCCCTGAGCTACGAGCACGGAGAAGAGGATTCACCTTCAGGTAGTGCAGTTACGGGCCCCAGCCACAAGACGCCCGTTCAACGCCTTGTAATTGCCGGCTTACCTGCGGCTCATGAACCCTATCAATCTGATCGGATCGATCTTGAAACCCTGAAGGTCGGCAGTCTGGTGGGGCAGAAGCCTCTTCATATTGTTTTTGCTGAAGAAAAACAGGCCTGCTGCAGTGAATGCGAGCATGCGTTTCCAGATGGCCGGAGCTTCCTGAGAAAAGCCTATTTGGGGGCGCCATTTTACGTGGCGAATGCGGTTCCAACCGTATTGGAATTCTGCCCTGATCCCGATAAGGAAGACTGTGATGGCCGATCCCCAGAGGAGCTACCAGGGCGCGGACGCAAGCTGATCACCTTCACCGATAGCCGCCAAGGTACTGCGCGCATGGCGGTACGTATGCAGCAGGAAGCAGAGCGCTCTCGTCTTCGTGGCTTGGTATTTGAGACGCTGCGTAATGCGCAGGCCAAAATCGATAGCCAGCCGCAGGATGTGCCTACTGGCGATTACGATGCACTTATTATCCAGGCGGCCAACCTGGAGAAGCTCGGTATGGCGAGTATGGCGAGCGATCTTCGTACCCAAGCAGAAGCTATGCGCTCAGGAAGCCTGGCGCAGGATCGTGTTGCCGCAGTTGACTGGGAGCAAATGGTTCGAGAGCTGGCAGCCACGAAGGATATTGAGCAATCCATCCTTGAGTACAACCGCTATGCCAACCCGGCCCTGTTCGATGGCAGTCAAGGCGGCACAACGATGGCGCGCTTGTTGTTGGCCAGGGAGTTTGCCCGTCGCCCGAAGAGCCAGAACAGCACGGAAACTCTGGGTCTGGTTCGTGTTAGCTACAAAGGCTTGGAAACGATAAACAGTTGCCCATCGCTCTGGGAGCAGACCACAGCGATATCATCGACTGGCGACCCCGGCAGCAAATCTAAGCTGACGCTCAAGGACTGGCAGGACTTTCTAAAGGTTGCACTGGACTTTTATGTGCGGGACAACACCTTCGTACGCTTGAACCGAGACATGCAGCTTTGGATGGGCAGTCGATTTACACCTAAGTCTCTTTTCCCGCCGAAGAGTGATATTGACGAAAGCCACGTGATCAAGAAGTGGCCACAGGTCAGAGCTGGCAATCCCACGAGGTTGGTGAAACTCCTCGAGATAGCCACGGGTCTGAACCGAACTCAGAGCACCGATGCCGATAAAATCAACGGCTGGCTCGATGCCGCTTGGCACGCGCTGGTAAAGGCCACCATTCTGGAGTCTACGGATGCTGGCCATAACCTCAGGCTGGAGTCCCTGACGTTTTCATTGCCGGCCACGGGCTGGGTATGCCCCCTCACGCACCGCATTTTTGAGACAACGTTTAGAGGCCTTACGCCTTATCTTCCTATCAAGCAGCTACCGCGAGACTATCGGTGTCAACCAGTTCAGCTGGCACCTCTTAGTCGCCTGCAAGTAGATGGAAGTGCGACCGCAAAGCTAACTCAGATCAGAATGCGTGTCGGTCAGGATCCGGTAATTGAAAAACTGCGATATGAAAGCCTCTGGTCAAACCTGAGCGACAGAACGGTTGAAGGTGGTTTCTATTATCGAACCGCAGAGCATTCTGCTCAGCAGTCTGCTCAGAAACTGGATACCTACGTAGACCTGTTCAAAAAGGGCAGGATTAATGTACTGAACTGCTCCACCACTATGGAGATGGGTGTCGACATCGGCGGTATTTCTGCCGTGGTGATGAACAACGTACCACCACACCCAGCTAACTATCTTCAGCGCGCCGGGCGGGCAGGCCGCCGGAGTGAGGCACGCGCCATTGCCTACACCCTGTGCAAGGCCGATCCGCACAATCAAAGGGCATTCGCTCAGCCCAAGTGGCCATTCATCACCGCCATTCCCGCACCGAGCATCACTCTGAGTTCGGACAGGATTGTGCAGCGACATGTGAATTCGCTGCTGCTCGCCATATTCCTGCGCACTCAGACTCAAAGCGATGGTGACCGCACCAAACTGACCTTGCACTGGTTCTTTGGCGCGGATGAATCTCCCTGCCGGCAGTTCATCAGTTGGTTGGCCAGTTGCCCAGACGAGTATGCCGAACCAGTGCGCATGCTGGTTTCCGGAACTTGTCTGCAAGGGCGAGCAGTACTGTCCATCACTGCGGATACCCGAGACGCAGTTCAGGAGATTGAATGCGGCTGGCTGGAGGAGTTTCGCAAGCTCAATCACAAGCTGCTGGCTGCCAAAGATGAGCCTTACAAGAAAGCTCTCGAACTGGAAAAGAAACGTCACTGTGATGAGTATCTGCTCAGAGACCTCGCCGCCCGCGCGTTCTTGCCAGGGTACGGTTTCCCAACCGATGTGGTGACGCTGAATACCTACAATATCGAGGACTTCAAGCATAAGCGCGAGCGGAAGAGCAGTCGTGAAGACAGCGTTTTCAACAACAAGGAGCTGCCATCACGCGGGCTGAACATTGCCATCCGCGAGTACGCGCCAGGATCGCAGGTCGTTATCGATGGTCGGGTGTACCGCTCGGCCGGTGTGAGTCTTCAGTGGCATGCATCAGGGCAGGTCAACGAGGCGCAAAAGTTTGATATTGCCTGGCGTTGTTCGCACTGTGGAGCTGCTGGCGTAAAAGAAAACGCCTATACGAACAGCGCGGAGTTGACCTGTACTCATTGTGCAGCCCCCATTCCGTTCTCCGAGCAGCGCAAGGTCCTGCGCCCAGGCGGGTTTGTCACTGACTTCTATGAGTCAACAAGTAACGATATCTCGTCGCAAAAATTTATCCGAGTCGAGCGCCCGCGTATCCAGGTGGCCGGTTCCAGCATTGCACTACCTGACCCTAGCTGCGGCTTCGTCCGCTTTGGCCATGGAGGCAGCGTTTTCCATCATTCCTCCGGTGAGCATGAAAAAGGCTATGCCGTTTGCATGATCTGTGGCCGCGCTGAGTCGATGCTGGCATCAGGTGATATCCCGAAAACACTACTTCCGGATCAATCGCACCGCCCGGTGGGCGGTATTACGGGTAGTCACAAGGAGCATGATTGCCCAGGCTCATCCGTACAAACCAGTATTTTTCTTGGCTACCAGATTCACACTGACGTGTTGGAGGTGTTCTTGAAAAGCCCTCTCACAGGCCACTGGCTGGGAGCCAGCACTAAAGAGCAAGCTATCGCCATGACACTGGCAGTCGCTATGCGTGATGTGATTGCGGATCAGCTCGGTATCGCTACTACGGAGATGGGGTTTGGTTTCCGTCTGGACAAGGATCTGGAAAGCGGCCAGGCCCGCAGTGTGATTCAGTTGTTCGACGAAGTCAGTGGCGGTGCTGGTTTCGTCCTGTCTGGACTTGAAGATCTGTCGAGTTTGCTGGAGAAAGCCCGAGCGAAACTCGAGTGCCCTGTTAGCTGCGAGAATGTCTGTTCTCATTGCTTAGCAGGTCAAGACAGTCGGGTTGAGCGGGAGGAACTGGACCGCAGAATGGCGCTGAAGTGGATCCAGCAATCCGGTTTGATTGAGCATCTGGAACTGCCAGGCGATCTTTCAAGGGTTCCTGGGGTGCGTTACTGTTCAGTTGGACCGCTGCGCTACCTGAACGCTGCTATCAACAAAATCGACCGGAGTGCTGTTGGCAACTCGATAACAGTGCTATTGCAGGGCGAAGCAGATGATTGGGAGATCGATCACCCTGAATTCCGCGAGCGTCTCTTAACCTGGCAGCTCGCAGACAAATTGCCAGTCAGAATTGCACTACCTGCAGGCGCCGCACTCAGTAGCGAGCTGAAGAACAGCCTGTCGGTACTGGCTCACCTAGGGGTGACGGTGCTCGAGGTCATCAGAGGGGGTCTTCCCGAAGGCCTCTTCCTGGCGACTCAAATCACCTCTGGAGGTATTTGCAAAAGTTTGCTTTGTAACGACCCGACTCCAGTCATGCCCGGTGCTCAATGGCTGGAGGGTAACGGCAGTGCTGTCTGGGTCAGCACACAGCAATTACCCGGCCTCGAGGGCAAGGCCATCGACACGAGTGGCTGGCGTCGGCAAGAGCAGGACGCCAGGGTCATCCAGGTCACCACTGAGCTGAATGGGCCTGTGCGAGATCTGGGTAAACGGCTGCAAGTACTGATCGGTAAGCAGGCTCCAGAGGTTGCTGAACTGCTAGCGAATGACAGAGCCGTAAGCCTTAGCTATTCAGATCGATACCTGAAGTCGCCTTGGTCGTTGATGCTCCTCAGCGGATTCCTAGATATATTCAAAAATCCGGAGCTCAAGAACCTTAGCATCCAGACACTCGCTGCCAGCCCTGGGCAAATGAGCTCGCTGACATCGCATGACTGGTTAGATGCAGCGGATCAAGAGGCCGTGCTTAGCCTATGGCTGGGTAGCCAATTCTCCCTAGAGCCTATGATCGACATCAAAGAGCACGCCCGGGATCTACAACACAGCAGGGAGATTTCCGTGATTTGGGCCTCAGGAAAGCGCTGCAAGATATTTCTTGATCAAGGAATGGGCTATTGGCGTGGCCGCATGCCTCAGCGTGATCAAATGGGATTCGACTTCTACAGCGAGTGCAAGGGGCAGGCGATGCAGATGCTGGCGAAGTACAAAGATGCCAGCATGGTCTCAGGAGGGGAGTGGCCGACTTATATTAGTGTTCTTGTGGGCTGACCCATTGCAGGCGAGGACGCACAGTTGGTGATGCCTCAGGCGAAGGTGTTGTGCGAGGCCGGATGTATGGCTGCACCTACCTAGATAGCTGCTTGATCAGGAACCGTACCCGTTCAAATGGTGCTCGTGACAACACGCAAGAGACAACAAAAGAAAAATGACCAGGCAACCAGCGTGCGCAACCCTGCGGCTGCGCACGCTGATCTATGTCGCTCACTGAGGTGACTTCACCGCGCGTTTCGCCAGTCGGCTGAAGATCCAGCAAGCCAGTAGCACGGCAATCAATAGCGGCGGAAAGCGCACCATCAGAATCACCAGCAGCAGCGCCACCATGCAGCCGGCGAGGATGCCGACGAACACGAATAGCGCGGCCAGTAGCCGTAGCATTGCCATGACAGCGCCCTCACAGGTGGCCCAGTTCGGCCAGCGAAACGCAGCCTTCACTGCCGACCACGATGTGGTCGAGCGTCCTAATGCCCACCAGACTTAGAGCCTCTTTCAATTTGATGGTCAGCGAGCAATCAGCCTGGCTGGGTTCCGGATCACCGGAAGGGTGGTTGTGGACCAGCACGGTTGCCGCGGCGTTGTGCTCCAGGGCTGCCTTGACGACTTCCCGGGGATACACGCTGGTGCTGTCCAGGGTGCCCCGGAACAGTTCGTGAAAGACGATTACCCGGTGCCGGCTGTCGAGCAGAAGCAGAGCGAATACCTCATGCTCGTAATCGCCCAGCAGCGCCTGCAGGTGACTGAACACTTCCTTCGGTGAGGTCAGAGATCGTCCTCGGCGCAGACGCAGATTCGCCAACTGGCGGGCCATCAGCAGGATGTCGGTTTCGGTGACCGGCGCCTCGACCAGGTAGGTGCCAGTCGAGTCACTGGCCTTGAGCTTGTGCAGGCGCATGTTGAGCTCCTTGGTGGTTACCAATCGGTGGGGTATGACGCTGGGCTTGCGCGTCCAGCTTCTCGGCCAGGTTGGCTTTCGCAGATTGCTGGGGAGTGTTGATGGCAAGGCGGCTTTCCTCGGCGGGGTAGAGCTCCTCGACGATCGCACCGACATCTTCCTCGCTGTCCTCGAACGCGCCGTTGCCGAAGCTTCGTTTGGCCGCCTCATCCAGCGCGGCCTGGTCGAAGCCTGCCGCCTGGCGCTGCGCATCCAGCTCATTGGCGGCCTGCAGCGCCTCGGCCATGTCCATACCGCCTCGTACCGTCAGGTCGACGTAGAAGATCGGCGTGCCATGGCTTTGCCGGGTGGACTTTCCACGCAGACGCAGCTCCAGTGGTAGACAGGCCAGGCGGTTACCCGAGATAGCCTGGAGGTAATGCAGTCGAGCAGCCAGGGTGCGGATGCTGTTGAAGCCGGTGGTACGAAACACAAAGCTGCCCAGCAGATCCTCATCACCAATGACCACATTCAGTCGGCCATAGGGCTTGCAGGCACCGCCTTTGGCGAGCGGGCAGGCATCCGGCGAAGGGCAGGGCAACGACTGCATGCCGTTTGGTGTGACGCGCTTGCAGGTTTCGCCATTGCCGACGCAAACCGGCCGCCCCGATTGCCGGTCGAATAAGGTGTAGTCGGCGCGGAAATTCAGCTCGGGTTCGTTGAACAGCAGGCGCACCGGGATACTGCGTAGCTTGTCCTCCTTGCCCGGACGCAGCTCGTCGTTGAGCGGGTGCAGCAGCCAGCCGTCCTTGCCTTGTACTTGGGAGGTGATGGTGAACTGGTCATCCTTTTCTGGCAGGCGCTTGCCGTTCTTCTCGACGACCTTGCCGATGGAAATCCGCCCGAGCACCGGCGGGGTAATAGCCAGACCTTTGAGCATGGTGACTCTCCTGAAATGAAAAAAGACCAATCACGCCGCGTGAACGACGTGGACTGGCCAAGGGGAGGGAAGAGTTGATGGAGGCGGAAATCAGCCGACCAGGAAACGCCGCGCACCGGGTTTCAGCAGCGGGTATTTGGCCTGCAGGTAGGGCTTGTCCTGGAGCAGCTGAGCGACATCGAGACCGATGCTGTCCTTGGCCTTGCGCCAGCTGACGTAGCCGCTGGAGAACTCCGCCCGGCTGGCATCGCCCATGGCCTGCTGCAGCATTTGCTTGAGCTCGGCCTCGCGCTTTTCCTTGTCGGCAATCGACTGGCGAACGGCCTTGAGCTCGATGAAGGCAGCGGCCAGTCCGGCATGGCCGCTGAAGTCGATGACCTGGCCGTTGTCCTCCGGGTAGAGGCAGCGCAGCGCTGCTTCCGCAGAGGCGCTGCCATCGGCCGGCGGAGGCGTGTCGGTCTCCACGTAGTGCCAGAACTTGCGTTCCAGCTCGATCAGGCGCGCGATCATCTGCTCGTCCCGCTCGATGCGGTGGATCTCCAGCGTCTGGCCACCGAGCAGCACGGCGACATCGGCTGCCTGCTTACCGGTGACGGCGAGCTGGTGCATCACTTGCAGTTGCACATACTCGGGCACGCCTTCCTTCCAGAGGCGTGCCCCGTTTATGCCGGCTGTTTTGCATTCGAGGATCTGCACGTCGTCGGCACCGATCACCTCGCGGTCGATGTTGGCCAGCATCCAGGGCAGCTCCGGATCCGGATGTTGGAGCACGGCATTGATGCGCCGTACCTTGTTCTTCGTGCGCTTGCTGTAATGCCAGGCCACGATGGGCTCCAGCACGTTGCCCCAGTACATAGGGCTTTCCTCATCCTGAGGATCAGCCTTCGGCATGCCGGCCTCACGCCCGGTCTTTTCAATCCACAGCTCCAGTTGCGACTTGTAGGGGTTCAGTCCTACGGCTGCGGCAGCGTCCGAACTGCCAATACCTTGCTTGCGGATCTGCAGCCAGTCTTCGCGCGGCAGCTCCTTGGTGCTGATCAGGCGCAGAGCCGGACGGGTTTTGCTGGTGCTGCGATTCAATGAAGTGGCTTTCATCGTATTCACCTGCAGACATAAAAACGCCCGACCAGCACAAGGCTGACCGGGCGCGAGGGTTGATGTGAGTGAGGGTTAAGCGGCGAGCTGCAGCGCAGCATCCAGGGCGCGTTGCTTGATCTGCGCCCCCTGGCCGAACCAGGCCGAGTCCATGCGGTATTCGATGCTGCGCGCACGACGCTCGTGGTCGACGTACTCGGTCACGGCGTTGAGCAGGCCCCAGGCGGTGCCGCGTGCCGAGTCCAGCTGGCTGCCGCGGCCATGGCCTTCGTACAGTTCTTGCACCTTGCGCAGGGCGCGCTCGTTGGGCAGTTGCTCCGGCAGAGCGCCGGTCGGGCTGGTCTCGCACATCACGTTCATGAAGAAGCCCAGCGCCTCATGCCACTGTACCTTGCGCTCGGCCAGCGCACGCATGCGGTACATGAAGTCATCCCATTGCGAAACGGCAATGCCGAGTTGCTTCTTCACCGCCTTCGGATCGAAGCGGGTGTTGTGCGGCACCTTGATCGCCCGGCTGGTGCCGTCCAGGGCGATGGTCAGGGTGTTGTTACAGACCACGCGCACGGTGGTCGGTGTTGCCGTGGTGGCCAGGGTACCGTCGCAGGAGGTCGCCAGCAGCAGGTAGCCGTTAACCTGATCGTTACCCTTGAGCGTTGCGCCTTGCCCGGTACGCGCCAGCGCCCAGAACTTGCGCCCGCCCTTGAGCACGCCAGCGGTTTCCAGCTCGTAGCCGGAAACCTCGGTGAGGTCGCGGTAAAACTCGAGCACATCCCGAGGTTGCACGGTGTGGTAGCGCTGCGAGACCACTGACAGCGGTGCCTTGGTGTCTGAGCGGAAGAGCACCTTCTGCTCGGGAAAGGAGTGGATCGCGCCCAGGCGACCGACCGCATCCGACTTGAAGTGCACGGGGCTTTCGAGGATCTGCCAGTCCATCCCGGCTTCGCGTTGCCAGACTTCGATGGGCTGTTTCTGAGTGAGCTGATTGCCCAGGCCGTGCCAGGGAGTGGCGCCTGCGTAGGCCATGGTTTCGACGAGATGTGCCATGTGAACGATTCCTTTGGGCGCAAGCCGGCATAAAGCGCCGCGCCAGGCGCAGCACCGACCGGACGATTGAAATGAGAGGAGAGAAAGGGCCGGATCAGGCCGGCAGGTTGAAGCGATGACCGCAGAGCAGACAGAGGTTGTGGGCCAGGACGCGACGGTCGAGCGATTCACCGAGCTGTGCGCCAAGCGCACAGCCACCCACGCCACCGGCCAGGCCGCCGAGAATGGCGCCCGATACGGAACCGAGGGTGATGCCGACAGGGCCGGCGAACGCGCCGATAGCTGCGCCGGCCTGACCACCAGCTAGGGCAGCGCTGACGCCACGCGCAACACCGCCCACGGTGCCGATGGCGGCACCGACTTTCATGGCGTGATGGAAGGAAGCGACTTTGGGGGAGTGACAGCGGGGGCACTGCAATGACATGGGGCGAACCTCCTTGGGGCTGATGTCAGTGCAGTAATGTGTGGCTGAGATTTATTCGAATCGAATGGCGGGCCCAGTTATAAAATAAAAATGTGGCCTATCTCTATTTGAAAGTCCGTGTGGGCTTCAAGCTCATCCGGGGTAGGGATCTTTCATCCAGATTCGTCCTGCAACCCTCGGGCAATAGGGGCAAATAGGTTTTCTATGCAAAACATCTTCTCTGAGGCAGCAGTTAGCATTTCTGAGCTGAAGAAAAACCCATCCCGCATCTTGGCTGAAGCCGCAGGTGCCCCTGTAGCTTTGCTCGAGCAGGATCGTGTTATGGCATATCTGGTGCCAGCAGAGCTGTACGAACAAATACTGGAGCGCATTGACGAAGGCTCGGGCAGCTGAAAAATCCATCCAGGTGTCCTTGCAAAACCTTTGAACAGCAGATTCTCGGGCTTGGATTGGGCCATCCAGTGCTATGCCCATCTGCGTCTTCATGGACAGCACAGTTTTTTCTCTGCTACCTTATTCAAAGGTAATACCTTTAGATAACGGAGGGCTGACCATGGCCACTTCCATCAAGATTGACGACGAGCTGAAAGGGCGCATTCAGCATTTGGCCGGTTTGCGCCAGCGCTCATCTCACTGGATCATGCGTGAGGCGATCACCCAGTACGTCGAGCGTGAGGAGGCCCGTGAGAGTTTCAAACAAGAAGCGCTGGCATCTTGGGCTGCGTACCAGGAAACCGGCCAGCACTTGACCGGCCAGGAGGCTCGCACCTGGCTTGGTAGCTGGGGTACAGATGCTGAGGCAGAGCTTCCCAAGTGCCACGACTAATTGTCACTGAAGGCGCGGCGAAGGGCTTGGAGCGTTGCCGGCGATTCCTCTCCGATAAAGATCCACAGGTCGCGCGCCGTGCTGCACAGGCAATCGAGCGCCAATTCGCTCGATTGGAGGAAAGTCCGGAAGTAGGGCGTCCATTTCCAGATCTGCCCGAGCTGCGTGAGCTCATCATCGAGTTTGGTGACTCAGGTTACGTCGCGCTGTACCGCTATGAGCGCGCAGATGACACAGCCTACGTCTTGGCCTTTCGCCATCAAAAAGAAGCTGGCTACTGAGGCTGGACAGCAGCTATCGGGCTCCCGGCAAGAATCAACTCTAACTTCTCGCCCAACAAGCGCCAGGCTTCGGTCTTTTCCTTGGCGTAATCGTGGTGCAGGTAATGTCGACGTACCTTCGAGCCGCCCAGTAGATGGTTCTGGCAGCGGTCGATTATTTCCAGCGTTACCCCCAGCTCCTGCATCATCGTCGCGCCCGTGCGGCGCAGGTCATGCGGGGTCCATTCACCCTTGGTTCCCTTGCTCAGTACCAGTGAGTCGTCATGATGCCGGCCGGCCAGTGGTTTGCTGCGGTTCTTGAATCGACACTGGCGGTCTCCGATGAGCTTGCTGACAGTCTTGGTATCAACGTGGCTTCGACTATCCTTGCTGGGGAAACAGAACGGCGTATCGCCGGTTTCTTCCTGAAGGCGTTTGAACTGCGCAATGGAAAACGCTGACAGGAACACGTGGTGATCCTGGCGCTTGCCTTTATGGCCCTTGGTGGCCTCGGCAGGGATGAACCAGGTGCCCTTCTCCAAGTCCACGTACCGCCACTCGGCCTTGAGCAACTCACCGATACGACAGAGGGTGCTCAGGCAGATCCACAGAGCACACTGGACTCGCGTGTTGACTGGGCGAATACCTGAATACTTCTGGCCCGCAGGAAGCTCATCGTAGTCATTTTCTAGGCGTTCCAGCACGTCACGCAGCTCACGAATCTCGTCAGGCGAGAGCAGACGATCCCGCTGCTCTTCGTAGTCATGGTCGAGCAACTTGTTCACGTCTATCAGGTCGGCTGGATTGCCGTCAGTCATGAGGCCGCGCCATGGTTTACGTTTCTCGGCCCAGCGCAGCATCTGGCCGATGTCCTTGCTGCGGATAACGACGGTGCGGTTTAGGCCGCGAGATTTGACTGAGCGCAGGACAGCGAGCAGATCCTTTTCAGTAAGATTGCGCAGCGGCTTCTTGCCAATGAGTGGCAGTACGTCCTTCTTGAAGCTGCGGATCAGCTCGGCATTGCCGTCCTGGCGGGAGACGCCGTCACGTATCCACTCATCAAAGAGATCGGCCACTGTCTTGTTTTCTGCGGCTTCACGCTCTGCTTCAGCAATAGTGGTGGCGATTGCCGCTTGAGCCTCGATCCGTGCTGCTTTGGCGGCAAGGGTAGGGTGCAGGCCTTTGGTGACGAGTACGCGGGCTTCGTCCCGCTCAGACCGAATTTGCGCCAAGCTTTTCTTCGGCCAACTACCCAAGCGCTTCCTGGTTCGCGCTCCATCCAGCTTGAATTCATAGCTGAACTGAACCGTGATTCCGCGGACACCGGCGCGCACCTCGGCAACCAATCCTCCATCCTCACGGAAGACCTTGCCGTCATCTTGCGCTGTCAGTGCCTCCAATTGCTTGATCGTGATTTTGGACACTCTCTACCCCTAGTAAAATTCATCGCGCCCGAATTTTGTGCCACTTTTGTGCCACCAAAATGCTTGGCTGGTGGTGGATGGTATTGGACGCTATAGGATGAAAGAGTAGCCTGTAAGGCCCGTATTTGCTAGGTTTAAGCCTGTCCAGCAGTGTCCGATAGGATCTATGGGAATCCGCCAAATAAGCGCATGGGGTGCAAGGGGTCGAGTGTTCGAATCACTCCGTCCCGACCAAAAAACTCCAAAGAATCCAGTCACTTAGCGGTGACTGGATTTTTTTATGGGCGTCCTTGCGCAAAATGCGCGCAAAACTATCCAGCGAATTCATCGATATCCAGGTCTGCTTCGACCTCGGACCACACCACATCTTCGTGCCCTTCTGGTAGTTTCTGGTCATGCCTTCAGTGGTATCCGGATCAGTCGGCCAAGGTGGTGCTGGCTCCGCTGTCGGAGGTTCGCCAGCGCTTGTTGAGCGAGGGCAAGGCCGCCATCTTGGGTTGGCAGACGGTTGGCGAGCTACTGGAGTGGCTTGCTGATCGCGTCGAGCGGACCCGCAATCTGGCGAAGAGCCGCCGATGACGAAGCTTGACGCTCAGGCCTTGTACGGCGCGGTTGTGGTGTCGGCATCAGGAAGAGCCACGGCCCAGCCTTCAAGAAGACCATGATTGAGCTGGACAAATACCCTTTGTGCCATGGGAGATCCGGCCACTCATCGCGAGCCCAGCGCCGACACTGTCCATCTACAAGGCGGTAACAGCGTGGTCCATTCCAAAGCTCAAGGGCGCACGCCGGAAGGCGCCACAATCCGTGTCGGTAGACATCTCGCTGGATGCATGGGCCTGGCGACGCGAAACCACAGTCAATGCTGCGGTTGCCGCCGGGCAGGCTGCTGAGGCGCTCGAAGAGAGATATTGGAAGCCGACGGTCTGCTGGTGAAAGAGGCTGCACGATAGCCTGTTGACATCAGTGAGCGACTGAGCGAGATTATCCCCACCCTGTCATTCCTGCGCGTTGCTGAGGAGTGGCACACAAAGCCCGGCCATTGCGCCGGGCTTTTTTTGAGTTTTCGTGTACATAAGGATGTGTTGATGCGGGCTGTCACTTCCGTAACCCTTTTCGCTTGCATGCTTGCCGGTTGTTCTGGAATCCCCTCGGTCCCATATGTGGAGCCTACTCAGTCAGAGGGGATGGCGCGCATTCGCGTGATTACTAATTCCGATGTTTACGGAGATAGCATCACTGGGGGGTGCGCCCCTGCCACTCGTCATAAAATGGCTGAGGCCGGACGTTTCGCGCAGAGCGGGGGAGCGAGTATCAACTACCCTCAGTACCCCCTGAAGTCGGCAAGCATTGGGATGCCGGAAAGAGCTTCGCCTGCTCTTGTTGAATACATCCCTGCAATACGGATGGCCGAAGGCGTCTACAAAGAGGTGGTAACCGAATATCGCGTCAGGGCTGATCTACCGTTCCAAATTGCAACCCTCGGCGCGACCGTTGGTAGCTATGGCAGCACCTACGGGACCTGTGGTGCTCAGGCGGTCGTTTATAATTTGGAGCCGGGAAAAGACTACGAAGCATTGGTAGGTGTAGGCACCAGGCCAAGGAGCGATGGTGGGCAGGGGCTTGTGTGTATCCTCGCAGTTTCCGAACTGAGGCCCTTAGCTGGAAACTCAATCATATTTCCCATCAGACTGAATCCTTCTGCGCCTCCGCAGGTAGCCTGCAAAAACTAGCAAGCACATACCTATAGGGGTTTTTGTTTCCTTCGGAATTAAATAATAGACATCTTCAGGGCCTCGACAATGATTGAGGCCTTGTCGTTTTCGGCCCAACGAACTCATTGCATAGAGCTGATGTGCTGTACGGGCTGACCTTGCAGACCAGACCGAGAGTGGCCGACTTTCCCCGATGGAGCTACGATGGACACGATCAACACGAGTGATTCGGGCGGGTCAATATTACTTCGGCAAACGAGGGGTTAAGTGGGTCAGTTTTAAGTCGGCGTTGACAGCGGCGGTACACCGGTTTCGATGACAAGATCATCGCCCTGTACGCCCGTGGAGTGACGGTCAGAGAGTTCCGAGCCTTTCTGTCCGAGCAGTATGGAACCGACGTCTCGCCTGATTTCATCAGCTCTGTAACTGACGAGGTCATG